>JAVJSV010000001.1 GCA_040219235.1 Rhodospirillaceae bacterium
GCGCTCCTTCAGGAAGCACGGCTAGAACATCTCCCCAATAATGCCGCCAAACCCATTCATTTGCGAGCGAACCACGTAATTTGACGTTCGCCCGTAATCCATCATCCGGGTCAGCGAAATCAATTGCCTGACGATCAGAAGAAATCGCCGCTTTCAGGGAGGATGCTCCTATCGCGGCAACAGTGGCAGCTCCTAATAAAAACTTGCGCCGTACTAGTCTGTCAAAACCTGACATGCTCACTCCTCGCCTTCAGTTTCGTTAGTTTTGATTTTCCCATTGAAATAGAATGATGCAAACCTGTTCTTGAAAAGTAGCAGTCGCGTAAACCACTGAATGGGCAACAACTAAACTCACAACCAGACTTGTAGACTTGCCCGCTGTTTACAGACTTAGTGGATACCGGAACTCTGATTGGGCCCGACATCATAGCACTCAGGTCAGCAGCTATTGATATAAGCATCAGAACTAGGGATACTGTCCATATGGGCATATCCAAGCATAAAATCATGGTCAGCCGCAGAGCTTGTTTTAAAATTACAGCGATACTCGTGTGCCTAAGCTTTCTTTATGCACCGATAAGCGATGTGTTGCCGGGTTGGTTTGGGTTTGAAGTTGATCACTATCATACGCACTTAGGCGGAACGTGGCATGGGCCAGATGATCACCATGCTGCTTCTAGCCTATTCACATCTGCTGATGAAAACGAACACGAAACGTCACACCTGTCACGTGCCTTACTAGATAGAGACAAAGCTCCACAATCCAATATATCTCAGACTGATCAACAAATGCCGAATGGCCTAGGTCATCACGTGCACTTGGTTGATGTAGTTCAGCCCTCATCTCTACACGAGCCCCCCCAACTTATGCCCGGGGCTATGGAGATCATCGTGGTTCACCAACCCGAATATAGGTTGAGTCCTCCATTGCTTAAGCCGCCGAAATTTACTGCTTAAGCTAGTCTCTGATCAATCAGAGACACTTCCGCATCAGCCAGCATTACGCTCCGAAATTGCCAGCGCTGCTGCGGCTTTACTAATCCACTTATCTTACGTCTTTTAGTGAACCGAATTTAAACCAAGCTGTCGGGTTTGTCAGTGATCAATTCACTGAAGGTCACCTCAGAGAGTGGTTTGTGTATCAATTATCAACAAAAGAGAGGTCCAGTATGACCAAAATATTCTCAACAACTGCTGCCGTTATTGGCACTGCGTTAGCTGTGCTTTCGGCAGAAGCTATCGCTCACAATTCATTAACATCTTTCGAAGGTTATGCAGGCTACCGGCATGAAACTGAGCTTCTTATTACCCATGGCTGTAAAGGATCGCCGGTTAATGAAGTGAGAATCAAAATTCCTGACTCGATTGTAAGCGCAAGTGCCCACCACGACCCCGACTGGGAAATTGAGTACCAGATGCGTAAGCTAGATGAGCCATTCCGTGGAGAAGGCGGGATTATGGTTAGCGAAGTTGTCGACACCATTATCTGGAAAAACCCAAAAGAATCGGTGCCAAATAATATGTACCGGTCATTTCGTTTCCGTGTTGGATTGCCGAAAGAAGTGAACAAGGTTGTGCATTTCCAGTCCATCAACATTTGCGAAAACGGAGAGCGTGACCCGTACGTTGATATGCCCGAGGCGGAACTGAATGTGAACGCCCCTGACTTCAAAGAACAGGCCTGGAAGTTCATGACAGCCACCGCAACGCCAGCCCCTTTTCTCGTTACGCGTCAGCCACCAAAGCCTCAATATCCGTGGGAGTGGAACCCGGAACAAGCTGCTGGTGAGCCAAGCCAGCAGAAAGCGTCAGCCGAATAAGCAAGTACAGGTTTGTACCGTAGATCGGTGCAATCGTGCCGGTCTGCGATACAGGCATTCGTGACTTTCTCTCCTAACCTAGAGCTTGGAGCAGGTTTTATGGGAATACTAAACGTTCGAAACCTTTGGATAATTCCGCTGGTCTTGGCCGCAATGCTGTCAACTCATCCGGCATTTGCACACGCGGTCACTGAGGGTGACAAAGGTTATATTCTTGAAATAACCGGCATCCATTTAATGCCCTTCACCTACCTCGGAGCCAAGCACATGGTGACTGGGTACGATCATATTCTTTTTCTGCTTGGCGTTGTCTTTTTCGTCTACCGCATGAAGCACGTCGCCATTTACGTGAGTCTTTTTGCCCTCGGGCATTCGACGACAATGTTGTTCGGCGTCTTTTTTGACACTGGAATAAACAGTTACATTATCGATGCCATTATCGGGCTGTCTGTCGTTTACAAGGCACTCGATAATTTGGGTGCTTATCAAAGATGGTTCGGATTTCAGCCAGATACTCGACTAGCAACTCTAATCTTCGGTTTTTTCCATGGTTTTGGTCTGGCAACAAAACTGATTGAGTACGATATAGCGCCCGATGGCTTGTTGCCCAACTTAATTGCTTTCAATGTCGGTGTTGAACTCGGGCAGCTGTTGGCCCTTACCGGAATTCTCATTCTTATGGGGTATTGGCGTCGCACATCCAGCTTTCTTCGCCATGCCTATACCGCAAACGTTGTTTTGATGACCGCTGGCTTTGTGCTGATTGGTTATCAAATCACCGGATATGTTTTGTCTTAATCCCAAATAAGGAAATATCACATGTACAATACTGATCTTCCGACTCGCGCAGAACTGCCATCAACCAAGCAGCTCATTCGCTCTACAGTGCTGGCCATATTGGCCGCTGCGGTCATATTAATCACCGTCGTCTTACCGTCTGAATATGCCATTGATCCAACGGGTGTTGGGCGTGTATTGGGCTTAGCACAGATGGGTGAAATCAAGGTGCAGTTAGCCGAAGAAGCCGAAGCAGACCGGCTGCTTGATCAACAGACAGCCCCAAGCCCGTCATCTGATCAACGCTCAAGTCTTGGCGATATAATAGGGCAATTCTTTATAAGTTCGGCTGCGGCGCATTCTGAATTTGAAGACGAGATGTCTGCCACACTAGCGCCGGGGCAGAGCGCTGAAATAAAATTGAAAATGAACAAGGGTGCGACCGCGAACTATATGTGGACCGCAACCGACAAAGTGAACTTCGACCTCCATGCACATGCAAACGGCCAAAACGCTGCCTATAAAAGAGGTCGAGGTGCCATGGCAGATGAAGGTCAATTCACAGCAGAGTTCGACGGGTATCACGGTTGGTTTTGGCGCAACCGCACGGACGCAGACGTAACTATTACGCTCCATACAAGCGGTGAATATGCCGAACTAAAGCGTATGGAATAGGTTTTACGATCAGATTTGGGGTGGCTGACTGCAGCCACCCCACTCTTCAAAAAGCAGCCATAAAAACGTAATCCAAGACGGATAGAAATTATGTTGAGAACAGAAGCCTTGTCGAAAAGTTACGGGTCTCTTGACGCGCTTTCAAAGTTGACCCTTAACATCCAGCCAGGCGAAATATTTGTGTTGCTTGGGTCAAACGGAGCGGGCAAATCAACGACGATGAATTTGTTTCTTGGGTTTGTTGACCCAAGCAGTGGTGGTGCATTAATCAATGAGATGAATGTCGCGGACTATCCCTTAGAAACCAAAGACTCCCTGGCCTATATTCCCGATCTAGTGATGCTTTACCCTGAACTCACTGGCCTGGAGAATTTGCGTTATTTCTCCAAGCTCGGTGGAAAATCATATTCAGAGATTGAGCTTCGGAAAATTCTTCAAAACGCTGGTCTGCAGGAAGATGCGGCGGACCGGAAAATTGGCAAGTACTCCAAGGGAATGAGGCAAAAGACAGGGATCGCTATAGCGATGGCCAAACAAGCAAAAGCATTACTTTTAGATGAGCCGTTTTCAGGTCTCGACCCCAAAGCCAGTAACGAATTTGCTCAACTCCTTCTTGATATGAGAAATCGAGGTACAGCCATTTTGATGGCGACCCATGACATTTTCAGAGCCAAACAAATAGCGACCCGTATCGGGATTATGCGCGCTGGAACAATGGTCGAACAAATCGACCCTTCGACCGTGAGCCACACTGAGATAGAGGAGATTTATGTGCGGCATATGAAGTGAGCCCGTCAGCGGCCTACAACAAACTCTATTTTGGTGAGGTAAGCCGAATACTTGGGGCAGGATTTGGGGTTTCCCAAGGTAAGGAATTTTGTTCATGAATATCGACGTAGCGAATTTCTCCGACTTTGCAGTGCTGAACAACTTTGAAAGAAAGAAGTGAGCCGGGCTCATCCACGAATCGTGTCTCAATTTCGAAACGGTCGTACATATCCGACGGGATCGGCCCTCCTTGCCAGGAGATTTCGAGTTGAGCTTCTTCAGTTTTCATTTGGGTCCGGTCGAATGTCCACCCGGGTTTAAATTGTGGCACGACGTAACTAATGCCCTCTGGCAACAGAACTTTTAGGCCGGTCGTGGGTGATCCGTCACATCCATGTATGACCCGGAAACTTATAAACGTGTTGATTCCTGTCGGAGCCGTTGATTGATCAATGACCACATGTGCTGTCACCGGGATAGCTAAACAGAAGTTAATAACAATGAGTGAGAACGCAAATTTTGAAATCATGGACGTGATAATTCCTCACTGCCATTCACCCGGCGAATGTCATTCCGCCAAACTTGAAGATGAAACTGGCTAGAATTCTTGTCGAGTTTTAGCCAGACCAGACCGTAGTTATAAAGCAATTGGAGTTGTAATGCATACCGAAGCGCAAGATCACTGGGCCCACGACCACACCTTTGGACAAGATCAACGCAAGCCCGGCGAGACAAGAACCTGGATCGTGATCGCGCTGACAGCGGTGACCATGGTTGTGGAGATATGGGCAGGGCTAAAGTATGGGTCGATGGCCCTCCTGGCGGATGGCCTTCATATGGCTTCGCATGCGTCTGCTCTCTGTATCGCGGCCTTTGCCTATGTCTACGCACGCAAGCAGGCCAATGACCCTAGATTCAGTTATGGAACAGGGAAAGTGAACTCGTTAGCAGGCTTTGCTAGCGCAGTTCTCCTGGCCGCGTTTGCTTTTTTGATGGCGTGGGAAAGTGTTCAAAGGCTCATTTCTCCAACCACCATTGCGTTTGATCAGGCGATAATTGTTGCCGTTATCGGATTGTTCGTAAACGTCGTCAGTGCTCTTGTGCTCATTCCGCCCGGCCAAGACGGCGACCACCATCATGCAGGTCATGGCCATCATCATCACGACCACAATCTGAAAGCGGCATACCTTCACGTTATTGCAGATGCCTTAACCTCAGTACTGGCCATTGTGGCGCTGTTGTTGGGCAAACTTGCTGGTTTGGCATGGATGGACCCCGTTATGGGTCTGGTCGGCGCAGCTTTGATCGTTCGCTGGTCGTACGGTCTACTAAAAGACAGCAGCGCTGTCTTATTGGACCGTCAAGCTTCGCCAGAAGTCTCTGATAAGGTAAAGAAAATAATAGAAACCGAATCTGATGCGCGCATAACTGACCTTCACGTGTGGTCTATTGGGCCGGGCGTTACCGCAGCAACAGTGGCGATTATCGCCTCCAACCCAGAAACGCCAACCCACTACAAAGAACTAGTCTGTCAAGAAATCGACCTCGATCACGTTACAATTGAGGTCCATCGCTGCAAAGATCAGCACGAATACTAGGTTATTATGCGAGTGGTCGCTCGCTCCAATTATTGATCAACCAAGGTGATGGGGAGTTTGTATTGCGGCTTACAAGTTCCATGAATTTCTCCATCCCGCACGTCTGCTTCCACAGTGTTTCCGCAAGCCGCATATATATTGGCGAGATTTTCACTGTCGATTGAGAAGACCACCGAACAGGTCGACCACCACAGGTAATATTATCGCGAACGCATTCCAAATGATCCAAATATCGTTCACGCAACTATTGAAGTGCGTGAATGTAAATCCAAACACATTAGAATATTTTACGTATTCTGAATCTTTTAGACATCAGAGGTTGCCTGAACTTCAGCCATCTACTTCTTTTCCCATTTCCACAGTTTGGAAATCGCGAAGTATATGAAAGACGCGGACCCTGCGATAAGAATAAGGCCATTTAACGCCTCAACACCCGTGAGGAAACGAATGTGACCGGAAGGGAAAATATCTCCAATACCAAGAGATGTAAAAGTTACTGCTGAATAATACAGATAGTCATAAGGGGCATGGGCTTCTAGTCCCCTTAGCGACCCTATCTGAAGGATCTGTTCTGAGAACCAATAAGCCAATGCATAGAGAACGATCTCGACCATATGCACAATAAAGACTCCTGCAACGATCCAGAACGTCATTACGTTGGACGACCACGCTGTGTTGGGAATTTTCTCACACATCCACTTCAAGGTGCTGAAGTGAATCATAGACGTGAGAACCATAAGGCTAGCGCTTAGTAGCACAGCGTAAAACATCTGAGGTTCTCCATCCAAATTGCGAAAAGAATTCCACCTCTACTCAATGCTTATCGTGTTCCACTTCTTCCTGAGTCAGGTCTTTATTTCGCAAGAACAACCATTCTCCGACAAAAACCAAGATTAAACCTATAACTGCCACGTAGATGATTAGCGGATCAGAAACGGCCTTAAGTGCTATAAATGTACTGAGCACGGCAGTGTCGAGAATAATTGCAATTATCAATATCAGAGAACTGGACTTTGTTTCTTCTCGCAAATATTTCAAAATTCCCCAGTGGATAGCGATATCCATCACAAGATAAAAAATCGCTCCTAGAGACGCGATGCGACTGAGGTCGAAGAATATCGTTAGAAAAGCGGCAGCGACGACCGTGTACACTAGCGTATGTTTCTGAATGCGCCCGGTCATACCGAAATGGCTGTGAGGTATGAGTTTCATATCGGTAAGCATGGCCAGCATCCGCGACACAGCAAACACACTTGCAAGCAAACCAGAGGCTGTTGCGATGATCGCAAGAATTACTGTAGCGATAACGCCATATTGTCCGAAAGCTGGCTTTGCCGCTTCTGCTAAAGCGAAATCTTTAGACTGAATGATTTCTTCAAGGGTTAGGCTGGAGCCTACTGCGTAAGCGACTAACATGTAGATGACCACACAAATCAGTATTGAAAAGATGATCGCACGACCAACGTTACGGCTCGGGTTAACCAGCTCAGACCCACTGTTGGTGATCGTGGTAAAGCCTTTGTAGGCAAGGATTGATAGCGCAATAGATGCGATAAATCCGCTAAAGCCGGTTTCTGATGTTCCACTACTGCCAGCTTCGAACGAAAAACCTGACACAGACAGACCGACAATCGCCAACATTGCAATGCCGCCAATCTTGAGTATGGCCATCGCCAATGAAAAGCCGCCAAGCAAGCTATTCCCGGAAATATTGATCAAAAAAGCAAAGATAATCAAACCAACACCAAGCGCAGGAACCAGCGCGCTTGAGCTTTCTATATTAAATAGCTGAAGGGTGTAGGTGCCGAAGGTCCGCGCAACCAGGCTCTCATTGATAACCATCGAGAACGCCATAAGAAGAGCACAGGCACCGGTCATGGTTCCAGGCCCATAAGCCTTCAGAAGGTACATTCCAATTCCACCAGCGGACGGAAAAGAATTAGACATTTTTACATAGGAATATGCGCTAAACCCGCAGACGATTGCAGCTGCGAGAAAAGACAGCGGGAATAATGGCCCTGCAAGCTCTGCAACCTGCCCCGTTAAAGCAAATATGCCAGCACCAATCATGACACCCGTTCCCATGGAAACCGCACCGATGAGCGTTAGGCTGTTTTTTTCATAGTCGTCTTCCATAGTGTATTCTTTCTCTCCAGTGTTGAGGTTTGATCTTTAAGAACCAGGCGCGCGCATCTCTGGTGAACTTGAACTGTTAACGAGGTAGATGCCCGCTAAGCTTAAAGTGATGCCGCCGACTTGAATCCACCCCAGGCTTTCATTGAAGAAAATTAAGCCCATCGATAGACCGAAGATTGGAATTAAGAAGCTAAAGGCATTCGCACGGTTCAATTCAACGTCTTGTAGGATGGCCGACCAAAGCCAGTAGACAAGTGCTGTGCCAGCAAAACTGAGCGATACAAGACTAAGAGTGAACCGAGTCGACCAAACGAGATCAGTTGGATTTTCTGTTGAAAGTGCAAGTAAACCGAGCGGGATGCTCCCAATCACCATCTGCCAACCCATAGCCACTAAAGGGTCTGCACGATTTCCCAGGCGTCTGATGAGGACATTACTGACCGTGATACCGCATGCAGCCAGCACAATGTAGGCGATGCCAAGTAATTGATCGGGACGCCCAGCAGCACCAAAACTCGGAAGGGTAATGATTACGATCCCAATAAAACCTAATAGCAAACCAACCTTGCCGCGCCCCTCAAGAACTTCTCCAAGGAACAAGTAAGCCAAGAAAGCGGCCAGAAGGGGTTGTGTATTGGCGATAACTGTCGCGAGGCCTGGGGTAACGAATTCGGCGGCATGAAACATCCCGAAGAAACCTAGTGTGGTTGCCCCAAGGCCGATAGAGATGATGATCGTCCAAACCTGTCTACCTCTTGGCATGGGTCTATTAAGGCAAAACGCAATAAATAGGAGCGTTGCTCCAGCTAAAATCGCGCGCAAGCTGGCGAATGTCAGATGTGGGGCATCGTTGATTCCCACTGATATTAAAGGGAAACAAATCGCCCAAAGAAACATGACGAGTATAACCGTGACAAAGTAACGCTTTGTCACGGCGCGTTCGCCCGCCCGTTCGTAAGAATTGATACTGAATCAATCATTAATATCTTTGAAGGTACTTAGAGGATTCAATGTGACCTCCATTAATGGCTGCTTGTTAGAGTTTGCCATGTATCACGATCCTTATGGTTAGCTTACTTCGTTGCACTTTCTAAGCGTCTTACATGGGGTGTTTATTTGGATCTTTGAGCAGTTCTTGCTGCTCTGGAGTTAATGATTCCTCGGCAGGCGATCGCGTCATCGGGCGACCTTGCATGCCATCGCTACGCATTTGTTCCATCGGCATTTCGCCTTCTGTTCTCATACGCATCAGTTGCCGCATGGATGTGTCGTCCGTCGCCCTCATCATCGAGGGGTATGCTGTATCGAACTCACCAGCACGTTGATACTGAAACCAGAAGTAGCTGGTGCAGGCGCCACCACCAATACTCATAACAATCATGATTGTCGCTGCCGTCTTAATCAGCCCTGCGGCTTCTTTTGACCCCACGTGCCAAGCGATCAAGCCGCCTACAAATAAAGCGGTCCATAGAGCAAAAGCGATGTCTCCAAGAAACTGAGCCATGTCGATCTCCTTTATTTAGCGATCTAGTTTTAGAAGCCGTGCATTGACAGCGCAGATGACAGTGCTGAGGGACACGAATACCACCCCAAATGCAGGACTAAGGACAGTGAAGGCAGCGCCTGCCGATACCGACAACTGAGGCTGTCCATTTTACTTTTTACCTCTATTAAATCTTCACCCGCCGCAAGCGCAGCGCATTCATCACCACCGAGATTGAGGATGCACTCATCGCAAAAGCAGCGAACATCGGACTAATCAATATTCCAAACGCAGGGAATAAAAGCCCTGCCGCCACAGGCACACCGGCGGCATTATAGATCAGCGCAAAGAACAAGTTCTGCCGAATATTACGCATAGTTGCACGCACGAGGCGACGAGCACGCACAATACCGTCAAGATTGCCTTTAATCAGCGTAAACCCTGCGCTTTCAATCGCAACATCCGCGCCGGTTCCCATCGCAATCCCAACATCGGCCTGTGCGAGTGCAGGAGCATCATTCACCCCGTCACCGGCCATAGCGACTTTCAAGCCTTGAGCCTGAAGCTCCTTGATAATTTTGGCTTTGTCTTCAGGCAGAACATCGGCACGAATTTCATCAATGCCCAACCTTGCGGCCACGGCCTTTGCCGTGCGTTCATTATCGCCGGTCGCCATGATAATCCTAAAACCCAGATCATGTAGCGCTTTTAAAGCAGCAGGCGTTGTTTCTTTCACCGGATCGGCCACGCAGACCAGTCCGGCAATCGCGCCATCAAGCACGACGAACATCACGGTTTCGCCTTCATCACGCCTTGTATTAGCCGTTTCAACCAGTGCACCGCTCTCCAGCCCCATATCGGAGATAAGCGCTGCATTGCCCAGCGCCACGGCATGGCTATCCACCACACCTTTCACGCCCTTGCCGGTTATGGCTTCAAATTCCGTAGCCTCCGCCATCTCAACGCCGCGTTCTTCTGCACCTCGCACAATAGCCTCAGCCAGAGGATGCTCCGAGCCGCGCTCAAGTGAGGCGGCAAGATGAAGTACCTCAGCCTCTTCATGACCATCTTCGGGAAGTACGCCCACCAATTTAGGCTTTCCTTCAGTTAGCGTGCCTGTTTTATCGACGATCAGTATGTCTACTTTTTCAAAACGCTCTAGCGCCTCGGCATTCTTAATCAGAACACCGGCCTTTGCGCCGCGCCCCGTTGCAGTCATGATCGACATCGGCGTTGCAAGTCCAAGCGCACAAGGGCAAGCGATAATCAACACCGCCACGGCAGCAACTAGACCGTAAGATAGTGCTGGGTCTGGCCCCCAGAGCGCCCAGCCAATGAAGGATAAAATGGCAACAATAATCACTACAGGCACAAAATACCCAGCAACCATATCGGCATATTTCTGGATTGGCGCACGCGATCTCTGTGCACCCGCAACCATCTCGACGATTTGAGAGAGCATGGTATCCGCGCCCACCCGCGTGGCTTCAATGATCAGGCTGCCTGTACCGTTGATTGTGGCTCCAGTGACAGCATCCTCAGCGACCTTTTCAACCGGCACCGGCTCTCCAGAGATCATCGATTCATCTACCGACGAACGCCCTTCAAGCACCTTGCCATCCACCGGCACTTTATCGCCTGGGCGCACACGTAACTTGTCACCAACTTGTACATCCTCAAGCGGGATTTCTTCTTCTGTACCGTCCTCGTGGATCACGCGGGCAGTTTTTGGTGCCATATCGAGTAATGCTTTAATAGCCGAGCCTGTGCGTTCACGCGCACGCAGCTCCATAATCTGGCCCAGAAGAACCAGCGTTATAATAACGGCGGCGGCTTCAAAATACACACCGACATGGCCTTCGGCATCACGGAACCCGTCGGGGAAAATATCGGGTATCAGTACTGCAACGATACTGAAAAGATAAGCTGCTCCCGTACCCATGGCGATTAAGCTGAACATATTTAAATGCATGCTACGGAAAGACTGAAACCCGCGCACAAAAAACGGCCAGCCTGACCAGAGAATAACAGGTGTTCCCAGAGCAAATTCAATCCAGAGCGTTGTGCGCTCACCAAAAAATTCCCTGATGGCAGTCAATCCAACGAAGGGTGACATTGTCAAAATAAGAAGCGGGATGGTTAAAACCGCGCCCACCCAAAAACGACGAGTGAAATCAACCAACTCTGGATTTGGCCCATCATCATCAATCAACGATGCTGTTTCGGCTTCAAGACCCATACCGCAGATAGGACATGACCCAGCTTTTGGCTGACGAACCTCTGGGTGCATGGGACAGGTATAGACCGTTCCAGAAAATCCTTCCGGCACCTTATCGTACTTTCCGCCTTTTACAGGATCACCACTGAGTTTGTGATCGCCATGATGGGCACAATTGGAATGGTTTTCAGCTTTTGCTGCGCCATGCTTATGTGAGGTCATGTTTTTGTTTCCATTTCATTTCTTGCAGCCACCGCAAACCCTCGAACCCTGTGGGTGTGGTTATGACCGCCATCGTGTCTTTGTTCTCCATGGCCCTTTCCATGACCATAGTGCTGATGATGGGCGTGGGTATTTTCAATTGCAGACATCAGGGCATGCTCCCGGCGTTGAAAGGCTGCCCGTAAAATTTGGGTATAAAGGCGGGAACGTTTCGGGCGTACACGTCATAGTCTGGCCCGTGTTCTTTACGCGCTTCCGTTTCCTCGCGTATCGCAAGCCTCCAGTACATAACAACGAGGATTGGGAACATCACGACAGTTGGCAACGTCGGCCATTGCAGCAGAAACCCGAACATAATCAGCACGAACCCAACATACTGAGGATGCCTCATCCGCGCATACAAACCGGTCGTTGCGAGACGACTCTCTCTTTGAGCTTGGTATAAGACGCGCCATGCTGCCGATAAGGTCACAAAGCCTCCAGCAATGAACACAATGCTAGCAATATGAAGTGGGTCCCAATGCGCATTCCCCTCAAAGCCGAGAAGCGTATGCCAAAGGTGACCATTCTCATGAGACAGGAAATCAACTCCTGGATACCGGCTCGTAAGCCAACCTGATAGGAGAAAAATAGTCAGAGGAAATCCATACATCTCAACGAACAAGGCGACGATAAAAGCTGAGAACGCGCCAAAGGACCGCCAGTCACGCGTCGTCCTTGGCTTAAAAAAGCTAAACGCAAACGCGATAAAGATGACCGAATTTAAAATGACTAGAGTCCAAAGACCGTAAGAGGGCATTGCGGCGTGTTCCATTATTGGCCTCCGTCTCTGTCGTTACCTTTAGTTTTATCATGACCACCAGGGCCACCGTGCATGAACATGTGAAGAAAAGGGCATGCCAACAAAATGAGCCATGGAAGAGCGCCAAAAAAATGAGCGCGATGCTCTGTAACAAGATAAAAGACAACGATTCCAATCATGATCGCGGTGACTCCCCAATGGCGAACAAAACGATCAAGCATATCGGGCTCCTTTCGATCAGCATCTGTCGAACCAGACTGTGACTGCATATCCTTATGGTCATGCGTCATTTTCGATCTCCTTTAGTGCGAGCAAAGAGGTAGCGTCATCTGGGTAAAAGAAATCTAGGATGGGACACTCAGAAGCAGGCGTTTCATCCCCTGGACAAAGCTGGGCTATATGCATCAGAGTTTTCTTGAGCTTTCGTAGTTCCTGCATTTTTTTTGTATGAGCCTCAATCTTCGCTTCGGTCGCTTTGAGCACATCAGCGGCGGTGGCTTGACTGGAACCATCAAAGTTTATGAGCCTCATAATCTCACTCAACGTAAAGCCTACAGATTGAGCCGTTCGAATAAACATGACGCGACGTATCGCATCACGATCAAACTGCCGATAACCCGCTTCAGTTCTCCGAGCAGGTTCAATTAGACCTTGCCGTTCGTAGTATCGGATCGTATCAATTTTCACTCCCGCTGCTTTGGCCAGCTTTCCGATCGTAATAGTCATGCGATCCTCCTCTCCATTTCAAAGCGTAGGGCCTAGACCATGGTCCAGGGTCAAGACTTCTTAATGCTTGCTGCTGCGGGCTCCATTGTTCGATGCAACATCTTCTCTTTCAGCAAAAGTACCGTTCCATACACAACCGGGAGCACCAGAAGAGACAAAAGCAACACGGTGACCATGCCGCCAACCATGGGTGCAGCAATACGATGCATGACATCCGATCCAGTTCCGGTTGCCCACATAATTGGAACCAAACCAGCGATCGTGGCCGTTGATGTCATGGCAACCGGACGGAGCCGTTCCGCTGTCCCGCTCTGTACGGCGGACCATATATCAGCTGCGCTAAGTGAATCGTCAGATGGTGATAGGCTGCGGCGACGCGCAACTTCTTGGTCAATGAAGGTAAGTACCAGCACGCCAATTTCGGCTGACACACCGGCAAGCGCAATGAAACCAACGGCCACAGCGACAGACAGGTTGTAACCCAACCAGAATACGGTCCACACACCGCCTACGAGCCCGAAGGGAACGGTCACCATGACCACAAGCGGGGCAGCGACATTGCGAAAGTTCAGATAGAGCAGAAGAAAAATTCCGAGCAGTGTCAACGGGATCATAATTCTTAGTCTTGCTGCCGCCCGCTCCATGTATTCGAACTGACCAGACCAGTTGATGGTATAGCCGGGTGGGATGTCCACATTTTCAGCGACAGCGGCTTTTGCCTTGGCGACATAGCCACCGATGTCAGACCCCTTGATATCGACGTAAACCCAGGCGTTGGGGCGCGCACCCTCACTTTTGATCCCGGGTGGGCCGCGTGTGAGCTTAATTTCAGCAACCTGAGCTATTGGAATTTGGGCACCAGTCGGTGTTGGAATCAGGAGGCGACCGATAGCCTCCGGCGTATCACGTAGTTCCCGGGCGTATCGAAGATTCACTGGATAGCGCTCTAACCCTTCCACGGTCTGAGTCACATTCATGCCGCCTACAGCTGTCGCAATCACATCACCAATATCACCAACAGACAGGCCATAACGGGCCGCAGCTTCGCGATCGATATCAATGTCTAGGTAAGACCCACCTGCTGTCCGGTCTGAAAATGCCGAAAGAGTATCAGGTAGCTGTTTAACCGCTCTTTCGATCTGTCCCCCTACGTCCTCTAAAACATTTAAGTCTGGGCCTGACACTTTGATCCCGATGGGAGTTTTGATGCCAGTCGAGAGCATATCGATCCGGGTCTTAATCGGCATCGTCCAGGTATTGGCGAGCCCGGGGAAACGAAGGCCAGCGTCCATTTCGCCCATAAGGTCGCGGGTCGTTTTTGACGGATCGGGCCAATCTTCTTTTGGCTTAAGGCGAACAACGGTTTCCATCATAGAAAGAGGAGCCGGGTCAGTAGCTGTTTCAGCGCGGCCTACTTTGCCAAATACGGACTCTACCTCTGGAAAGGTCTTAAGAATGCGATCCGTCTGCTGCATGAGCTGCTTAGCTTGAGTAATAGAAACACCCGGGAACGTCGTCGGCATGTAAAGGATGTCCCCCTCATCTAAGGGCGGCATGAACTCTGATCCCAATTTAGAGAACGGATAAACCGTCCCACCAAGAAGCACAGCAGCAAGTAAAAGAGTAACGAAGGGGTATCTAATTGTAATTCCGAGTGCTGGACTGTGCAGAGCCCGCAGGAATCGATTGACGGGATTCTCCTGTTCGCTTCGGATGCGTCCCCGTATGAGATAACCCATAAGAACGGGGACTAGTGTGACAGCCAATCCTGCCGCCGCTGCCATGGCATAAGTGCTGGTAAAGGCAAGCGGTCGGAACAACCGGCCCTCCTGCCCTTGCAGAGCGAAGATCGCAATGTAAGAGACAGTAATGACGAGTAGAGAGAAGAAAAGCGCTGGCCCAACTTCGCGCGCTGCATCACTCACGGCGGCCCAGCGTTCCGACGATGTCAAAGGTTGGTCCGAACCTTCGGAAGCCGCCACCAATTTCTTATGTGTATTTTCAATCATCACGATGGCGCCGTCCACCATAGTACCGATGGTGATAGCGATGCCGCCAAGCGACATAATATTTGCATTGATGCCTTGCAGATTCATAACGATGAAAGCAGCAAGTATTCCAATAGGCAAAGATATGATGACGACAAGGGCTGAGCGCAGGTGAAGCAGAAAAATCCCACAAATCAGAGACACGATAATAAATTCTTGAACCAAACTATCGCGCAGATTAGCGATCGCTCGTTCTATTAGATCACCACGGTCATAAGTGACAACAACCTCAACGCCCGGTGGTAGGCCAGTTTTCAGCTCCGTTAATTTTTCACGCACACCACGAATAGTAGCTAGGGCATTTTCGCCATAGCGCATGATCACTACACCACCCGCGACTTCACCTTCTCCATTCAGATCAGCAGCACCACGACGCAATTCCGGACCGAGATGAACATTAGCAACGTCGCGAAGAAGTAGCGGCGTGCCCGTTTCAGTCACACCGAGCGGGATGGTTTCGAGGTCTTGCAAAGATTCAATATAGCCAAGACCACGCACCATGAACTCACGTTCAGCGATTTCAATAAGTCGTCCTCCGACGTCTTGGTTGGATCGCATAATGGCTTGGCGCACCTTGGAAATCGGGATTTTATAGGTCGCCAGTGCATTGGGATCGACCTCAACCTGATACTGCTTTACGAAACCACCAACGGAAGCCACCTCGGCGACACCGGGAGCGGTCTGCAGGCCATAACGCAAGTACCAGTCCTGTATGGAGCGCAGCTGCGACGGATCGTATTCACCGGTTTTGTCCAACAATGCATATTGATAAATCCACCCAACACCGGTGGCGTCAGGCCCTAAAGATGGGGAGACACCGCGCGGCAAGCGATTGCTGACGAAGTTAAGATATTCGAGAACCCGGGACCTCGCCCAGTAGATATCCGTACCGTCCTCAAAGATGACGTAGACGAAAGACAAACCGAAAAACGAAAACCCACGAACGACTTTAGCGTTTGGTACGCTCAGCATAGCTGTGGTCAAAGGATAGGTAACCTGATCCTCGACTACTTGAGGTGCTTGGCCCGGATACTCGGTTAGAACTATGACTTGCACATCCGAAAGGTCCGGTATCGCGTCAAGTGGCAAGCTGCGTAACGCAAGCACACCAGCCACAACGACTAAAGCGGTCATGAGCATGACTAGAAAACGATTCTTCACTGAGGCAGAAATCAGATTTTTAATCATCAGCCACCTCCCCATCGCTCATCATTCTCGAAAGCGCCTCACGGAGATTAGACTCTGAGTCTATTAGGAATTGGCCGGACGTGATGACCTCTTCGCCCGGCTCAACACCATCCAGGATTTGTATTAAGCCGTCCGCAACAACTCCCAAAGTGACGACACGAGGCTCAAATTGACCTTCGCTTTTTACGACAAACAGAGCATTGCGCGTGCCGGAGCGGATTACCGCTTCGCTCGGAACGACAGCAGCCTCTAAAGATTGAACGGACTCCAACTTAACTGTCGCATATGTGTCCGGCTTAAGAGCTAGGTCAGGGTTATCGAACTCCATGCGCACTTTGACCGTGCGGGTGCGGGGTTCGAGATAAGGGTAAATATAACTGACCGTCCCTTTAAAGACCTGACCTGGCAGGCTTTCCACATTCATAGATGCCTTGGCACCAACATCCACCCACGGCATTTCGTATTCGTAGATGTCGGCAATGACCCACACCTTAGAAAGGTCTGCGATTTTGAAAAGCGGGGTGCCGGGGTTTACGAACTGACCTTCCCGCACGTTTATCGCCAGCACAACGCCGCCTGCAGGGGAGTGTATATGCAAAGCATTTTTAACAGCGCGCGTACGCTCCAACTCACGGATTTGATGTTCAGGGACATCTAAAAATTCGAGGCGGCTACGCGCACTTGTCGCCAGCCTCTCTGCGCCATTTCGAATATCTGGGTGCGTGTTTTTGCGCTGGGCATCCAAATTATTCAGAGCCAGTAGATATTCCTGCTGACTCGTAACGAGTTGAGGAGAATAAATTTCCAACAGGGGGGTATCCGCGTCAATTTGATCGCCGACACGTTCAACATAGAGCGTCTCTACCCATCCCTCGACCCTGGGATGCACCATGGACAATCGCTTTTCATCGTAATCAACGCGGCCAGGAGCCCGGACAATATGTGCAATTGAGCGACGTTCAACCATCGCGGTTCTTACGCCCATGTTTTGCAGTGTCACCGGATCGATTGAAACCGTTCCCGGCACAAGGTCAGCGCCGCCCATTTCATCGGCATAAACAGGCACGTAATCCATTCCCATATCATCCTGGGCTGGCACAGGTGACGTGATCTCGGGGTTCATAGGATTACGGTAGAAGAGTGGTTCCTGTTCGGGCTGGCTTTGCGTGGACATCGCAATGTGATCGCCATCCACGGCGTCATTAGCGAACCAGTAGCCCACGCCAAGCCCAAGGGCCAACGCGACGCACAGAAGAAAAACATTGAGCTTACCCATCGTTTACTTCCTCTCCGACCGCAGCCTCTAGTGAGGCGTGTGCCTGGTAAGCACGGGTCGCCGCGCGCCAGTATTGAGTTTCAAAGTTGTAGAGACTGATTTGAGCGCGAACGAGATTAAGAAAGTCGACCCGGTTGACGAGATAGGCGGCGCGTGTGGCATCAAGTGATTGTTTGGCCTGCGGTATGATACCGGTCTGGAACAAACGGGCTTGCTCGACCGCTTGCCCATAGTCAGATGCAGATCTTGAAATTTGCTCCTGAACCATGCTGCGTTGCCGGTCGAGCGCCATGCGGCTTTGATAGACTTCTGCAACCCGTTGTTCGTGCGCCTTGTCTTGTTTGGGCCCAGTATAAATCGGCAAACTGACAGTCAAACCAGCTGATACAAAATCAGGCCGATCAATCCCGCTCAATGGATTAACACCCCCGCGAAAACCATATGACGCCCGAATCTGGAAGTCCGGATAGTAGTCTTTAAGGGCTAAGTTCCGCCTAGCTTCTGCCGCCTCAACACGGAGACGTTGGGCGGCTAAAATTGGTCTGTTTTCCTCGGCCACGGGAAAAAGAGTCTGCTCGACTTCAACGTCCGGGAATTCCTCAGTCATTGTTCGCGACAAAGTGATACGTTGATTTGTCGGCTTATTAAGGAGAGCGTTTAGAGTTGCCTCCTTTCCTTTACGCATGCCGCGCAGAGCAATCTCCTGATCCAGAAGTTTACTAAGCTCTACTTGGGCCAGTAGGACATCAGATTGCAGTCCTTGCCCTTGCTCGTATTTAGACTCAGCAATTTTGACAAGATCCCGCATGAGATCGAGATTCCTACTGATAGTTTCCACAGCCCTATCTACATAGAACAACTCCCACCACTGGCCCTTGACGTCACGGATCAGGCGCAATCGCGTTTCATCAACTTCAGCTGCCACGGCTTTAGCCTCAAATTCTGCTGCTTCCGTCCGCAACTTTCGCTTGCCGGGATAAGGAATGCCTTGACTGATACCAAAGCTAACCTGGGTCATGGGTTCTTGGTTGAATCGAAACGTGTCGGTGGGGAAGTTCATAAGCTGAAAAGAGAGAGCTGGATCTGGAAGTGCACCGCGTTGAGATGGAATTGCTTCCGCCGCTTGATATCTCGCTTTGATCTCTGCAAGCGTCGGGTTCGTATCTATGGCAACGGACACAGCCGTTTCGAGCGACCACACAGTGCCTTGCTGCCCGACCATGTCCGATTCTAGAAACTTTTCACCCTGAGCAAACACCAAGGAGGAAAAGAGAACTGACAGCATTAATGAGCCGAACATCTGGTAAAGCCAGAAAAAGCCTTTCCAGGATTTGTTAACCGAAACTCGCTGTCGGGCTTGCACGATGCCTTCGTCTACACAGATTTCACGACTCATCTTTCTGAGAGCATGAGTGCATCTGTCTATTGTGATCAGCATTATTTTCTCCTTACCTTTTTTTCGACTCTAGGGTCAGGACCATGGTCCAGGGTCAAGCTTGGTGCCGCCCCCTATCCACGCGAAAGAATCTGCTAGGCCCCCGCCACGGTGGAGATGGGAAACCCCACCTCCACCGTGCACCGAACGGAAGGGGATCCGTTCGGCAGACCGACAGGTGTGGCTCCGGGGTCGGGGGAGACGGAAGAGCCTTGTGACTTCACAAATGTTCGTCTTTGCTTCCATCAACATGTCCTTTCGGTCTAATTCGAAGACGAGCATCAGTGATGATCACTATCCTCGTCATGCTCGTCGTGATGCTCTTCCTCAGACTCGCCTTTATCACTGGTGCTTAACTCCATAAGCATGGTGTCTTGGCCAACGACCATCTCAAGATCCACGTTCACATTTCGTGTGAACACAAGACGCGCAGGAAAATGGGTCCCATCAATGAGGGGCCGGGTCAGTTTCGTCAGTCTGATTTGAGCTTCAGGATTATCGAAATCGATGACATCTCCACCCCTTATTGCGAGGTTAGTGATGGCTTTGCCGTTGCGTAGTATTTCCACTGCACCAGAAATCGGCGTTTCGACACGTATCAAGACAAGTGGTCTATCCCCTTCATTGGAAATAGTAGGATGCGCGTATGTGTCTTCTCCGCTGCTAGATTCGACCCACGGATGAATAATCATGACGTCGCCCTTCTCGACTGTATGAGCAAGAACCGGGCTTACGGCAGCACCGACGAAGAGAAGGCCGATTGCCGTAAAAAAGGACGAAATTGCCCAGTAGAATAGAGTTTTGAATGTCATTTCATGCCTCCTATCCCGCACTTAGCGTTAACAACGCAGCGCGGGAAATCCGGTGAAAACCTGGATAAATCAAAGATTGGATTGCATAGAACCTTGGTGACGGGCTGCTATATGCAGGACCCTATTAGACTCTAGGCAACAACAATCTCAGAGACGAAGACGTTCAGTTGTGAGGTAAAGCGGCTGACCACTTGGCCAATAAAAAAAGGACGGGTCTGCAGGTCCCAACGCTCTTGGGCATGGCAGTTCAGGTAGCGAAACCAGAACAGATTTATGAAATTCTTTTTCAGACTTAACCAAATCTCCTGCAAGAGCCGGAGCAGGAGAATACATTTGGTCACATACTTCTTCACAAATTTCTTGAGGTGTAAAACCTTCAGTTTCTCCGTGATCATGTGGATTTATGTCAGCGACAGAATGTAAATGTTTCGAAGTTTTAGTTTGATCAATAACGTGTGGTGACTCATCACCACACGCAAGAAGCGGAGACGCCCACGACAGAACCAGCGCCAAGCATGCACTTAAAATTGCTTTTTTGTTCCGCCGTCTAAAAATCATGCTCTGTATTCAACTTTTACTGTTAGGCGAGCTTTGAAATGATTCCAAATTCACATTCCTGACTTTCACCATACCACACTTTAGGAATTCGGAATTGAATGTTTCAAGAGCAAATGTATTCGCTGAGCTTCCAGAAATACTTTGCCTAGTATCAAGAGCGTAAAATAGCTAAGAAGTTCATGACCTTAGCAATTAGCTAAAAAACTGCACTCCCAGATATTTGACCACAGGGCTAGTGACTTTATTGGTTTTTTCCCAAGATAACATAATTACCTCTGAGCGTTTTACCTAAAATTAGCGACATATGGCTTATAGCTCTTGTGTAATCTCTAGGTCTTTCGAGTCGTTCATCATGTGGATTACAAAGCTGTTTTGCCCACTCTTTTCTTCACTAGGTTAATCAGCCTGGGCAAAGACAAACGAACCAGGGCGATGACACGACCGTCACCGCCCTTACGATCTCGACCTTGCTCTCGCAGTCACTCAAACCTTAGCGTTGCGGCATGGCCATAATAGTGACGTCGTCTTCTGTAAGCCCGGCCAGCGTGGACTTCCATTGACCGACAGGCCCTTCGAGGTCGGCAAACATCTCAAAGGTTTTGTTTTTACAATCCGCGCTCTCCAGACAATACACGGCGACCGCTGCAACATCCGCCCTGGGAATTTGCCGCCGCGCTGCCGTACTATCGATTTGAAGCAGATCGACCCCTGTTACACCGCCGGGATCATCGTTTAAGTTTCCGGGCCGAAGAATTGCGGACTCCATTTCGCTGTCACGCAGGTAATCTTCCCCGAGCCACTTCCACACCAGGATGTTATTGAAGATAAAGTTGAGGCGATTGCGAACGTCCCCGCCAGCCCCGGCTGAGGAGATTAACACGAACCGTTTGACCCCCGCCGCAATGGCCGCATCGACCATGTTCACAACGCCCTTATAGTCAACGTTTTCCGGTCGGTTATCTCCCGTTGGTTCAAGCGAGCCAATGGACGAGATGATGTAATCCGCGCCTTCAAATGCAGCGGCTACGGTTGCCGGGTCTTTGATGTCGACCACGGCCCAGTTGATATCGCTGCCGTAGCGTTCGCGGGCCCGTTCCAGACTGCGAGTGGTGCCAACCACATCATAGCCGGCCTCCTCGGCCAAGCGGATGGCGGCGATGCCGGTGCTGCTGGTGCCGCCGACGACCACCACCTTGTCAGCCGCCAGCAGAGGTGAACTCAGCGACAAACAGATAATCGCCAAGCCCAAGGCTTTCATATAATTAGGCATACCCCCCCTATTCGCCACCGGACATTTCAGCCCGTGCCTTTGCCAGTGTTTGCATGTCGACACCCAGTTGAGGCTTACTCGGCTCAACAATAACAGCGAACGGTGCTGGCGCTTTGAGAAGCCAAGCCCGCCAGTATTCTTCGTCGTTGTCATGGGTTTCGACCCAACGGTCTTCTTTCTCGCCGCAAACCTGAATGGTTTTGAAGTACAACACTTTGCCCGGCGTGCGGGGCACCGAAGCCATAAACTTAAACAAGCCGAGCTCCTCTGACGGTAGTGTATTGCCAGACCATACGATTTCATCGACCACTTCGGTAATGGGCCGACCTTCGCGCATCACCGGTTGATCGGTCTTGCGTTTCTTGATCTCGACGTCCCAGCCATCACCCGGATGCGGAACCACAAGCGTAATTTCTTCCGGCACTTTCATGCGCACGGCGGTGGTTGGGTCCGCACCGCACCCATGGGGCACAATCAAAGTCAGCATTTCGTTGTAGCCAGCCCGCCCCTGCATATCTTCGATGATGATATGGGCGTGTGGCGCAGACTGCGCCGCAAACAAAGCACCGGCAGCCAAGCCGCACTTAAGCCATTTAGATGTTTTCATAATTCCCTCCCGTATGCGCCGGAAATTCCAGCAGTATACCAACACGCTAGGCTAGGAATTTGAGGCTCGTATGCTCAATTTGGGTAACACGACCGACGCGTGGTCAAACCCTGGACCCGCTCCAGAGTTAAGGTTTTCTGGCGTTTTTTGGACAGAACTGTTATTAATTTCATCCCATAACAGTTTTCACAGATGTTAGGGTCGCTGGCCACGAACATCTAAATGCACCGTTTCAATAGGAGATTTTTAAATGTTCAAGAAAGTACTTTTTACAACTGCGGCCATGGTGGGAATGGCTTTCGCCAGTTCAGCATCAGCCCATAATGCTCTCGACCTTAAAGAAGGCTACGCGGGTTACTCAACGCCCATGGTTCTTAGTGTGAACCACGGCTGCAAAGGCAGCCCCGTTGTTGGTTTGCGCATTAGAGTCCCGGATGGCGTTACAGACGCTAAGGCAGCTTTTGATCCAGCCTGGGACATTGAGTACAAAATGCGGACGCTGGAGACACCAATCATGGCCCATGGTCGTGAAATCAACGAAGTTGTTGGTGAAATCATCTGGAAAGATCCAGTGAAAACAGTTCCTGCAGATGGCTGGTACCCGTTCAAGTTTCGCATGACCCTGCCGGATGAGCCGGGCAAAGTGTTCCATGTCCAAAACATCACGGTTTGCGAAGAAGGCACGGACCCTTATGTGGATATGCCAGAAACGGCACTCGACATTAACGACCCACAGTTCGCAGAAAAAACCTGGGCGTTCATGACGGCAACTGCAACCCCTGCACCCTTCCTCGTGATTCGCGCGCCGGAGAAAAAACAATACCCATGGGAATGGACTTCTGAGCAAGCCCGTGGGACTTCCGTCCAACAGGAAGCAATGGCCAAATAATATCCTCCCCAGGATTTATAGCTAATGTTTTCAGTTTGGTGGCGGGGCGGTCAATGACCGCCCCGTTTCTGCCTGTTTTATTATTGAGTCATCACTTATGTGAATATATGTTTTCTTCATCCGTCGGCAACGATGATGAAGGCCACCAAAATGCTTTCGCTTTGAGATAAGAAACATCTGTTCGCCAGAGCTTCTAATATTTGAATTTATTAATAAAGAAAGGTCAGTTCAGGCATGAGTATAGTGTCGGGCAAAATTGCCACTACAGAGGCCTACAAAGATACGAAACACTAATGTATAATTTAATAAGTATGACCTCACAGTTTGTTATCCTCTGGGTTTAGCTGAAAACGCTGCATGAAGGGAACCACTCATGGTCTATTTCAAATCCGCAATCGCTTTAATAATTCTCGTCTTTTCTGGAACTTTGGCTCAAGCCGAGCCGGTGAGTCCAAGCGGCCATATCGCCGTGGCACCAGATGTCGCTCTCAATGCCAACGGCGACCTCGCAATGCTGTGGGTCGATCGCGCTCCTGAGTTAAGTGGCGAACATAGTGGTCATGATCGGCACTTATCCTATACGGATCTTTATGTCGCTATCTCGCATGACGGCGGCATCTCCTTCGACCCACCAACTAAGGTCAATCATGATGCGGGCGTGGTCTGGGGCCAATCGGTTAGCAGACCTCGTATCGTCGGCTCGGCGGATGGCACTTGGCACATTACCTACGCCGCCAATGAAATCCATCCAGAGCACGATAAGCCTGCGCTCACATCCCACTACACCCGCTCGACCGATGGTGGACGCACCTTCGAAGCCCCTCGCCGGGCATCCACTCTGACCAACTCTGACTTGAGCGAGATGATCCATGGCGGCTTTATGAGTGCGGCAGCCTTTCAGACCATCACCGCCGTACCGGATGGTAGCATTCACCTGTTCTGGATTGATACCCGCCACATGTCACAAGAACAGAATACGGGAGCTTTATACGCTGCGGTATCTAGAGATGGCGGTGCGACATTTGGCAGTGATCAGGAAATATTCGCTGCTAATGTGTGCCCATGTTGTCAGCTGATGGCCACTGCCTCTGCTGGCGCGGATATTTTAGTAACAATGCGAGACGTCTCACCGGATGGCTTCCGCCAATCTACAGTTACGCGCTTTGGTCCCGACGGCGCCATCAAGAACGATCGTGTCGCAATGGGCACAACACCATGGCAGATCGATGCCTGTCCGCTCAAACCCACCGCTGTCGCAATCAAGGAGGATGCAGTGTTTTCTGCGGTCTACAGTGGCGGAGAAGAGGAGCCTGGCGTATTTTTCTCTTCCTCCGTGGACGGTGGAAAATCTTTCGTCCGAGCAACACCAACACATCCAGATGCTCTGATCTCAGATGCTCCATCCATCGCCGTCAACGATAGCCACGTGCTTGTAGCCTGGCACGGCAAGACGAACGGACCGCGTCAGATTTTTTATCGCATGTATGACCTAACAGGTTCACCAGTCGGAAACATTGCAGCTATAGACTCTGGTTCAGAGCACGCCTCCAGCCCAGTAGTTGTCGCACTGCCCGATGGAGGATTTCGTGTTGCATGGGAACAGGAAGATAGGATTCACACGACGGTGCTACCAAGTATACCAGGGGAAACCGAAGTTGGATTGCGTTGAACCCATGAGAGCCAGGATGAGCAGGTGTTTCATCGCTATCGCCTTATTTTTAGCTGGCACGGCGTTAGCGAGTGATCCGGTCGAGAAAGTCAGTCCGGCTGACCTTGAGGCTATCTTGGCGCAGGAACAAGGTAATGTTGTGGTCCTGAATCTCTGGGCCACATGGTGTGCTCCATGCCTCGTAGAGATTCCTGATCTGCAAAAGTTGGAGGCAGACCTTAAGGACAGCAATGTCAGCCTGATCGGTATCTCAGTCGACGAACCACAGTTCAGTACCGATCATATTTCGGACATGCGCGACCGGCGCTTCCCTGGCTTTCGCACCTACGCTCGCGATAATCGAGATGTGGATTACTTGGTCAGCGTTATCGACCCCGCCTGGAATGAAGTAGTGCCCACCACGTATATCATTGATCGTTCGGGCGCGGTGCATACGCGAATCCAAGGCAAGAAGTCTCTTGAGGAATTCAAAGCTGCTGTTTTAGCGGCCACGGAATAACGGAATTCGAATTCATCAACTCCGAAATTTCATCCAACTTATTTACTATCCCTGTACTTAAAAAAAACTATTCCCCAATTATTTTAAAAAACTTATTTATAGATAGGAAAACCGCTGAGATCTGTTCGCCAGTGACTGCGCACACAAAAAGCACAAGATTCGAAATGGAAACTACACATAAATTCATATGCGGACCCCAGACCTCCGCGTGCAGCCAATTCGAAAAGGCGTATCAATCAACTCATTTGATAAATGATCAGTCGATATGAGTTAGAAATTAACTATGGAGTTTTTATATATCACATACGTAATTATCTACGACCAAGGCGGCCCTTTGGAGGCCTGGACCAAAGCTTGAGACGTTCTTGCCAGTCTGTAAGCAACTTGAGTACATCTTCCATCACGATCTTTGTCGGCTCGAACACAATCAAACCGAAGAACATGGCCAGACCTACCCATAGGTCAATGTTCCAATCATCTACCATAAGCTCAAAACTCAGTGAGTTAGGCCAACCGAGAATATTTTTCGAAATCCACATACACAGACCAAACAGCACAAAGATCGCAATGACCTTGGTGCATGAAATCAATACACATAAGAGGTCAGCTACTAACCTTGCCATTGTCGTTTCCGCTTTAAAGTCTCAAAGACGCCTGAGATTGGTTGATCTACTTATTGCAGAACAAACACTTATTTATATCAGAAAGACGTAATTCTATCTGTATTCCAACAAGATACTAAGTCTATAGTCTGTGGTCAATTCCCCATACCCATAGAAAACTCTGGGTATGAATGCACGTAACGAATTTGGGATAAGACTACGCGAACTCCGCAAGGGACGCGGACTCAGCCAGGAGAAACTAGCTGGCGAGATCAGTCGTTCAGTCGATGCATTGTCTAAACTTGAGCGCGGCCTGAGTCTGCCAAGCTTTGAGACAATTCTCAGCCTCTCAAAAGTACTGGCCACGCCCTTAGGCGATTTACTTGAGCCCTTCGATCAATCTGCCAGAATCAGTTCCAATAAACGAAGCTTGCAAAGTCAGGTGATGGCTATCTGCCAAGATCTCGACGAAGCGAAACTTGCTATTGCCGTTAAACAGCTCAAAGCCTTGAAAGACGGTTTAGTAGGTCATGAGTGATGACAATAATGAGATAACTGAATTCCCTGCGTGGCCTCCTGAACAAGAACAATCCCTGCCCAAACTGGTGGAAATAACTGATCTGTTCCGCGAACTGAGTGATGAGCATAAGCAGACGGTCGTCAAGTCAATCGAGCGACTTAGAATAATCAGTGATACTGACTTTCACCCAAACCAGTCAAAAGAAGAACGGAAGTATCTAAGAGAAGCAATAGCCGCGCTCATTAAGTTCCAAGGCAGCACAAAGAAACTCGGCGATGTCAGTCAACGGACTTTAAGAGAGACCTTTTCGCCAGTCCTGGGCGAAATACTCTCACGATCTGCAGTAGAGCGAGCACTTGGAAGTTCTATACCAAGACCGTCATCTCGTTCTCACCGCTCTAACATTAACGCACTACGCGGCCAAGTAGAGTTGAATGAAATAGCCGAGCGTCGCCAGCGGGCAATTATCCGTAATGTTGTTAACCATGAGACGCAAAAGGTTTGGACTTGTAACGGTTTTGCGCCGGTCACCTATCTCATTATGCCACCTTGGCCTCGAATGCGAGCGGGCTGATGCCGCCCAGATATGAATGACGTCTTCGGGTGTTGTAGAACCCGTTGATGTACTTGAAGATTGCGGCTTCGGCCTGCCGCCGCGTCGACCATTTCTG
>JAVJSV010000002.1 GCA_040219235.1 Rhodospirillaceae bacterium
GTCTGTCTTTCGCGCCCTCCGGTCTGTCTTTCGCGCCCTCCGGTCTGTCTTTCGCGCCCTCCGGTCTGTCTTTCGCGCCCTCCGGTCTGTCTTTCGCGCCCTCCGGTCTGTGCGGATCATCATCAAGCCGACCATTATTCATATGGTAAATACGATCCGTCAGCCTGAGAATGGAAGGCCTGTGACTCACGACAATGCAAGTCGTGTGGCCCTTTAAGCGGTGTAAAATATCTCTCAGGTAGGAATCACCATCGTCGTCCATAGCGGAGTTGGCTTCATCAAACAGCATGATCTTAGGCCGGTCGAACAGAACCCGCGCCAGCGCAATGCGTTGGGCCACACCGCGCGGCAGCAGATCTCCTGCTCCCGCGCCCACTTGGGTCTGATAACCAAGCGGCATCTTGCCAATCACAGCCTTCAAACCGACCATATCTGCAATAACTTTGGCCTGCTCTTTAAGTTCCGGTCGAAACGTTGTGATGTTTTCTAAGATGGTGCCGCGATAAAGCGCTTCGCGTTGCGGTAAATAAGCCACTTGCCCATGAAGACGTGCCGGACCACTTTTCAACAACGGTTCACCATCAATGAAGACTTCACCTGTTGTGGGTTGAATGAGCCCTCGGATCAAGGTGAGCAGAACAGACTTGCCGCTGCCGTTAGGCCCTGCGATGCCGATAATTTCGCCGGGCGCGATATGCAAATTAACGCTATCAAGAACCGTCTCACCGTCGTCCGTAAACTTGAAGGTCACATCACGCAGCGTAATCTCGCCTTCAATATTCAAGCGGTCATGGCTTACATCGTCTTTCAGATCGCGATCCAAGGGCATATCAAAGATCGTCCGGAATCTCTTTCGGGCGTTTTTAATGGATTGAAAACGCGTCCAGAAGCCAATCACACCGTTCAGGGGTTGCAAGGCGCGCCCCGCAAGCAAGGTACAAGCCGCGAGCGCACCAATGGTCAGCGTGCCATCGATCACCAAGGCCCCCCCGTAAGCGACCACGGTCACAATGCACACTTGGGTCAACAAATGGCCCATGTCGGTCATCAAGGACGCCAGTTCATCGACTTTGAGGCCAGCGTTAATTTTACTTTCCTGTAACCGTTCAGAGCGGCGCTGAAGAAGGTTCTCAAAGGCCATGCTTTTCACAGTGTGAATGCCGTTCAACACGCCAATGATGTAGCTGTATCTGTCTTCTTCTTTTTCAAGCTGCTCATCCATCCGCGCTTCTAGACGCCGGCCCAGCGCCAATGTGCCGAGAAAAAATACCACCGAAAGCGCAACAGGAATCACCACAACACTGCCGCCCAGCGTAAAGATGAGACCTAAGAACAACAGCGCAAATGGTAAGTCCAGCAACGTCAGAACCGCTTGGCCGGAATAGAAGTCGCGCAATTGATTCAGGGCACCGAAACGTTCGGTATGAACGCCAGAGCCGGTACGCTCAAAAGCGCCGATATCGGATGCCAACATATGCTCAAAAGCTGCGCAGCCTGCGGTGTATTCGAACTTCGCCCCCACGCGCCCCATAACGTAGGACCGGGATAACCGCATCAGCGCCTCAAGCAGCACAGCAATGCCAACCCCCACAACGAGCAGAGATAAAGTGCTAACACTTTGGTTGGGGATGATGCGGTCATACACTTGCAACAGGGCAAGAGGCAGCGCCAAGCCAAGCAGGTTAATAAGAACCGTAGAGACCAACACTTCCCCACGGGACATCAATATTTTTGGGATAGAGTCCTCAAATAAGGGTATTGCTGACGTCGGGTGGTTCATAAAATACCTTTGAACGGAGTCTGTTTGGGCGCTCAGTGATGCGCAAAGACCATTGATCGTAAGTGATATCCGATCGGATACACGTAATCATTGAAAAATTCGTAAACTATTGTAATCAAAACAAGATTTGACTCGCTTACTTTACAAATTCGGTCGTAAGGTTCTCTATGCGCGACCTAATAACAGCCGCTTAACCCTAGGTTTCCACCCATTCGGCCCGCTTGCGATAAATTGTTGACGGGCTGACCTCCAGAAGCTGGGCTGCTTGGACAATATTACCGTCACACTTCTGAATGGCAGATTCGATCGCCTGGCGTTCAACTTTCCACAAAGGCAACACATCTAACTGCGCATCCAGACTCTCTTTTGCAGATGCTGAAACCTCTCTGATGTTAGCTTTAGACCCCGTTTCATTAAGACCCAGAGTGTCTGAAGTGAGGTCCGCGGTGTCATTTAAAACGATTGCGGAGCGAATTTTATTGATGAGTTCCCTGACATTACCAGGCCAGGGATGGCTGAGCAGCCGGGCTTGGGCATCCTCGGTCAAATGCGCAGAGTGGCCGCGCTCCTCCTGCCCCAGATCAGCAGCAAACTTAGCTGCGATTTCAATAACGTCATGCCCACGATCCCTGAGGGATGGCAGGTGTATGGGGATGACATTGAGCCGATAGTATAAATCGTCCCTGAAAGTGCCGCGCTGCACTTCCTCTGCGGGGTCACGGTTGGTCGCACAAATGACACGGACATCGACCTCAGAAACGTGATCTGACCCTACTTTCTGGACCTTGCCGGTTTGCAGAAACCGCAACAGCTTGGACTGCACGTCGTACTCAAGTTCACAAATCTCATCTAAAAAGAGAATCCCGCCGTCCGCAGACGAAGCGGCGCCGTTGCGGTCTACCGTGGCCCCCGTAAACGCGCCTTTTACGTGACCAAAAATCTCGCTTTCAAGAAGGTCTTTCGGGATCGCGCCACAGTTCAGCGCCACAAATGGTTTATTCGCTCTGGGCCCCTGGTGATGGAGCGCCTCAGCACAGAGCTCCTTGCCAGTTCCGCTCTCCCCGGTGATCAGCACCGGGGCCTTGCTTTTGGCCGCAAGTTCGATCAGGCGATACACTCCTTGCATGGGCTTTGATGACCCAACAAAGCTGTGGAAACGACCACGTTCTTTACGACTCTTGAGCTCAGAAATCTGACTTTGCAGGGTTTGGGTTTTGAGAACATTAGACAGTGTTGTCGTTAAACGGCTGCTGCTGAAGGGCTTGACCAGAAAGTCATCCGCCCCGGCGCGCATGGCCTCAACAGACATGCTCACGGACCCATGAGCCGATATGACAACCACAGCCGTCTCTGGGTGATTGGTCTTCAGAGACTTCACCAGCTCAATGCCATTTGCATCGGGCAGCTGAACGTCGGTGACGACCGCATTGAATACGGTTTCGGTCAGCTGCGTCTGAGCTTCTGCGCCGGTGTTGACCACTGTGACCGCAAAAGAGTCAGGGGCGAGATAGCTGGCATACAGCTGAGCCAAAGCGGGCTCATCCTCAATGATCAGTACTTTATTGATGTGTCCCGGAGTCATGGATGCTGTGTACCAAAATTATGAGCCAAGTACACTCAATACAATTATTAGATGTAGAGACTGTTAAAGCGCCGCATTTGCGCAGCAGAGCATTAACGTTTGGGGCGGCGGAGCGATGCAAGAAAGCCTAAGACCTCAGGCGAAGCGCTGAAATTGAGGGCTAAACTGTTAAGCTGTGAAGATAGCCGGCCACCTTCTCGACCCAGATTTTTGGGTGGGTATCAGTGATATCCACACCGCCACCTTCGATTTCGATATAGGTAAAATGCGGGCAGAGCTGCATGGTCTTTTCGGCCAGCGGGTAGAGGATGTCGCCAGTGTTAAACAGGGCCAGGGTTGGCTGTGTGACCTTCTGCATAGCAGCGGCGCCATCATAGTTAAAGGCGGCATGGTGACCATACCAAAATGGACCCCGCCCGATGAGAGGCTGCACCACATAGCCGGTACAAAGATCGAGCCCGTCGGGCTGATCTTCGACCCACTTCAGGCGCTTCACAAACATATCTGAGAAGTGTGAACCATCGGCTTTGGGGGCAAAGTTTTTTTCTTCTTCCAGCACGGTATCGATATAGCTTTGCTGCTCTTCCCGGCTCATGGGGCCAGGCCCGGACAACACCAGAGACCGCACCCGATCCGGATAAGCGATGGCGGCTTCCATGGCGATTTTACAGCCGGTGTGGTGGCCGCCAGCATGGGCCGAGGCCAGCCCAAGGTGATCAAGCACGGCAGGAATAGCCTTGGCATAATCGGGAATAAACGGCGGCTGGGATGGCGGGTCAGACATGCCAAACCCAGGCGTATCAATGCCGATGGTGCGGATGCCAGCTTCGGCCAACAGCGGATAGACCTTATCGAATTGACGACTCGTTAAGGGCGACTGTGAGCATAAAATCAAAGGCGCGCCATCGCCGCCGCTGTCTTGAAAATGAAGTTGGCCGAACGGGCCATCAGCGTATCCACGTCGCAAAGTCATCGTTTTAAACCTTCTTAACTAGCGCTCACCTTGGTTCGAGAATTTCTTGTTGGGGCCTCGGTCGTGGAACGAGCCCATGCACAACTGGTTCCGCTCAAACGAGCCCATGGACGTATGATCGGAGGAACGAGCCCATGGAACACCCCAGACGCACCCCCTTGTAACGAGCCCATGCACCAAAGTATTTCCCGGAAAACAGAGAATTCACTTGAAAATAACAATTTATATTGTTATGGTGTCTTGCGATGATCATTCAGGGATGTGTCGAATGGTGGGTTCGACTTTCTTGAGGAAGAGCGGCATGGGGTTTGACTCGGCGACAAACAGACCCACGCCATCTGCATCTTTCATCCAGAAACGTGTCATGCGTCCGGCGGCGGTGCGTTCGCCCTCTTTGACAATCACATACCCGTCCTCAGCGGCGGCAGCTTTGACCTGGTTGAACGCCGCATCTGCGTCGGGCGTTAAAATGAACAGACCAATCGCCCCATAGGGCTTGCGCGCCGTCTCAGGAATGGCCGGGGCCTCAGGCTTCTTGATATGGGGCGCGATCAGGGCGAGATAGCTTGAATTGGCGTTGACCTGATCACTGTCCAGCGCCGGACGCAGCACTTCAAAGTCCATCGCTTCACCGGGCTCAAAGCCGAGCGTCCATTCCAACACCGGACTGGCCACATTGCGCAAGCTCTCGCTCAGACGCATCCCAAAGATGTCGCGGTAAAGTTTCAACGATACATCAACGTCGCGCACCATGATGGTTGAACGCCACGCGATTGCGCTCTCCAGCTTGGGCTCTGTTGCCGGCCAGGATGGCGGCGTCATGGTCATGGTTTGGGCGTTGGCTTGGCTGGCACATAAAACCATCACGACAGCCGTCAAATATGTCTTCATGTCCGTCTCTCCTTGTGCGCGCGATATTTTCTTATGCCACGCCCTTATGCCACACCGGGGGCTTTCAAGACGCCGCGGTCCACCAAGCTCTTGATGGTCTCACGCAGCAGGTCATCGTGCTCACTGGCGTCCTGAATGGGTGTGTCTGTGAACGCCCCGACGGGGGCAAACTCAGCCGCATTGTAGGTCAGGCGATGCACCGGCACCTGCAGCGCGCCCAACGTGTTCTGCGACCCCAGACCGGTGCGCGCCTGACGCAGGGCATCAATATCAATGGTCGCGGTGATGAAGCCTTCGCCGCCATCTTCGGCTGCCGCCATTAGTTCACCACGAAAATCGATAATCTCTGACGGTTGCCGGGGTGAAACCTCCGCTGTTTCATCCTCGCCCACCGGACCTAAATTTGACAGCAGGACATAGGCCATGTTTTCGGACGCGCGAACACGGCGGGTCATGGTGCTGACGCTTGGACGCACGGCACCCGGAAACTCCGGCGACGCGGTCGGATTGACAATCAGCTCGGCCCCTTTGAGGGCAAACCCGCGCATAACTTCGGGCTGTTTGACGTCCAAGGCCACCATGCTGGCGAGCACGCCGATCTCTGTGTCCGCCACCGGAAACAGACTGTCCTCGCCAAAGGCGTCCAACCAGGCGGGAAGAATATCGCCCGGGCGGGTTTTCACTGTCGGGTCATTGAGTTTGCGATAATTGACGATGAGATCGCCGCTGGGAGAAATAATCATACCGCTGAGAAAATAACGGCCTGGGAAAGCCGCAATGCGTTCGGCGGCGTTGATGGCGACAAAGGCGTTTGCTTTTTGCGCGGCCCGGCCCAGCTGTTCGATCTCCGGGCCGTTGGCCTCAATGGAGCCCTTGATCCATTCCTCGACACCGGCGCCCGCCGGGGCCGGCTGCAAGCAGAACTCAGAGAAGGAATACAACTTCGCGCCAACCTCGTCCGCGCCGCGCTCAATCCACGCTGCCACCCGGTCAACATTGGTCTGCAAACCATCAGGACGGAATTTTCCATTGCTGTCAAAGGCGGGCGTCGCGACCGTCTGCACACAGGCGGCGCGGTACAAAGGCACTTTAGGCCCCGCCGCCTCGATACCCGGCTTGACATTTATTTTTATACCACCGTAACGCCCGGCATCTTCATCACTGACGGGTTTTTCATCTGCTGCCTGAGCCGCACGGCCACCGGTCGCCGCAAGCGCGCCGACAGACAGACCCGCGCCGGCGAACAAAACATGGCGGCGTGTTGGGTCGTTCCGGCTTGCATCGTTCAGTGTTGCATCACTCCGTTTTGACTCATTTTTTTGTGAGGTCATGGGACCATCCTTTAATGTGGGCCTTTTGTGTCAGCGGGCTTACTGAACGCGGTCTAACTTATGGAAGTTGAAGTTGGCCATGGTCATAACCACAGTCCCGTCGTCCAAGCGGACAATTTTGTCGCGGAACCAAAAAGAACTGCCGTCAATCACGGCTTCATAGCTGAAAGCCTGGCCGCCAAAGGCACAGGCGTTTGTGCGCATGGGCATATGATAGGCGTTACCGCGTTGATCGACGATCAAATCGCAAATCTCTGGAAATGCGGAAATGTCGTCCGGGGTCAGACCCTCTAACATAGACAGGTCTTTATACGCCCCGATGTATTTTTCCCGGTCTTTGAAGTTGATCAGGTTAACGCGAATGACTTCTTCTTCCTGATCAATGGTGAGATTATAGATACGTTGGCGATAGGTCTCACTCGGATCACCATCGCGATACTCTTCAACGTACAAAACATTCTCACCCAATGCTGGAAAATCGATGCGGGCGTAGTGAGAGGTGACGTTAAGATAGCCGCCCATGCCGGAGTTATCGACGCGCCACACTTCACCAGTGAAGTTATCTTCGCCCATGCGCGCTTCGACCTCTGCCACCTGTTTGTCGTTGTTATAAGTGCCGGGCCACCAGGTCATGATCTGTGCGAGGTCTTGCTCCAGCGGGCTTTGAGCCTGAACCGGGGCGGGTGCGAGGGCTGCCCCGAGTGTAGCCCCAAGCGCAACCCCACACGCAGCCAAGACGAGTGCTCTGTAGTAAGTGCGTAAACTCATATTCAAGTCCCCTCTAGATATTCCGCTTCAGGTGTTCCGGGTTAGAGGCGATCAAGAACCTCAAACGCCGCCCGTTCGCCGGACTCCATCGCGCCCTCCATGCCGCGGTCGGTGGCAGAGGTATGCTCACCCGCAAAATGGATGCGGTGCCACGGTGTGGCGAGTGTTGTCGCGAACGAAGTGATTTGACCCGGCTTCCAATAGGCATACGCCCCGCCCGCAAAGATGTTGCGGTTCCACGACCAAACCTTGACCGGTTTTAACGCCCCCCTGGTGCTGGGTCTGATCTCCGCCAGCTCTTGCATCATAAAAGCCACCGCATCATCCGGCGGCATACGATCCATGAATTTCGCCATATCGCCGTTGACGAAAGAAATATAGCTGGTCACGTCATCGGGATTGGACGGATCATTCTTTAGCGCCATGAAGCGCCCCATACTGCGGTCGGTCCACATGCTCGGCGGCAGGCCATCGTCTTCCCAAAACTTGCGGGTCGGCACGAAGTGGACTTGAAACACCGGAGTATACCCGAGGTTCTTAACCGCATCAGACTGGGTACCCTGCAAAGACGGCTCAACAGACACAAACTTTAACGCAGAATAGGGCAGTGACGAGATGAGATACTTCGCCCGGTGAATTTCGCCGTCGCGGGTATGCACTTCCACGCCATCGGGCAGCGAGCGTATGCCGGTGACATGGGTCTTAAACCGGATTTCCGTCTTTAGGCCCGTGGCCATGGCTTCGGGGATGCGCTGGTTGCCGCCGACGCCGGCTTTTGACCCACTGCCATCGCCCAACGCACCAATGACTTGCCCCCAGGTGGCAATTTGGAACCACATTAAAACAGAGAGATCAAAGACGTTGGAGCCGTAGCTCATGTTGGTGCCAGAGCCGAGGTGTATGGCGGGATCAGGCACACCACGCGCTTTGAGGAAGTCGTAAACAGAGATGTCGTATTTGGCATACGCTGGATCTTGCCAGGCTTCTATATCGCCTTCCGGCAACGGGTTGGCCGCGCCATAGGCCGTGAACTGATAGAAATAAGGTGGCATCGCCCGCGCCGCCGGATCGACAAACGGGTTCTTGGCGTGCCCTTCCCACTCATCGACCAGGATGTTCTCGTTATACAGGTGATACATCACTTCGCCGTCGCGCGGCTCGGTGCGGGGGCGCGCGGGTTCAAGCGCAACGCCGTAACGCGCGGCTGCATCTTTTAATCTGGCGTAGCCGCCGCCAATGCCACTGCCGCCCATTTCCGGATGACCCGGCACTTCGTTCTCGGGCGCGGTATACAATCGGCCACCAATGCGATCTGTGCCTTCTAGCAAGGTGACGGAGGCCCCCATCTCTTCGAGCAGCAAAGTGGCGTTAAGACCGGACAGCCCGGCGCCGATCACAATGACGTCTGAAGCGTTGCGGGCATGGACAGCGCGCGGCATTGACGTGAGTGCTGCTGTCGCGAGTCCAACCTTCAGAAAGCTGCGCCGGTTGGCGGTGTACGCCTTAAAGTCTGACTTTTTCATAGCTGTCGTCACTCCACGGTCGCGGAAGAGGTCTTTAACTTATCCCAAGGAAGGGCGTTCGAATAGACAGCATTGCGGGAACTCTTCGCCTGTTATTTCGTTGAACACGCAAGACGGTAAAATTGTCGTTATTTTATAGGAGCCCGCGATGCGCGAGACCCAAAAAACCTACGTACGTTTTTTTAGCATGATTGCCACATCCATGGCTGTGATGTTTGGACTGATGTATCTTAATTCCTACGAAATGGCGCATGTGCGCTGGAGTGAGACACGGTTTTACATGACCCTCATTATGGGAGCCGGCATGGCTGTGGTGATGTTGAGTTTCATGCTGGGCATGTATGAGAATTCCAAAGTTAACGCCTTGATATACGGCGGCAGTGTGGTGGTTTTTTTGGCCTCACTGTGGTTGGTGCGCAGTCAGTCGACCGTTGATGACACCTCCTGGATGACAGCCATGATTCCGCATCACTCCATCGCCATCCTGACCAGCGAACGGGCAAATATCGACGATGCACGGGTTCAAGCTCTCGCCACCGCCATCATCGCGGCGCAACGGCGCGAAATTAAAGAAATGGAATGGATGCTCAAAGACATTGAAGCAAACGGCGTGGCCAAAACTGCAGCAGAAGCCGCAGCCCGCCCGGTCCCTAATTTTGAAGTCAATAAATAGAAGTCAGCACATAGAGGTTTCGACAATGACGAATACGACCGCCCCGATCCAGGCCGCTACAGTGTATCGCATGGTGACGGACGAGCACATCTGTCCGTTTGGACTGAAAACCAAGGACCTGATGGAACGTCAGGGGTTTAGTGTAGAGGACCATTGGTTGGAAACGCGCGACCAAGCCGATGCCTTTATGGACAAACACGACGTGAAAACCACGCCGCAGGTGTTTATCGGCAACGAGCGGATCGGCGGTTACGAGGCGGTGCGAAAGTATTTTGGTATGGCTGTCAGGGATGAGGATGCAACCACCTACAGACCAGTTATCGCCGTGTTTGCTATGGCCGCCTTAATGGCGCTGGCAGTGAGTTGGGCGGCTTTCGGGTCTGTATTTACCGTGCGGGCTGTGGAGTGGTTTATTGCCATCAGCATGTGCATTCTCGCCATTTTAAAACTGCGGGACCTGGAAAGCTTTTCAAATATGTTTTTGGGCTATGACCTGCTGGCGCGGCGGATGGTGCGCTATGCCTATGTCTACCCTTTTGCGGAAGCAGGCGCCGGCGTGCTTATGGTGGCCGGGGCGCTAACCTGGGTATCGGCCCCGGTTGCGTTGTTCATCGGGACCATCGGTGCCGTGTCTGTTTTTAAAGCCGTCTATATTGATAAACGAGACCTAAAATGTGCCTGTGTTGGCGGCAACAGCAATGTACCCCTCGGCGTTATCTCGCTGACTGAAAATGTAATGATGATCGCCATGGCACTCTGGATGCTCTCAAAATAGCTCTGAACGTTTTTGCACGCGTCGAAGCAATCCTAGTGTGACGGAAGAGTCCTTATGTGACGGAACATTGTATGGCGACCGGCGTTTAAACAGTACGCAACAACAAAATTTCAATTGAATGCAAAGGTTCCGAACGATGACTGGGTCTGATCCCCGAAAACCAAATTCACCGGTTCAACCGCCCACGCAACCCGAGCCGGTCAAAGATCCGACACGACCTCCTCCGCAGCCGCCCTCTGTGCCAGACGAACCACCGGTGAAACAACCACCGCCTGATGAGAAGCCGCCTAAGCCTCCTAAACCGCCGGTGCCACATGACCCGCCGATCACAGAACCGCCGCAACCTAGACTCTAACAGTAAGGCTGGTGCTGATAGTTTGGGCTAAAGGCTGGGGCAGAGATTGATGGGAACAAAAACGCGCACAGATCGTTCGTTTTATTAAGAGGCCAGCCTGTCTGACGGTCTCGTTAGACCGCGCCGCTCGCGCTTTAATGACATGCACTCTCGCAGTGTCATTTCGCGCACGTCACTGGTTATATTTCCAACGGAAAAAAAGAAGGAGTTACGTTATGTCTCAAGACCCAAAAGATCACGCTGGGGAGAAAACACCATCTGAAATTCGACAAGGCGAAAAGGGGCACGGGGTGCGCTACGTTCTGGTCATCTCTCTTGTAGGCGCACTTGTTCTGCTGTTCGTCGTGATGGCGGTTTTGGGTTAACAGATAGACCTGCACACAAACAATGAGTGTTTTAACAACTTAAAGTCTGTAAGTGTGTATGGCTGAAAATCAGACATGAGACACCTAGCGGGGTCGTTGCACGAGAAGTGTCGTTGCATAGGCTTGGGTCTCAATTTAGTGTAACCTGATGTCTTAAACCTGCTCCCGCCAGATCGAGATACTCGCCCCATGTCCGTCCCATTACCACCGGATTCACGTTCGCTTTATCGCCATGGCATGATGCCCGAGATCAACCATGATGAGTCGGCGCGGGTTAATGTGCTGGCCTCACTCAACGCTTCAGTTGCGGCCACATTGAGTTCTGGCGTCAAGCTGGCCTATGAGCATGACGCTAAGCCCAAGTTGACAGCTGAAGAGCTTGATCTCACAGACCCCAAAGTCCAGACCGGTGCCACGGTGCGCAAAGCGATCTGGTCGAGCCCGGTGTATCAATCCTGGGCGAGCCTGCGCCGCGCCATTCAGGAGATGAATCGCCAGACCGCGCGTCATATCGCGCTCCGGCAATTGGAGGCCCTGCGGCAGCAGGCTGCGGCCTTGACCCACGCAGAAGACTCGACAGACGCCACCTTGCGCCTAAATCCATTATTCAAGGTGCCGCGCTATCTTGTTGAGGCTGATAATCATCTCCAGCCCGGAGGCTATCACACTGAAATCGTGCCCGGTGATCTGACGGCGGCGGCCACCTATGATATCGCGACCTTTGTCACAGCGATGGGGATGTTTGGCGCGAAAGGAGATTCGGGCGGACGTGGCATGGCCAAATGGCTGAAGCAGCATCATCCCGACTTCAAACCAAAACGAATTCTTGATATCGGCGCGGCCCACGGCAACAACACACTGCCGCTGGCTGCCGCCTTCCCTGAGGCTGAGGTCGTCGCACTGGATGCGGGTGCGCCGATGCTGCGTTACGGTCAAGCGCGGGCGCACTCCATGGGGTTTCCGAATGTACGCTTTATCCAGGGAGCCGCTGAAGACCTTGATAACTCCCTCGGCACGTTTGATTGGATTCAGACCACCATGGTTTTCCACGAAACCTCCGGCGTCGCGTTGCCCAGGATTTTAAAGCAGATACATGGCGCGCTTAATCCGGGCGGACTGACGCTTAACCTGGAGCAACCCAATTTCACACCTGACACCCCCGTGTTTGATCGGTTTTTACGCAACTGGGATGCCTGGTATAATAACGAGCCGTTTTGGGTGCAGTTGCATGGCATGGACTTTCAAGCTGAGCTGCACGCCGCCGGGTTCGCCCCAGAGAACTGCATTGAAGGGGGCGTCAATCCAGACCTGGAACCGGGCCATTACCCCGCCTGGGCTGGCAAAATCAGCCGCCATGATCATGAGCATGTCAAACCAACGCCTGAGAAGCAGGGATACAACGGCGAGGCGTGGTACCTATTTGGGGCCTGGAAGTAAGTCCTGACTCATTTCATATGGCGTGAAGGCCTGACTCACGCCTCCACAGCACTCAGCAGCGCTGCGTTTCCGCCGGCGGCGCTGGTATTCACACAGAGGTGCCGCTCCAGAACGAACGCAGATTCTGCGGCTTCTGAATCTAACAGGGGGATGATCATACCCTCACGCTTGGCAAGTGCTTGCCGCGCTTTGCGCATCGTGTTTTCCGCGCTGGCCAAGGCGACGCCAGAAAATCCAGTAAGATGCTCAAGGTCCGCAAGGTTCAGCACACCCTCAAGGCCAAGCGGCCCGGTATATCCAGGTACGATAATCACGGGAATACTCCCCACCCGTCTTGCTGCACCTGCCTGCAGCAGCGCTTGCTGGAGCGTCGGTCCAAGACAAAGTACTTTTCCTCTCGGGAACGTAAACAGCCGGTTCAACTCTCCCGTCGGGCCGGGCATATCTTCGATGGAAAGCGGCTCCGCGAGAGGTTCTGGCACTTCATCTAACAACGTCTGAACCTGGTCTGAGGAGAGCGTAGGCTCCAGAGCTTTCTCAGTGGGCTCGGCGGTTGCCTTAAGCTGCTTGCGGAAGCGGGACACATATAGGGGGCCGCCGGCTTTTGGACCCGTGCCAGACAGACCCTCACCTCCAAACGGCTGAGTCCCGACAATAGCCCCAACTTGGTTTCGGTTGACATAGAGGTTTCCAACCCTCAATCGGCTGATCAAGCCTTCGATGCGATTGTCAATTCGCGTGTGTAGCCCGCAGGTGAGGCCGAACCCCTTCGCGTTAATATTGTCTATCACTTCGTCAAAGGCATCCGCCTTAAACGGCGCGACATGCAGAACTGATCCAAACACTTCGCGGTCCAGATCTTCAATACCGTTGACCCGGATCAGGGCCGGACCTAAAAACCATCCGCTGTCTGGCGCGTCTAATTGCTTGATCAGCCGGCCATCTTGCTCTGCCGCATCCACATAGCTTTGCATGTCAGAACGCGCGGCTTCGCTGATCACGGGACCAACATCTGTCGCTAAATCCCATGGATTCCCAAGTGACAGTTGATCCATGGCACCGGAAATCATCTCGACATACGTCTCGAAAACATCTTCTTGAATATAGAGGATGCGAAGCGCCGAGCACCGCTGACCGGCTGACTGAAAGGCTGAAATAACAACATCGCGCACGGCTTGCTCAGGCAAAGCGGTTGAGTCAATGACCCCAGCGTTGAGTCCACCGGTTTCGGCAATCAGCGGCACGGCCGGTCTCGCATGATCCGCCAAGCGTTTATGAATCGCTTGGGCCGTCGCTGTAGATCCAGTGAAACACAGACCCGCAACACGCGCATCCGCCGATAAACCCTGTCCGATGCTGCGCCCTTCTCCGGGCAGGAATTGCAACGCGCTCAACGGCACGCCAGCTTTGTGAAGCAATCGAACGGCCAAATGAGCAATCAAAGGTGTGGCTTCAGCCGGTTTGGCGATCACAGCATTGCCAGCGATCAGAGCGGCCGCCACCTGACCCGTAAAAATTGCCAAAGGGAAATTCCACGGCGAGATACAGACCACCGTGCCCAACACATCCGTACTCGGTGGGGGCTCAGCCTGCGCAGCATAGTAGCGCAGGAAATCGACGGCCTCCCTCAATTCGGCAACGGCATCGGCTTGAGTCTTTCCGGCTTCTCGAGCCAGCAGGGCGAACACCTCGCCATAGTATTCCTCGAACAGGCTCGCTGCATTCACAAGTACTTGCGCACGTGTTTCTGAACCGACTCCAGCCCATGGCGTGGCGTCTGCAAAGGCCGCTTCCACATCTGCGCTCCGAGCCATTGTCACTTGACCGACAACATCCTTCGGATCGGCAGGGTTTGTGATGTCCTGCACGTCTTCGCTATCAGATGGCGTAACTGCTAGCGGCCCGGCGCGCCAGTTGTGGGCCGCGAAATCGTGGCGGGCGCGATCAAAATCCATGACATCAGAGGCGTTGCCGAGATCCCAGCCCCGCGATGCATCGCGCTCAGGATGATATAAGGCATACGGCAGCTTCAAGCCTGGCACCGGCCGGTCAAGCTGGCCATCAATGCGGCTAAAGGGGTCAGCCGCGATCGCCTCTGGCGACAGTCGGGGATCAACAATCTGGTTGACGAAAGAGGAATTGGCCCCATTTTCAAGCAGCCGCCGCACCAGATAGGCCAGCAAATCTTTGTGCGGCCCCACGGGGGCGTAAATGCGACACCGCATATCGTGCTCTTTCAGAAGCAGGTTATGGAGCGATTCACCCATGCCATGCAGCCGCTGAAACTCATAATCTTTACGCTCAGGATCAAGATGCATAACAGCCGCAGCCGTTTGCGCATTATGGGTCGCGAATTGAGGATAAATCCGATCCGTCATACTGAGCAGTTTTTTGGCACAACAGATATAAGAAACATCGGTGGCCACGCGGTGCGTAAACACAGGAAAATCTTCTACCCCGTCTATCTGGGCTTGCTTGATCTCGGTGTCCCAATACGCGCCCTTCACCAAGCGGACCATCACTTTCCGGTCTAAGGTCACTGCCAAATCATATAGCCAGTCGATGACAACGCTGGCCCGTTTACCATAAGCTTGAATCACAAGACCAAAGCCGTCCCAGCCCGCCAAGCGTTCATCGGAAAGCGCGGCCTGCACAACTTTCAACGTGACTTCGAGGCGATCTGCTTCCTCCGCATCCACGTTGAGTCCGATGCCATGGTCTTTCGCCATGAGGGCCAATTGGATGAGCTGCGGCACCAGTTCATCGTACAACCGGTCCATCTGACTGAATTCAAAACGGGGATGCAGAGCGCTGAGTTTGACCGAAACTCCTGGCGCGTCTTGAATAGCTTCGTAAGGCCCGCCGCTGCCGATAGCTTTAATGGATTTGGCGTAGGCTTGAAAATACTCCTCGGCTTCCGAGGCCGTGAGTGCTGCTTCACCCAGCATGTCGTATGAGTAAAGATAGCCTTTCTTCTGTTCGGCTGCGCCACGCTCCATTGCTTCTTCGATGGTCTGGCCCAAAACAAACTGATCACCCATCTCTTTCATAGCTTGCTTAACGGCAATGCGGACGACTGGTTCGCCAAGTCGTTTGACCGTGCGGTTAAGAAGTCCCAGCACACTCGCTGAGTTATCATCGTCCAACACACGCCCTGTAAGCATCAGGCCAATGGTCGAGGCGTTTACAATGGTCGACTGAGATTTGCCGAGGTGATCATCCCAGTCGTAAGGCGCGATCTTGTCTTCGATAAGGGCATTCATGGTGCCTGGGTCGGGGACACGCAGTAGAGCCTCTGCCAAGCACATAAGGGCGATCCCCTCATTTGTGGACAGACCGTATTCGGCCAGAAACATTTCCATCAGGCCAGGCTTGCTATCCGAGCGTATCGCCTTGATCAACTTGACCGCTTCTTTGCCTATTGCCTCCCGGTCTGCTTCAGTGATCCCTGAATGACGAATCAGACGGTCAATCACATCGCGCTCATCAAGCCGGTGCAGGGCGCGGACCGACCCTAGGGCCCCCTCGCCGCCTTTAGCCTGCAGTGATTTAGACGCACCTGTAGAGCTGATGTGCATACGGTTTCTCCAGATAAAGTCCGGTGGCTATTAGGGTGTCACAGCCTCCGGATGAATGATTAGCCTGATTTAGCTAGCGACGGACTGTGGATTGTCCTGAACAACGCCGTTTTCAATGAGGTCTTCCATCTCATCGAACCGCTCAAGAACACGCTTGACCGGCGCGGTAGTGGCAAGGCTGACAGCCACGGCGGCAATGGTACTCATGATCACACCGGGAATGATCTCGTACAATATCTGCGGCAGACTTTGCCCGCCGATTTCGATAGGCGCATAAAGCCAGAACAGCACCGTCACGGCACCTGCAATCATACCCGCGAGTGCCCCTTCACGGTTAATCCCACGCCAATACAAACTCAGAAGCAGAATGGGGCCAAACGCCGCCCCGAAACCTGCCCAAGCATTACCAACCAGCGACAGGATGTTGCTTTGTGGATCCAAGGCCAAAAGAATCGCCAAAATAGATACAGCAAACACGCACACGCGGCCGACGAAGACCAGTTCAGTCTGCGACGCATTGCGGCGCAGAAATGTTTTGTAAAAATCCTCAGTCAGAGAACTGGATGAAACCAACAACTGACTTGAAATCGTGCTCATGATCGCAGCTAAAATTGCTGCAAGCAGAAAGCCACTAATCAAAGGATGAAAGAGCACCTGTGAAAGCACAATAAAAATCGTCTCAGGGTCATCTACGACGGCTTGGGTATTTGTCACATAGACCAACCCGACCATACCGGTCAGCACTGCGCCTATGACTGTAACAACCATCCAGAACATTCCAATATGGCGTGCAACCGCAACATCCTTGATGGTTCTGATGGCCATGAACCGCACAATAATGTGCGGCTGTCCAAAATAACCAAGCCCCCAGGCCATGCTTGAGATAATGCCAAGCACTGTGGTGCCAGCGAACCAGTCCGTTAGAGTTGGATCAATCGCTGTCAATTGCGGGCCCAATTCTCCGATGCCGCCGATTTGGGTTAAAGTGACGACAGGCACGAGGATCAAGGCGATGAACATAATGCACCCTTGAACAAAGTCGGTCAGGCTGACGGCAAGGAATCCGCCGAACAGGGTATAAGCCACAACCACACTGGCCGTAATCACAAGGCCAAGTTGATAGTTGAGGCCGAACGAAGCCTCGAACAACTTGCCCCCGGCCACCACTCCGGCTGAGGTGTAAAGGGTAAAGAAAATAACGATCACGACTGATGAGAGAACGCGCAGCATCCGTGTTTTGTCTTCAAAACGTTTTTCAAAAAAATCCGGAATGGTGATCGCATCGTCGGCAATTTCGGTGTAAACGCGGAGCCTGGGGGCCAGCAGGCGGTAGTTGAAATAGGCACCTATGGTTAAACCCACCGCAATCCACGCCGCGCCTAATCCAGACAGGTAGATCGCACCGGGAAGGCCCATCAGCATCCAACCGCTCATGTCTGAGGCACCGGCTGAAAGCGCCCCGACAGCCGGGTGCAGCTTGCGCCCGCCAAGCATATACTCGGACACGTCACTGGTGGATTTTTTGTAAGCGTAATATCCGATCGCCATCATAAGGACAAAATAGCCGCCGAGTGATGCGAGTGCTGCGGAATTCATGATGTCTCCGTCCGTTTAATTGTAAAGTTAAGGCGCAGAATTAACCTCGGACCTGTCCGGTGCCATATACGAGGTACTTAAAACTTGTAAGTTGCTCTAATCCCACGGGGCCACGGGCATGCATTTTGCCTGTCGCAATACCAATTTCTGCACCCATGCCGAACTCACCACCGTCAGAAAATTGGGTGGAGGCATTGTGCATCACCACTGCAGAATCAATGGCTGTCATAAATTTACGCGCCGCTTCCATATCCTCGGTGAGGATGGCATCGGTATGCCCAGAAGAATGCGCCGTCACATGTTCAATGGCCTCATCAAGGCCATCGACTACTTTGATGGAGACGATGGCCTCAAGGTACTCAGCCCCCCAATCACTATCATCGGCAGGCTTGATGCGCGGGTCCAAGCTGGTCGCGATGGAATCCCCGCGCAATTCGCAACTTGTTAATCTGGCCGCAATAGCGGGAATGGCCTCATCGGCGATTGCCCGATCTATGACTATACTTTCCGTGGCGCCGCATATCCCTGTGCGGCGCAGCTTTGCGTTCTCTACGACATCGATTGCTTTGGTGAGATCTGCAGCGGCGTGAATGTAGCTATGACAATTACCATCCAGATGCAGCAGCGTCGGAACACTTGCCTGATCACGGACCAGTTCAACCAACCCGCGACCACCGCGAGGGATCACTAAATCAATGTGCTCGCTATCGGAAAGAAGTATGGATACCGCCGAACGATCCGTGGTTTGGATACGTTGAATAGCGTCAATAGGAAGCCCAGCCGCCGACAGGCCCTCTCGCATGCACTCGACAATGACCGCGGTTGAATGACGGCTTTCGGACCCTCCCCGCAGAATGATTGCGTTGCCGGACTTTAGACAAAGCGCGCTGGCATCCGCCCCGACATTCGGACGTGACTCATAGATCATCCCAATCACACCAATGGGCGTCGCAATACGCTCAATCTTAAGACCATTTGGCCGGTCGAATGTCGCCAAGACACGGCCCACAGGATCCGGCAATGTCGCGATGTCCTCAAGCGCCTGCGCCATAGCTTCGATGCGATCTTCGCTCAGGCGTAACCGATCAATGAATGACTCTGGCTTTTGATCCCGGATCGCCTCAACATCCTGCGCGTTCGCTTGGAGTAATTGAGTGCAGTTGCTTCTTAAGGCCTTGGCCGCAGCCCGCAGCGCTTCGTTCTTTTGTTCAGTAGAGGCTGAGGCCAGGATGCGAGCGGCATGCTTCGCCGTCCTGCCTTGAGCCTTTACGTCGTCAACAATGATATCTTTCATATGGGTCATAGGGTCTGTTCTATGGTGCCCTGAAACGGGCTGCCGTTCTCCATTTAACTAAGGTGCAGGTAAGGTTATCGAAGTTCGATTGATCGGTCGTAGGCTGCTTTAAGAGTTTGCTTCATAAGGGTGGTCAACGTTCCGTCCCCGTTCAAAGCTTTAAGACCGGCCTCTGTGGTACCGTTTTTACTGGTAACAGAGTTGCGCAAATCATCCAGAGACTCCTGGGATCCATCAGCCATGGCAATGGTGCCTTTGAGGGTTCCCAATACCAAGTCTCTGGCTTGCTCCTCCGAAAAACCCAGCGCTTTTGCAGCCTCAACATAGGTGCGGGCAATTTCAAATACATAACCAGGACCACTGCCAGCCACGGCGGTAAACCGGTCCAGTTGATCTTCATTGTCGAGCCAAATGAAGCGCCCGGCTGCTCCCATTAGCGCTTCAACAAGAGCCACATGGGATGTTTCAGCCTGGGCATTTTTCGCGAGCCCACTGACACCCTGACCGATGGCCGCTGGAAGGTTCGGCATAATCCGTATGACCGGTGTATTGGGTAACAAAGCATTAAATCGGCCCATTGAGAAACCAGCTGCGATGGACACAACACACCCTTCTGGCGCTAAGAGATGGGTGACGGAGGGCAATACATCCTCGATCATTTGCGGCTTCACAGCGACAACCAGAGCATCAAAGCTACCCGGCTGCAGATCCTCACGCGCGGCCAACCGTGAGCCTGGAGGTGCCTGGGCCAATGCGGGATCTACAATTGTAAACTGAACAGACTCAACACTTACCCACTGGCTTATGAGAGCGCCGCCCATTTTTCCGCAGCCCACCATGACCACCTGAGATGTATTTTGTTGCATTGCACCATATTGAACTGTTTCGGATTGGGGTGACCTAACATATTTAACTTTGAATTCAAATGATAAAAGCGTGGAATAATCGCATTAAAAAACAAGAAACCCTCATTTTTAAAGAATTAAAGGCTAATTCAGCACATCTGTATTTAGAACTTAATTTTGTATTCAAATAAGTTGCTACGCTGCACAAAATCCAGTAAAGAGGCCGCTTCCTTGACCACCTTAGGAGTTTTGAGTGTCCAAGCGAAAACGAATTGTCGTTAAAGTTGGCTCTAGTCTTTTAGCAAATGAAGAAATGCTGACCCCGCGTTGGGCTTTTATCCAAGTGCTATTGGATGACATCGCAAAACTCCGCGTTGACGGTTACGAGGTTGTGCTCACGTCATCGGGTGCCGTTGCGCTAGGATTGAATACGATAGGTGTAACCGCTGAAGAGGCTGGACTGCGTGACCGGCAGGCCGCCGCTGCTTGTGGTATGCCGGTTCTGTTGAACGCTTACAAACAAGTGGCTCACGAGCAGCGGTTCGATATTGCACAAGTGCTCGTCACCTTGAGGGACCTGGAAGAACGCCGCCCCTTTCTCAATACCAAAAACACAGTTCACCGACTGCTTGAAGCCGACGTTATGCCGATTGTGAACGAGAATGACTCCGTCACCACCGAAGAACTGCGTGTCGGCGATAATGACCGGCTGGCCGCTAAAGTGGCGCAAATGATCCAGGCAGATTATTTAGTGATTTTAACTACAGTGGATGGGCTTTACGACCGCAATCCGGCAGAATCAGGCGCACAGATTGTTGAGACTGTGGAAGATGTATCCCGGTATCTCGAAGTCGTCCAAGGGGTAAGCGCGCTCGGCAGTGGCGGGATGCTAACCAAAATGCAAGCCGCAAATATGGCTCAAAACACCGGATGTACGACACTGATCGGCCACGGCGTAGCTGACCGCCCCGTGCATTCTCTCATCAATAACAAGCGCATCCACACGCGGTGTATCGCTCATGCAGAGCGTGAACCCGATTGGAAAGTCTGGCTGACGGACCGCCTGCAAGTCGCAGGCAGCGTGGTGATCAAACAAGGCTCTGCGGATGCACTGGAAACCGGGTCTCGTGGCCTCAGCCGCGGAGATATCATTTCTATTCAAGGTTCTTACAGTAATGGCGACGTCATCCATATTTATGATGAAGCCGGCGTTGAGCGTGCGCGCGGCCTCTCGAATTTTACGGCTGAAGAAACGATGGTCCTGGCTCGTAATCCGGATGGAGCAGCGAAAGATATTCTTGGATATCAGACCAGCGGTACGATTGTCAGCGTCGACAATCTTGTCGTTCTGGATGACCGCCATTTGCCTTGGGATACGCCCGAAGAAGGCGAGTTTTTAACTGTAGCTGGCTAACCCACAGGTTTAATCTGACGGTTTATCTAATTCGCCCAATTCCAGGATCGGCGCGGCCTCAATCTGGTCAGCATCCATCATGGCGGCCAGCCGTTGCACCGCAGCAACGAGCATACTTTGCTCCCAGCTTTCAAGTTGATTGAACGCCTGAAGAAAACCTGATTGCAGTGGTTCAGGGGCATTCTTCAGCCGCTGTCGACCTAAATCTGTAATAACCACATCGATGGAACGCTTGTCGGTCGCAGCGCGCTCACGTATCGCCAATCCGGCTTTTTCAAGGCGGTCCACGATGGATGTGATTGTGGCTTGGGAGAGGTGAACTTGTTTTGCGATTTCTGATGGACGCGCAAAGCCATGAGCCGCCACCGCACTCAAGACAAGAATTTGCGGCGACGTGAGGCCGGTTTCTTTGGCCAAACGCTTGGAGTGGAGATCGATCGCCCGCGTAATGCGTCTGAGTGAGATCAAAACTTCATTGTGATAGTTGTCCATGATGAGAAGATATCACGGTCAACAACATGTGTTAAATCCCAGCTGGCTTTGGTGACACTCTCTCAGGCTTCTATACGATCGCGCCGACCTTACCGTCACAGACTTTCGTGTGATCATTGAGTACGTATTTCCGGTTCACGCGTTATTTCATCCCATAATACGTCTGATAATTTGACAGGCAGGGGGGGTGCTGGGCTATCTATTACAGTTATGTGTGGCATCGCGGGCGAGATTACGTTTGACGGAAGCACGGCATCCGCTGCGGTTGTCGATAAGATGGCGGACGTCTTGCAAAAACGCGGCCCGGATGGCCAGGGACTATGGGCCCAAGGCCGGGTCGCCTTTGGGCATCGTCGTCTTAAAATCATTGATCTCAGCGAAAACGCCCAACAACCGATGGTCGATCCCGACCTGGGTCTGACCATTGTATTCAACGGCTGCATCTATAATTACCGCGCCTTGCGTAAGACCCTGCAAGACAAGGGCTACCGGTTTTTCGCCCATTCCGACACGGAAGTGATCCTGAAAGCGTTCCATTTTTGGGGCGCTGACTGCGTTGATCATTTCCATGGCATGTTTGCCTTTGCCATCTATGACCGCGAGACCGGACGCACCACGTTTGCCCGGGACCGCCTGGGCATTAAACCCTTTTACTACGCCGAGGTTGCCGGTGGGCTGCGCTTTGCCTCCACCCTACCCGCCCTGGTGGCCGGCGGGGGTATCGACACAAGCATCGACCCGGTGGGCTTGAATCATTACATGAATTTTCATGCCGTCGTGCCACCACCACGCACGCTGCTGAACGGCATCAAGAAACTGCCGCCAGCCCACATCATGACTGTTAAGGCCGACGGGACACGCGCCCTGAAGCGGTACTGGCAGGTCGATTATAGCCGCGGTGACGCCGAGACGAATATGGATGAGACCGCCTGGACCGATCAGGTTCTTGAGTCCTTGCGGGTGTCGGTCAAACGCCGCCTTGAAGCTGATGTGCCGGTCGGTGTGTTGCTCTCGGGGGGCGTCGATTCAAGTTTGATTGTTGGCTTGCTGGCGGAACAGGGTGCGAAAGATCTCAACACGTTTTCGGTCGGCTTTGAAACCGTCGGAGAAGAGGCCGGCGATGAGTTCAAATACTCTGACATCATCGCTGAGCGGTTTGACACGACGCACCACAAAATTTTTGTCGACAGCGCAAAACGGTTGTTGCCCGAACTGCCTGCCTGCATCGCGGCCATGTCGGAACCGATGGTCAGTCATGATTCCATTGGATTTTTTCTTTTGTCCGAGGAAGTGTCAAGGCATGTGAAGGTGGTGCAATCGGGCCAGGGCGCCGATGAAGTGTTCGGTGGTTACCATTGGTACCCGCCGATGGTTCACTCTCAGTCCCCAACGGACGACTATGCCCGCGTGTTTTGCGACCGGTCGCATGCTGAGTACCGCGAAACCGTGACGCCGCGCTTTTATGGTGATGGGGATGACCACGCCCGGGCTTTTATTGCCGAGCGTTTTGCTGAACCCGGAGCCACAAGTGGCATCGCGAAAGCCTTACGCATGGACACCCACGTCATGCTGGTCGACGATCCAGTGAAACGGGTCGATACGATGACCATGGCCTGGGGACTCGAAGCCCGCGTGCCGTTTCTGGATCATGAGGTGGTTGAACTGGCAGCGCGTATTCCGCCCGCCCTGCACATCAAGCACGACGGCAAGCATTTGCTGAAAGAAGCCGCGCGGCGGGTTATTCCCGCCTCAGTTATTGACCGGCCCAAAGGGTATTTTCCGGTGCCGGCGTTAAAGTATCTGCGCGGCTCCGTGCTCGACATGGTGCGCGAGGTCGTTACTGATAAAACCTTCACGCAACGCAATATCGTGCAATGCGGCTATATCGACCGGCTGCTCGAAAATCCGGATGATCACATCACGCCCTTGCGTGGCTCTAAACTGTGGCAAGTCGCGCTGCTGGGACTTTGGCTCAACGCTCATGACCTTTAAAACGCCATGACTGCATCTCAAAAAAAATCAGGCACGCAGCGGCGGCGTAAACCGGTCCCGCGTGTGCGGCAGCAAAATCTTTTGCCGATCGCCGCTGTCAATCAGGTTGGTGATCCCGATGCCTTCGTGGAATGTGGATGGGGACGGCTGTTCTTTGCACCGACCTTTGATCAATCCGGTGTGCTGGCTGACATGTTGCGTGCCGAAGAACCAAATGCCCGTGACATTGCTTTTCATGTTGCAGACCCACAAGTGCTTATCTCTCATGCCCCCCAAGACATTTTTCTCGATCCGTCAAAAACCTACCGGATGTGGCTGAACCGCTATAAACCTCGACGCACCCCAATTAGAGGTTTCTTTATCCGCCGGTTACGCAACCGTGCTGACGCGGAAGCAGTCAACAACATCTACACCAAATGCAGTATGGTTCAGGTTCCAAATGCGTTTTTGCAAAACAACCGTGCCTCGCGGACGCGCATTTACCTTGTGGCTGAGGATGAAAAAACCGGTCGCATTGTCGGTACTGTCACAGGCATTGACCATCACCGCGCGTTCAGTGACCCGGAAAAAGGCTCAAGTCTCTGGTGTCTGGCGGTCGACCCGGACACCCCCTTCCCCGGCATCGGCGAAGCGTTGGTGCGGTACCTGATTGAATTTTTCCAGGCCCGCGGCCGAACATATATGGATTTGAGCGTCATTCACGACAACGCTAGCGCGATCAACTTATATTCCAAGCTGGGCATGGAAGAGTTACCTCTTTTCTGTGTGAAAAAACGCAACGTGATCAATGAAAAACTCTTCATTGGGGACAGTGCGGACTCACGGCTTAATATTTACGCCCGCATCATCACGATCGAAGCGCGACGCCGGGGCATTCAGGTGGGCGTTGAAGACGAAGATCAGGGACTCTTTGCCCTCACCTTGGGGGGGCGGACCATCCATTGCCGTGAATCCCTCTCAGATCTAACCAGTGCGGTTGCGCTCAGCCGGTGTGACGATAAAGCCCTCACCAGTCGGCTGTTGCGCAGGGCCGAAATTGCTGTTCCAGCGCAAATGGAGACCGCAGATCCTGAAGAAAATGAAGCCTTTCTCAACACGCATAAACGTGTGGTTGTTAAACCCGCAGAGGGAGAACAGGGTGCCGGTATCAGCGTAGATATTCGCACAGCCAGCGAGTTGGTCATTGCGATTGACGCCGCAGCCGCTGTTGGTGATACTGTCTTGATTGAAGAGTATCGCGAGGGTCTCGATTTACGGATCATCGTTATTGATCACAAGGTTGTCGCCGCGGCTGTTCGCCGACCAGCCGAGGTCATCGGCAACGGCACTGCGACCGTGGCCCAGTTGATCGAATCCACAAGCCGGCGGCGGGCCGCAGCAAGCGGTGGCGAAAGCCATATCCCCATGGACCGCGAAACCGAACGGTGTGTGAACCAAGCTGGTCATGACATGGATACCGTCCTGCCAGCGGGAACCAAATTAGCGGTGCGTAAGACGGCCAACCTGCACACAGGTGGTACCTTACACGATGTGACTGATATTCTGCACCCTCAGCTCGCAGAGGCCGCCATTAAGGCGAGTCAAATTCTGCGCATCCCCGTGGTCGGTATGGATCTGATTGTGACATCCCCGGACCAGCCGGATTATATGGTGATTGAGGCCAATGAACGGCCAGGCTTAGCCAACCACGAACCGCAGCCGACTGTAGAACGTTTTATTGATCTCCTTTTTCCCCAAACCAAACGGCAACCCCATGACTCCCAAGCCCAGTAAAGCAAAGACAAAATCCCTCAAGTCGAAATCGCCAAAAGCACGCACGGTAAAAGCAGCGCAATTGGCTGCAAAAACGGGAAAAACAAAGCACCCTAAGTTTGGCGTGCCTTTCATCGACACCGAAGCGATGATGAATACGTTGCTAGACTTGCTCGCCATTCCCAGTCCGGCTGGCTACACCGACAACATTGTGCATTACGTGTGTGAACGCCTGGCCGGGCTTGGTATTGGGCATGAACTGACACGGCGCGGAGCAATTCGAGTCACGCTGAAGGGCAACACTGCGTCACCGTCACGCGCGGTCATTGGCCATGTCGATACGCTGGGCGCGCAAATCAAACGTTTGAAGGAAAATGGTCGCTGCGAAGTTGTGATGATTGGACACTGGTCTTCCCGTTTCGCGGAAGGGGCTCGCGTGACCATATACGGCGACGACCGGAGTTTCCGAGGAACGCTTTTACCCCTCAAAGCTTCAGGCCATACCTTCAACAAAGAGATCGATACTCAACCCTCAGAGTGGACCAATATTGAACTCCGCCTCGATGAAAACGTATCGAGCATTCAAGGCTTGCTGGATCTCGGTGTGAACGTCGGTGATATCGTAGCAATTGATCCGGCACCGGAATTGTCTTCCGGAGGCTATATTTCATCTCGTCATCTCGACGACAAAGCCGGAGTGGCCGCCATGCTGGCCGCGCTTAAAGCCATCAAAGATAAAAAACTTAAAGTCGCTGTAGACACCAGCTTCCTCTTCACGATTTCCGAGGAAGTTGGTTCTGGAGCATCAGCCGTGTTGCACGGAGACGTGGCAGAGCTTGTGGCCGTTGACAATGGCACAGTTGCACCCGGACAAAATTCATCCGAGTTCGGCGTTACGATAGGCATGGGCGATCAGACGGGGCCGTTTGACTGGCACTTAACGCGCCATCTCATCGGCTTGTGCAAAACCCACAGCGTGAAGCACCAACGGGACGTCTTCCGGTATTATCGTTGTGACGCAGCATCGGCAGTTGAAGCAGGCAACGACATTCGCACCGCATTGATCACTTTTGGGATTGATGCCAGCCATGGCTATGAACGCACCAATATCGATTCCATGGTCAGCGTGGCCCAACTGCTAAGCTTGTATGTGCAAAGTTCGCCAGCCGTACATCGCGATCAGGTTGGGATGACTGGCCCACTGGAGGACTTCCCATCCCAACCGCAAAAAGAAATCGAATTACCTGAGCTCTCAGACCTGGACACTGCGTTTCCAGACCTAGGGACCAAGGCGACACGACGATAAGTCTGTTAGAATAAGACCGACTCAGTTCGCTATTTTTCCGAGATAAACCGACGGATTAATTGCCCCAGGGTTAAGCACAAAACCTGTAACGTCGCGCCGCACCACCGCGCGGGCTTGGTAATGAAATAAAGGTGCGACTGCGGCATCAGAGAGCATCAGGGCTTCGGCTTCGGCAAAGAGTGCCGCCCGGGCCTCTAGATCCGTCGCCTCAAGAGCGGCGGTGAAAGCGGCCTCGAAGGCGGGATTTTGATAACGCCCATAGTTTAATTGAGCGGCATCACTTTCAGACAGCAGAAACAAAAAAGACTCAGGCGCGTTAAATAACGCCCAGCCAGCATCTGCGACAGCAAAGCGACCGGACTCAAGATCATCGAAATGGGTTTTAAGGTCCGTGGTGATAAGGCTGGCCTCGGCATAGATGCTTTTCCAAAATGCCTGCAGTGCTGTTGCGACCTTGCGATCATCGGGGGTTTGCCGAACACGAAAATCAAACCGCAACGGTGTCTCAGCCGTATACCCAGCCTCGACCATCAGTTGCCGCGCCTCGGCAATCCGCTCCTCTTGCGCTCGTGTATCCGTCTCAGGTCCACGATACCCGGTAACAGCCCCTGGCACGAAGCGCGCTGCAGTATCGACCGCACCACTGAGAACTCTGTCTGCCAGCAATGAGCTGTCAACAGCCAATGCCAGGGCGCGACGGACCTCTGCCGAATTGAACGGTGCCTGTTGAGTATTAAAAACGAGGTAAGACACCCCAAGCGCCGGACCGGAAGCAGCCTGGCTGGGATAGTTTTCGTCTAGCCATTCGCGCCGATTTGACGGATACCAAGGATGGAGATCAAGCTGGCCGGATTGAAATTGTCGCATCGCCGCTTCATCATCAGAAAGCGGCACATAACTGATCTGTTCAAGTTGCGGTTTGACAGCGGCACGGTAATAGGGATTGCGAACCAGCCGAATGACCGAGCCCGCGACCCACTCCTCAATCATAAATGGGCCATTAAACAGAGTTGCGGTGTCACCGTCTGGCTGAGGAACAGCAAAAGGCATTGCCAACATCTCGGGTAAGTTGGGCGTTGGGCGTTCCAGGCTGATCCGGATTGTCTGTTCATCAAGAGCGGTCACGCCAAGATCCGCTAACGGTCTGCGACCGCTGCTGACATCACGAGCGTTTTCAATAACATAGAGCAATGGTGCAGACGGTGAGGCTGTTTTGGGGTCAAACAGGCGAAGAAACCCATTAACAACATGTTGAGCCGTCACAGCTGCGCCATTAGACCAGGCGGCGTCAGGCCGTAAAGAAAACGTATAAGTATAACCATCTTCAGAGACAGCCCAGGAGTCAGCCAGCCCAGGCCCAGGACGACCATCAGCCCCTGGATAGGTCAAGCCCATGTAAACGTCACGCAACACAGCCCACTCGTCTGTCATTATGGATTTGTGGGGATCAAGAGTCCCTGGGTCAGCCTGTAAACCGCGCCGCAGGTGTGATGGATCCACCTGTGAATCTGGCGGGATTTTCTGCTCGGTCGAAAAATCACATGCCGAAATGAAAAGTGAGAAGCAGGAGATGAGAAGAAGACGCGTGTAATGAATCAAGATACTTTCCGCTGATAAAATTCTGTAGAGAGGCCATACCTTAACAGGTTGAGACCCTTTTTTTCTATGCCTTCTCTGGCAATTCCTCTCTTTTCGTCGAGGCTAAATCTTCGAGTTCTTCTTCCGTCATGGACTCATACATCTCTTTCGAAGCACCTTGTAAGCTGCTCTTCGAAGCGTCGCCGCGTTTGACGGCCAGGGCTGCCCCAGCAGCCTTCTGCTGGGCTTTAGATTTAGCATCCATCTTCAAACTCCCTATTTAGCAACCAGCACCGGACATTGTGCTTCAACGATGACGCTTTGGGAAACGCTCCCCAAGACCAAGCTTTTGAGCTTGCCGTGGCCGCGACTTCCGATAACGATAAGGTCTGCATTTTTATTTTTAGCGTAATCCACAATGTCTTTGTCGGCTGTCGCAACGCCAATGTGTTTATGCACGGCACCAAAATCTTTGCCCGACACTTTGGTCGCGAGCTTATCCAGCAGGAGTTGTCCAAATTTTTGTAGAGTCTCGTTTGCGATGATAACAGGCGGCATAGCTGCCCCGTGAGGTGTTCCAGCGGCAACGGGTAACACCTCAGAGTCATTCAGATCATCGGCGATTTCTTTCTCAAACCCTTCTTTTTTTGCAATGTCCATAAGGTCGCTGATTGAGGTGCCTACGAGAAGAGAATGCACCAAATGAATTTCACACTCTGGCGATGTGAGTGATGCAGCGAGATTAAAAGCTGATGTGGATTGATCTGATCCGTCTATCGCAACAACAATTCTCTTAAACATAATGAAAAGCCTCCTTTGTCATACTAGGTTAACGACCTGCATTTGAGATAGTTCCCAAAATTTACCCTCATGAAAGGTGACGGGCTATTCGGGACGAAAAACCCATCACGTTTATGACCTCTTGACCGCCCCGCACGCCGATGGGCGCGCTTGAACACAAATAACACGGCACACTGTGCCGATTTGAGATAAGTGGTAAGGTTCAAGAGACGGCCAATGAAGGAGTCCAGCGACATGAGATACCTGTTTTTAAGATCAGCTTTGCAGGCTGTTGCTGTTGCTGTCGCTGTCATGATTTTGGCAACTACACAGACCGGGATGGCTGTACAGGCCCAGACACCGCAAAGCCCATCGGATGTCACATGGCTTGCCCCGCAAGCTGTGGACGAATTTTATAGCCAAAAACCCGATCAGCAGTTTTGGGCAAACGAGGCTGACTACGACCAATTGATTGCGGCATTGCAAGGGCTTGAACCGCATGGCCTGAACCCTGAGCATTATCATCTCAAAGATCTCATTGCGCTCAAGGCCGATCTCGTGGCACGTGACCGGATCGCAACGGACGCTTGGTTTTCAGCCGCCGCGCATATGGTGTACGGCAAACTTGACCCGGTATCGGTTGAACCGGATTGGACAGCCGCCGGACGTGAGGCCGATTTACCAGCGTATCTTAGCTCTGCTTTGGAGCAGGGCAGCATTGCCACAAGCTTAGACGCCCTCGCCCCCAAACAACCTGGATACAAGGCTTTGTTGGAGGAGTACGGGCGCGTCCGGGCACAGGTGAACACACCGTTTGAAAAAATCTCCGGCGGAGAGACCCTGAAACCGGGTATGTCGGGCCCACGGGTCAGCACCCTGCAGGCCCGGCTTATTCAATTGGCGCTTTTGGATATTGCCCAGCAGACTGGAACCATGGATCTTGAAACAGATGCTGCGATCAAAACCTACCAAGGCCAGGCTGGTCTGGAAGCAGACGGCCTGGCCGGTCCGGCAACACTGGCGGCTTTGAATCGCGGTCCGGAAGGTGAAATGCAGCAGCTGCGCGTAAATTTAGAGCGGTGGCGCTGGCTTCCAGATGAACTAGGCCGCCGTCACGTGCGAGTCAATATCGCCGATTTTTCGGTGACGACCTGGGAAGACGCTGCACCGGTGCGGACTTATTTGGCTATTGTTGGAAAATCATACCGCAAAACGCCAGTATTTTCGGATCGTATTCAATATGTCGTGCTAAATCCATGGTGGGAAACACCCCCCAGTCTGGCGCGCGCCGACAAACTTCCGGTTTTTCAGAAAGACCCTGAGGCCGTTGAGCGTTTAGGCTTTCAAGTGCTGAATGCTGAAGGCGGTATTGTAGATGCCGCAACCCTCGACTGGAATGCCCTCTCGGCGCGCAATTTTCCCTATCGTCTCAGGCAGGCCCCTGGGACGGAGAATGCGCTCGGCCAAGTGAAGATCATGTTTCCCAACAAGCATAACGTTTACCTGCACGACACGCCGACCCGCGGACTATTTGCCCAGCGTCAGCGCGCCTTCTCTTCGGGGTGCATCCGGACTCAGGATGTTGTTGATTTGACCGCATGGCTGCTGAGCGAAACCCCGAATTGGGGCCGGGACCTGCTTGATCAAACAATTGCCACTGGTAAAGAAACCCGCGTTAATTTAGCGTCCCGCGTTCCGGTCCATATTCTCTATTTCACGGCCGTTAACGAGAGTTATGGTGGCGTAAGATACCTTGATGATGTCTACCAAAGAGACGGTGCCGTGCTTGCCGGCCTTAGACAAAGAGTGGAATAAAGAGATGCGTGTTACGAGCCTTGGCTGGTACCGTGCGGTGTTATCAGCTGCCGGTTTTTTCTTTGGTCTGCTATTGATGAGTCCCCAGATGGCGTCGGCATTTCAGCCTGAGCGCGCTGATTTTACTATCTCTTTCAGCGGGCTAACGAGCGACCTCCGTATTCTTTCCACCACGATGATGCCGGATGGTGTCCTTACTGTAAACACAGAAAGCGAAGCCACAGCATCCAACGGTAAGTTGATGCAGGGACGTCCGTCTTGGGTATGGAATGCCCCGTCTCAACCCGGCTTATCGGTTTTGACTTTCACCAACGGGACAGACCGTATCACCCTGAATGTGTTCGTCTTGACCCCTTGGAAAAACGGCAAGCAGACAGATTTGAATGGTTACAAAATTGGCCGTTATGACTCCTCCCCCTTCCGGGGGCTAGCAGCCTACGAAGCCCCGACGGGTTTCATTGAGGTCACACCAGAGCTGCTCGATACACGCGTTTCCCCTCATTTCACCCTGCGCCAGTTTCTGTGTAAACAACAGCCAGGGCATTACCCGGCATATGTGCTTATTCGGCCCGGGATGTTGATGAAAATTGAACGTTTACTGGAAGCCGCGAACGCGAAAGGTTGGGCTGCGGAAACCTTCAACGTCATGAGTGGTTTTCGCACACCCTATTACAACAAGCTGATTGGTAACACGACAACCTCCTCCCGGCATTTGTATGGCGGTGCGGCAGACGTGTTTATCGATAATGATGGCGACGATTACATGGATGATCTCAACGGCGACGGAAAAGTCACCACAGCCGACGCCAGGGTACTTGCTGATTTAGCCAAACAGCTTTCAAACACGCATGCAAAAGACTGGCGCCCCGGTGGCATTGCGGCCTATGCAGAAAACTCAGCACACGGCCCTTTCGTTCATGTGGATGTGCGTGGCTACCGGGCTCGGTGGGGCAAATAATAGAGGTTTTGTGATGTGTGAGATGGTCTTTGCCGGACAGAACTGCAGAACGGATTAGATCACCTCGACACGACTTCAGATGACGCAGTTTTGTAAGTGGAAAAATTGTTCGAAAGGCATTGTCTGGAAATAGATTAGCACGGTCGTTAATTTATAGACGGCGTAACCCGCATTTCTTCAAACAAAATCCGCCCAGTTTCACTCTTGAAGTCCAATATGCGAGGGGATAGCGCATTCAAACTGACATATCGGACCAGAGGCAAAGACGGTGCCAAGTCATGATGACGAGACATAAGGTCTTTGAGCCTTGCTTCGCGAACAGCCTCATCTAGTATTGAGTCAGAGTCTATAATCTCGTCTAAAAGCTCGGGGGCACAGAAATGCGTCCGGCCCACGCCACCCGAAAATTGCTTGAGGGCACGACTGACGTCCCCGATCTGATAGTGACTCCAGACCGCTGAAAAGGCATCGATTCCGTCCCACGCGCCGGTTTGTATTCGACGCGAAAAATCGGCGAAAGCGAGCGGTTGCAGCTTCGCGTTTACCCCTATTGCGGCCCAATCTTGGGCAACCTGCTGGAAGATCAGTGAGTCAGACGGAAATTGACCACTGAAGACTCCAATCACCAAATCCAGACCATCGCTGTAACCCGCTTCCGCAAGCAGGGAACGGGCGGCTGTTGGATCAAAAGCGTAGGGCTTGATATCCGGGTTATACCCGAGAACCCCTGGGGTTCCGCCTTGAGTGGCAACTTCGGTCGTGCCACTTAATAGATTGTCGACAATCCGGTTCTTATTTACCGCCATATTCAGCGCCAAACGAACCCGACGATCAGTGGTTGGTGATGATCTACCACCACAATTGTAGAAAGCTATAGCCAAATTTATGGCATGCGGTTGACGGTAAATTCTATATCCCGCCGCTTCCAATAGCGAAATCGAGTCTGGGTCAATACTGTTCGCGATGTCCACCTCACCGGCCATGAGACTTTGCATACGAGTGACTGAGTCCGGACGAAATATGTATTCTACGCGATCAATTTGTTTCGGTGCCCGCCAAGAACTTTCTTCATTGGTCATCGTAACGTGTGACGCCCCGCCACGCCCCCAATCCAAAATTGAATACGGGCCTGTACCGACGGGGTGTTTTGAAAATGCAGTTCTGCCCATGTCGATCCAAACATTCACGGGAAAGATTGGGATAAGACTCAATTTTCGAGCAAGCAGACCGTCTGCACGATGCGTTGTGATCTCAACAGTAAACGGATCGATGATTCGCGTTCCGGCAATGGAACTGACCTCACTTGCGATTGGGTAAACCAATGCCTCTGGAGCACGGAGAAGGTTCAGCACATCGACAACGGAAATGGCATTAAAAGGTGACCCATCATGGAACACAACATTACGTCTCAACCGGAACACCCATGTGGTATCCGAGGTGATGGTCCACGACTCAGCAAGGGCGGGACGGACAGTGCCATCACCATTAACACTGGTCAGACCATCAAAAATAGAAGGTATCAGTCCATTGCCACTGTCGATGGCCAGCGGGTCAGCATAAGACGTTAGCGGTGTTGAAGCCGCGATGCGTATCGTCTCAGCGGTGACGCTGTTCGAGATAACACCAGTAACAATAACCAGATTCGCGATTTTTACTGCAGATCGCAAAAACGTTCTGAGAAGGTCTAACATGCCTATAACTTCTCGCACTGTTAAATTCCTCTCTATGAGCAACTTGTCACTTAAGAGCACCGGCAATGGCTAGACATAATTTTTTAATACATCGACATTTCTGTCGCAGAAACTGCCGCTCTGTCGCCCTTTTCCACAAAGAGCTTTAGTCATCCGCTTCGGGATCTTTCTTTTTATCCGTCAACCATTTGAAATGATTTTGATCTTCGGGAATCTCTGTGTCGGGATAGAGGCAACCGTAGATACGATTGACAAAACGAAGACGCTGCTCCTCAGCGTTTTTTCCGAATTCTTCGTCTGGTTTGAACGTCTCAATAAGATCAGGTGTGACGACGCCTTTGGTAGCAAGAAGCTGTTCCATCACCATTTGCCGGTCGCGATTGGTCCATATTTCGCCGCCCAGCAACAAAACAATCTCCAACAGCTTGTCAATCATCGGGTCTTTAAAATACTGAGGGTGCGTTTTATCGAACCCGGGCAGGTCTTTAACGTATTCAGTTTCCGCCTCAACGGCTTTCGGATCGCCCACCAAATCCTCCTTTACACCGGTTTATCGCACACACGCCCATAGACGAGAATGTCCTCGGGATCTTCGTATCGTAACGTGAATCCCAAATTGCGGAGTTTGTCTTCGATGTTACTGCGGACAAATTCTGGTGCGTAAGGCTCGCTGTTGTCGGCAGAATCGATAGAGCCAAGCAAATCGGTATACTTAAGTCCTTTTTGATCTTCTTGAAGCGTCGGAAAATCTGAAATCCAGAAGGTCCCCCCTGGGCGTAACATGCGATAAACATTAGCAATGGTCCGATCAACCACCGGGGTCGGCACCTCATGAAACAAGATGTGCACTGTTACTAAGTCATAATGATTTTCCGGTAACTCATCCAAATCTTCGCCGGCTTTCTGGAGAAAATGAACGTCGACATTTTGCTCAGCTGCACGGTAATGCGCATACCTAACCATCGGCGCAGATATGTCGCTACCCCAAACTTCTGCCTCTGGAAACTTGTGTTTGAGCTGGCACGTCAGTTTGCCAACCGCACACGCAAGGTCCATGACACGCTTAACCTTACCATCTTTGGGAACAGAGATTTTCTCTGCCATGGCTTTATGGAGATAGTCGTCCTTAGTGACGTTACCTGCAAAAATGCGGTTTCCATAGTCATAGCGCAGGCCGGCAAGAGGGTGCCCGACATAGCCATCATTTTGGCGATGGGTTTCAACCTTGGTATAGTTTGGGTAAACGTAATTGGGATCCCAGGTGACTGACCCCGGCCCTGTTTTATCGGACTCCTCAAGAAGGCGGAGGAATTCTTCCTCGCGCAATCCGTAAGACTCAGAAATGCGATTCCAAAAGGCTTCTTGTGTCGAACGATAGACCCGCGCCCAAACGCCAGCATCCGGCACTTTTTCACGGACCACCTTTCTTACCGCTTCAACTGACTCCTTTGTTGGCTCGATGGCGATTTTTTCTTCTTGAATTGCCTCATTCGCTTTGGGATGGACGTGCTTAGCTCTGCCCCATAGCAGAACACTGCGTAGGTCCTTAACGTAATTCAAAAATGTTTCATCCGCCCGGGTCGTCATGGCGGGTGTTGGCCCGACCTTGCCACGATCTGGATACTGATTACTTAAAGCCATAATCCGTCTCTCCGATCACCGTTAAAGAAACTATATCTGTCACTAAGACTGGCATGGAAAGAGCCCTGATTTCCAATTTAAATTTTGCAAATTAAAGTTTCCGATCTGTATCCCTGGCCGTATCAGTGGAACACGCCCTAAAGTGGTGCCATTCGTCGAAAGAGATTTCAAATCAGACACGCCATTACTTGCGTGGACAATGATAAATTTCTTTTATTGGTGATTAGCATTACTAGGGTTTTATTGCCCAATAGGGCTTACCTACACTGCGAGCGCTGCTTACATTAATCTACCGACGTGACGGCGATAAAACGGGAGAGGTTTGATGCGCTTCAAAGACCTATGTACAGCTGCTTGTGTGGCGCTCAGTGTGGGTGCGACCTCTGCCCATGCGGCATCAACACCGGTGCCAAGCCTTCCTTTGGATGATCTAAGAAAGACCTACAAACTACCCAACTCACAGTTTGTCGATCTTGACGGCGTCAGCGTTCATTACGTTGATGAGGGCGAAGGAGATACAATTATTCTACTTCATGCCTCTTATCACAGCCTGCGGTCATGGGATCCGCTTGCTGCTCTTCTGAAAGATAAATTTCGTATTGTGAGGTTTGATTTTGCTAATGCGGGCCTAACGGGACTCGACCCAAAGCAACAGAACTCCATAGAACGCAACATAGACCTGCTTGAACGCCTCATTGAGAAATTAGACCTTAAACAGTTTGCCCTGATCGGCACCTCAAGTGGCGGCGTCGTTGCCTTTAGATACACTGCCGTCAATACGGACAAAGTGAACAGGATGGTTCTGATCAACTCCGCCGGACTGCCCAGAACACCTGAGACCAATCCGCTCGGCGACCCTGGCTCTGAAACACGGCAACGCATAGAGGAACTCAACAAACCCCGATCGTATTGGCAGGGGCTACTCGATAACACCTTTAGAGGGGGACACACGCCCCCCGCGTGGATGGTGAATATGGCCTACGATATGAACCGCCGCGAGGGCCTTGGCGAAGAACTGCAACGCTACACCCGGGCGTATCGCACCGGCGATCCACAAATGCTGTTGAGCCAAATCACATCCCCCTCCCTGATTATCTGGGGCATGAACAACCCAACCGTTGTGCATCTGGAAGCGGAGGTGTTCCAACATTGGCTGACAAACGCCCCATCTCTTATCCGCAAAATACCGGATACGGGGCATTATCCCTATGTGGAAGAGCCCGAAATTTTCGATACGCTGATAACCGATTTCCTAACCGGCGCATTGGACGGCGACTTGCGTCAAACCGTCATGACTCCGATGAGTCAGATGGACAAAATTAAAGAATAAGCTCAGGAGCGAACAGCATGGCAGAACGAAAAGTCCCAAACCTTTTCAGAGTGGATTACGACGCCGGCCCCGAAGGACCGCCACAACAACTGGGTTTAGAGAGCGCAGCAGCGGCAGACCGCGCCTGGGACGTCATCATCATCGGTGCTGGTTCTGCCGGTATGCCCGCTGCGCTTTTTGCGGCAAAACGCGGCGCGAAGGTTTTGGTGATTGAACACTCTGGTGCAGTTGGCGGAACACTGCGACTGGCACCCGCGCAAATGAGTGCCGCCGGGACCAAGTTACAGAAATCGCTGGGGATAGACGATACACCGGAAGAGCATTTTGCAGATGCCATGCGAATCAGCCGCGGTACGATCAATCAAGACCTCGCGAAACTGGCGATCTGGAACGCGGGAAAGATGTTCGACTGGCTTATGGATGGTGGCTTCGACATGATGCCAGAGTGCCCGTCAAAGGGGAACACACATGAGCCGTTCAGCAAGGCCCGCTATTACTGGGGCCGCGAATTCGGTCGATCCATCTTGAAAGTCGTTGAACCGCAGCTCATGGAGGCCGTGAAGACGTGCGACCTGACGATTCTTCTGCGGCACGAAGCTTTGTCCTTGCTCCAGCAGGACGACGGCACGGTGACCGGTGTGATCGCAAAGGATATTGAAGGTGTTGAACGCTCTTACACAGGGCGGAGCGTGGTCATTACATCGGGCGGATATGCCGCCAACACAACCATGTACGAAGAACTGTCGGGCCAACCACAATATCAAAAATGGTGGTCGCCCTTCAGTCAGGGACGAGGCCATCAACTTGGCCTCTCTGCCGGTGCATACCTGCGCGGCATTGAGAACTTTATGGCCAGCTTTGGCATTATATTGGAGTCTGATCAATACCCAGCGAAGGCACTCGGACGGCCCAACAGCTATCCAGAAGTGCGGCAGCCTTGGGAGATCTACGTGAACGCGCTTGGTCAACGGTTCGTGTGTGAAGATTTACCGAGTGTGGATGCTCGTGAACATGCCCTGCTTAAACAACCCGGCATGCGGTATTGGGTCATCTTCGATCAAGACATTTTAGACCAAGCCCCGCCGGTGGTAGAAGGCTGGACCCAAGACCAAGTCAAAGACGCCTTCGGCTCCACCTATTCGTTTTACAAAGGTCAAAGCCTGGCAGAACTGGCGGCGGCCGCCGGAATTGATGCCAAGGGTCTGAAGGATACAGTCGATCTTTATAACTATGGCATTGGGGCCGGACATGATGTGTTTGCACGAAAACACAGCCCGCTGCCCATCGGCAAACCGCCATTCTATGCCATACGGGCGCAAGGTTGTGCGATTACGGGCGCAGCTGGATTGGCCGTGGACAATGACCTTAGGGTCATACGGCGCGATGGATCGGCAATCCCAGGGCTCTACGCTGCCGGAGAAATTCTTGGTGCTGGGGTGTTACAGGGCAATGCCTACGTCGGTGGCATGATGGTGACGCCGGCCTTAACCTTCGGTAAATTGCTTGGTGAGAAAATTCTCCCCCTTGGTAATCAGTAAAATGGCGGTGAAAGAACATCGCGGTTATGTGGATGGAAAATATGGACTTATGCACTATCGCCAGTATGGCGAAGGCCCCCCTCTTCTATTAATTCATCAGACTCCCTGGTCCTCACAGCAGTACAAAAACGCTGCACCCTTTCTGGCAGGCAACTGCCGGGTCATTGCGCTGGATAGTCCTGGATATGGAGAATCTGACAGCCCGCCGGACGCCCCGAGCATTCCGGATTATGCGGATAGCATCCCCGGCTTCCTGGACGGCTTAGGTATAGTTCAAGCTGATGTCCTCGGACATCACACAGGCGCACTGATTGCTGGGGCATTTGCCGCGCGTCACCCGACACGACTCAACCGACTCATTCTGCACGGCGCACCTGTGTATGATGAAAGTGAGAGAGTGCAGCGATTGAACAACAAACATTTTGATCAGAGCCCCAAGGAAGACGGGAGTCATTACCTGGATTACTGGGCTCTTCTTCAAAGAGTCATTGGCCCGAACGCTAAATTGAGCGGCCTTCATATGGGCGTCCTGAGCTTTTTTACAAACGGCGAGAAAGAGTGGTACGGCCACACGGCAGCGTTTACCTATGATTTTGCAGCAGACATACCGTCGATAAAATGCCCCACGCTGGTTGTTTCAAACACAGCGGACATGCTCGCGGCCCACGCTGAAAGACTACGCGGCTTGAGACCTGACTTTGACTATGTGGAAATTTCCGGTGGAAGTTCAAACATCATCTTTGATGAGCCGAAAAGATGGGCAGACCCGATTACGGCTTGGTTGACCACATAGATAAACAGCGCTCTGGGCTGGGGTATTTATTGTCCGTTCTTCAAGCTGACCAAGTCATACTGAATGCCGCGGCTGGTGAGCGCGATGCCATCGACGTTTTGGCCTGCAGCGGCAAACTCTGCACCCGTCACAAGCCAAATTGCTGGGGCGATGTCATGGAGCATGGCCATAAGGTCTTGCAACAACGCTGTACGCCGTGTGGGATCCATCTCAACTGATATTGCATTCAAGAGCCGTTTGGTTTCTGGCGCGCAGAAAAAAGGCTGTGCCTTCAGGCAGCCCGTGTAAGTCTCTGCCCGGATGCCGTCATAGTACGCACTGTTATCCCACGTCAATGAAAACGCATCGATGTCATCCCATTGATTGGTCAAAAACGCTGTGAGCCAGTTGGCGTAGGGTATCGACCGCAGTTCAACCTTCATCCCTATGGCTTCTAAGTTCTGGGCGACGAATTGGAACGCCAGAGAATCACCACCAGCGATTCCCGTTGCGACCTGGATTTTTAGAATGCGGTCAAAATCAAAATCCGCCTCTTCTAACAGAGCCCGGGCACGCGTTGGATCGAAGGGCCAGGGTTTGACTTCTGGATTGTGGCCATTGACACCGGGCACTGCGCCTTGGCCTGAAGCCAACACCTCCCCCTGATAAAGATTGTTTACGATGGCCTCTCTATTGACCGCCAAATTCATCGCCTGTCGCACCCGCCGATCTGCGACCGGGGATGACTCATTACCAATCACCCGAAAAGCCAAACCTGACACCCCTGGTGCTGTTCGCGTATAGGTCTGGAATTGCTCGCCTTTCAGCTGACTCACATCGTCGCTGCTCATTTGCTCAGCGACATCGACTTGGCCCGAGCGGAGCGCTTGCATACGCGCAACAGGGTCCTGCATGACAAATATTGTCAGGTCATCAATAGCAACAGGTGCCCGCCAAGAGCCAGAGAAACCGCGAAAGTGGACGGTTCCAGCACCCCATTCTTCAAGCTGAAAAGGACCGCTACCAATTGGTTCTTGCGCAAAGCTGTCGACACCACGATCTGCCAGTGCGCCCGGCGGAAGCATCCACAGGAGGCTGGCTCGACGATGCAAGATCGGATCTGGTTTCTCGGTCTCTATCAGAACTGTCAGCGAATCAATGACTTCAACAGCAGTAATACCTTGGACCTCAGAAGCCGTATAGAAACGCGCGCCCGTCTCACTCTTCAGGAGCGCGATGGACGCGGTCACTGAGGACGCATCAAACATTTCACCGTTATGGAACCGGACACCTTGTCGCAAACGGAACACCCATTGGGTTGGCGATATAGATTCCCAACTTTCTGCCAGCGCTGGTTCCACATTGCCTTGGTTATCAATCCGCGTGAGCGTGTCATACATCAGCGACCAGATTCCAACACCCGGCTGCGATACAGCTGTAAAGGGAATTCCTCTACTGGGTGGAATGGCGGTACGCGCAACTTTAAATGGCTCAGCAACCGCACTGTGTGGGAGCGATACACAGACCAGAATAAGTTCGGTGAACACACTCTGAATCAGAAACTTCATCATCATGAACAGCCTATTTATATAGATAAGTAGAGTCGTGACTGCGCGCCGCTAAATTAAGATAAGAACACTCTTAACTTCTCAGCAATTTGGTCGGCCCCAACGTCAAAGACGTCTCGTTCGAGATCAGGCAACTCAACCATTCGCACATCGGATATAAATGCGGCGGCCTGCTTCGAATACTCTAAAAGGTTTTCGTGGGGCTGAACGATCAAGGTCGGCTGTGAGATCAGCGGAAAACGTTCAGCAACGTCGTACGTCCAGACCCCACGATAAGGCCACCAATACCGATCAAGCGGCTTGGCCTTCTCCACAAAAACCTCGGCCGCACGCTCCAACGGGACGCGGCGATCGCGTTTGCTGACCACAAAGGTCCAAAGGCGCTCTAACTGCCCCATGATATCTTTACCGTCTTCCGTAATGCGGGGCCGCGCTTCAATAGCGGCCAATCGCTCCAGTCGCTCTTCAGGCGTGCGGAACGGTATGCCTGAGATGGCAAGGCGGCCAACTTTTTGTGGTTGAGCAATCGCCAGTTCTGCAGCGAGAAAACTACCGGTGTGGAACCCAAAAACATCGACAGGAGTTTGCCCACCGAGATTGAGACTCTCAATGCCATCCGCAAACGCAGTTGCATATCCGGCCATATCCATCGGCTCCGGGGGCCAATCAGACATGCCGTTTCCAGGCGTATCAAAAGCGACAACCTCTCGGTCTGTAGCCATTTCTCTGATGAGCGGCTCATATTCCACAGACGAGGACGGGTTCTGATGCAACAGCACCAACGATGGCTTTTCTGATCGTCCAGAGGTGGGCAAACCTCGAATGAAGTGCAACTGTCCAAACCTGCATTCTGTATAACCACGCTTAACGGAAATCCCATCAACTGAAGTTTTTTGAGTCACGCCAGAACCTTCCGATGACTTTGTATTCTGCGCCTGCACTGAGCGAACAGATCCGAGGCCAAGGGCACCCGCAGTTAACATGAGCGCACCCGCACCAAACCGAGATAATATCTTCCGTCGTCCGCTGAGTGTCATCATTGTTCTCCGTTTCGTTTCTCTGCTTAACTCAACATTACATCAAGCAGCCACAGAGAATGATACCTTAAGTTAGATATAACCGAGTGACTTAGCTCGCTCTGCTATGGAGTGGGCAAACCACTCTAAATTTCGGAACCGCAATGGAAAATGTCCAATCTGATTGACGTGTTTTGCAAAGCCAGAAATGAGTCGAAACTCTTTTGCCAATAAGAACAACGGTAACAGCTCATTCTCTGTTTCGGTCAACTGTCGAATCTCATTGTAACCTTCCAGAAATTGGTCAGCATACGCTTTATCTAGATTGCCATAGTGATTGCCCCACACATAACAAGCAATGTCTTGCACGTAGTAGTCTTCACCGCTGTTATCGAAGTCCAGCAACGTAATGCCGTCAGCGTCATCGACATGAAAGTTGTTGAAGTGGAAATCTCCATGTCCTGGACCAAAGGGAATATCTGTGCCCTTAAGTTCAACGACTGCGGCGTAGAGTTTTGCTGCGACAGCCTCGTATAACTCGGCATCACCTGGCCGATCGGAGACGAGACGCCGTAAATACGGCAGGTTTTCTAAGTAGTCAGTTGGTGGGTTAGTCCTTCGTCTATAAGGCGGGGTAAAGTCTTTCCCAGCCAGATGCATTTTGGCGAACAGGGTTCCCACTTCACGGGCCTGCCTCCGGTTGGGGGCATCTCCAAATTTACGTCCTTTGGCCCATTCAAACAGGGCAACCGCGCGGGCACCTTCGGGAGCCTCAACCACAAGGCTCATATCGCCATTTTGCTGCACAATAGGAACAGAAACAGGGAGCCCTTTGCGTTTTAGGTGCATCAAGAAAGACAGCTCGTAAAACACATCATCTGGCATACGCCAGCCGGTGCGCCAGACGCGACACGCGCCGATAAAGGAGTGATCCCACACCTTGTAAACATCATTCATGCCACGGTGGATGAGTTCACAATACGCTTCAGAACTGTAAGTGTGATGCTTGCGGAGAATATCGATGAGATGTTCATTATCGACCACCGAATGAATAGCACGTATTTTGATGTTTTCTTGGGTGGACGATGAACCGTCAATCATCTTTCAAAACCTCACGCAGCCACGACCTTTAAGTGTAAGCGAATGCTGCTAAAGGCCAATGAAAATTATAGTCTTGTGGCAAAGAAGCTCAAACTGTGGCTATACATCGATAAGCTTAGCTCTCGCAGACCAAACTGTTTGAAGTCGGGATAGGCTTTGGACAGCCTGGACAATCGCAGAAAGCCTGTTGAAACGGAGCCCTGTGGCACCTAGCTTCGGACTGATAAATTGGCATAGGATACCGGTGTCGATGATCAGCGCATCAACGTCACATGGCCTAACGTGAATCAGATGACCACTGTTCTGCACGCTGCCGAATATTTTAAGTGATTAGGAGGTTGTTTCATGGAAATGCAGCAACTCAAGCGGTTTCTTGTTTTAACTGAAACGAAGAATTTTCACACTGCTGCTGAAATCCTTAACATGACACAACCCGCCTTGAGCCAAAGCATTAAAAAGCTTGAAGACGCGATAGGTGAGCCGTTGTTTCTGCGCGGTTCGCGAGGTGTTGAAATTACCGAAAGCGGTATGCTTCTGATCCCTCGCGCCAAGCTGATTCTAAAATTGCGCAACGAATTCGAGAATGACCTCGACACCATTCAAGAACGCCGCAACGCCAAAATTTCAATTGGTGTCGCACCTTATTTTACCCGCCGGCTCATTCCAGAAGCCTTAAACGCTTTCCTAGAAAAACAACCAGATGTCCTTATTGATGTATCTCAAGGACGCACTGTTGAACTTGTCGAAGCGCTTCAGCACGGCGCAATTGATATGGCCTTTTGCAGCATGTGGCCGGCGCTAAAAGACGACGCAGATATAGGCTTTGAAAAAATTTATGCCGAGCAGTTTTCGGTTTTCGCGCGCTCTGACCATCCTATATTCAAAGGATCAGAGGACCCTATCAGTCAACTCAATTTATACCCTTGGGCCGTCCATGACCGTGACATGATAGGCGCTCACTTTGCCAAAAAGCTCCAAGAAAAAGGATTTTCTGCGCCAAAGTTTCCCGTCGCCACACTGTCCTTGCAGATCATCATGTCACTGGTTTGCACGTCGGACCACATTGCCGTGATGTCTAATGACTTTGCCCAGGCAGAATTGCAATTGGGTAAAGTGCGCGCCATCCCGACAGATCTGGTTCATATGGAACGGCAAGATGGAATTCTTACCTTAAAAGATGCGCCACAATCGAGAGCACTGCGTGCATTTATGGAAGAACTACGACGCGTCTGCCTGACAAGTTAACCCATTGAACAAGGTATTATGTAAGGTGATTAAGCACGGGCATCCGAAAACTCTTTAGGATATTGCCCAAGAAACAGTTGAGAAATGCCGCCCACGACGAAAAGTGCGGCAGCGGCAAGCAAGACAGGTCCGTAGGACCCAGATGCATCAAAGCCGAAGCCAAACATGAGCGGACCGATGGCCGCGCCAGCGATCACTGGTGAGAAGAGAATACCATAAAGCTTACCATAATGGCGCAATCCAAAGTACCGGGATGTCATATACGCGACTAAATCAAACTCTGCTCCACCAGCAAATCCAACAAGAATGGCAGCAATAAGTGGACCCGACGGTCCGAGCACATCTAGGCCCCAGAGCAGACAGCCAATGGCCGGTAGCGCCATGACGACTGTTGACAAAACAGAGGCTCGCACATGATCCAGAAGAATGCCCGTAAGAATACGCCCGAGAAGAACTGAAAGCCCAATAGAGCCAGCCATCGAGGCGGCCTCTGCCCGAGACAAGCCATCATCGGTCAACATTGGAATGAAGCTAGAGATGAATCCCGAAATACTCGTTGAAAAGAATAGAAACGAGAACGCAATGATCCAGAACTGCGGCGTTTTCAAAGCCGCAGTTAGGTCCATTCCCGACTGCGGGTTAACGTCACTGTTGGGCTGAGCTGCAGTGCTCTGGGTGCTCTCGCGCATAAAAAACCAAAAGTAAACCAACGGCAGAACAACGACGATCGGCACTAACGCAAGTGCCAGATAGCCACCACGCCATCCATATTCTGCGATAGCCCATGTTACATAGAGCGGTCCTACAGTGGCAAAAAGCCCTGTTCCCATTAGAGTTAGTCCGAAGGCGAGACCGCGTTTCTTTTCGAACCAACTGCTCACAGCGCGGGTCCAGACGACAGGCGAAGTCCCGGCACCGAGGATGCCGATCAGCGCATAGGCAAGATACAATCCCCATAGCGTGCCTGCCAAACCAGCCGCGCTGGCGACTGCCACAGACATACCAAAAACAGACCAGAGCGCTACCCGCCTTGGCCCATAGTTGTCTGTCAAATAGCCAGCGAGAGGGCCCGCAAAAATGAGCGTGAGATAACAAAACACAGTGGCGCTCTGAATGGCTCCCCGAGACCACCCATAGGCGTCCTCCAGCGGCCCTACAAAAGCACCAATGGTATAGATCGGCACAGCTGTAATGCCACAAGTCACACCCATTGCAGCGACGAGCAAGACCCGCCACCCTGTTTTAAACTCCTGTACTGAAGTCATCGTGCCACTATGGTTCGTCATGCTTTATGGATACTTTCAATGTTTTGGTTCATCGACAGAGAGGCTTTGCGAGCAGGGTCTAGAGACGTCATTAGGTATCTCGCTAAGTCCGGGATCGACGAAGCCCAGTGTCAACCGGAATGATACGCCACCCATCGCCAATACGATAACCAACAGCGATTCCGTTGCCTTTCATATCGCCGGGCTTTTGATCTCTTGTATGGGTATAAAGAAGTTGTCCTTTATAAGACCATTGCATTTGGCCTGCTTCATTTTCAACGATGACCCAGTTTCCGACCGACTGTTCTTCAGGCTTAGCTAAAATTGCCCGCCAATTCGCTTTCATACACGCTTCAGGACACGTCTGCGCCGCATTGATGGCATTGATATCAACGGGTGCATAAATGGTGAGTCCCTCTTCATTGGCATAGGCCAACCCAAGGTCGACTTGTTCGACAGTGATCCACGGCGGCAACCCAGGAGCAGGTTCAAGGATGACCGCAAACCACTCACCCTCTAGTCCATGCCCATGTATGTCTTGCGGGTCATTGTCTTTGTCGTAAGTAAATAAAGGGTCCCCATTATAAGACCACTGGCGCGCACCTTCAGCGATGGTTTGGATACTCCAATCACCTTGATCAAATGCGAGCCATGGAGCTTCAAAAGCGGACCAATGGTTTGGCAGCATCCGTTGCGCTTCAGCACTGGCGGAAGGCGTCCGTGAATAGAGTGTGCGCCCTCTGTGGTCAGCTAGAACTAAACCGAGTGCCGTTGTTTCGATTGTCATACCAGCTGGCACTTGCCGTATTTCGAATAAAACTTGCCAACGCCCCCGCGCCTGCCCGTCTCCGAGCCGTGCTTGAGGAAATGTATCTTTCACATAGGTGTAGAGTGGTCTGTCTTTATAGGCCCACTGGAATGAGTCATCCGGACGCTTGATGACGCTCCACACCCCCTGATCCTGCGCAGTAGCAGGGGCTTGCAAAGGAGCCCACGTCTCCAAACAACCCTCAAGGCAGGTCACTTCGCCCGCAGCCGCCTCGGGTTCATTCCAGTACAGCGACTGTTGCGCTTCTGTCATGAAATAAACGCCAGCGCCTGTCCTTTGAACCTGAATTCCCTCTGGAACACCGCTGGACTGCGCACTGGCTGTTGTCGTATAAATCGCCAGAGCGCTTAGGATCGCTAGAAGCTTCATCATGCCAAGATTTCAGCGATCGGGTTAGAGGTTCGCAAAGAACGGGTTCCCCACTCAGCTACTGGAACATCCATGATCTGCATCAACGTCAAACCAATACGGGATTGAGGCGAAGCACTGCCCTTAACATGCATGCCTGTCTTGACGCGCCCACCAGCCTTGCCGATCGTAAGACTTGGAATTCCAATCACGGAATGAGTTTTGGCATCGCTGGTGTCAGTTTGGGCAAAAATAAGCATGTTATCTAGGAGCGTTCCGTCACCTTCTCGAATATTAGAGAATGTATCCAGCATGCGCGACAGAGCTTCGAAGCTCCTTTCATTGAACCACGCCGTTTGCACCTGATACCCAAGGTGATCATCGGGCGGCTCTTCGTGGGACAGTATATGGTGGGTAAACGTCGTTCCCTTAACCCGTAACTCTGATGCCGCCTGACAATACATCATATTGAACACACGCGTCTGATCACAGGCAAGTGCCAGTGCTAGAATCTGCGCCATGGCATCATGCGTGTCATTGACAGCCTCCACCTCGTACCCCAACGGGCCTTCCTCTGGCTGCTCTGGTTTGTGGCACGCCTCCATCGCCGGTGGCGCTGATAGCGACACTTCCAGTTGCTGCTCTAGCTCACGGACTGATGTGAAATACTGATCCAATCGCACCTTGTCATCATAACCGACCGTTTGCACCAATCGTTTGCGGTCTTCCTCCACAGCAGACAAAACGCTTTGCCGCAACATAACGCGGGGGTCTGGTTTGAAATCCTTATCAGCCGGGTCTCGAAATTCCGGGCCAAACAGTCGAAGATAGAAATTCAAAGGCGATACTTCAGCCGCATTATGATTGCCCACGCTCCGATAAGAGTAACTGTCTATCGGATTACCCGTACTTGAGAGTTCAAGAGACTTAAACCGGCTCTGATTACCGATCTTATCTGCAATGATAGTATCTAGTGTCGGCGCAGGAATCATCCCAAAGCCCTGCGGAACACTTCCCGTCTTCCCGGCGACCCATCCTGTATAGTGAACCGCACTAGCGGCACCATCGAGTGGTGTGTTGAACCCGCTAAAATAGTTTATGTACTCTTTTTTGTACGGCTCAAGAGACGTGCATTCGTCAATGAATTCATAGTCGCTTCCGTCGAGGGCCCGCATACCGCGTCCTGGTGTATGCCCTAGCCCCCAAAACCAAGTTCCGAATCTTAGTGGCATTGGTGCGCCCGAGGCCAAAGCAGAGCCCTGATCATTGAGGAACAAATTCAGAAATGGCACACCGACGCCCACGGTCGCTCCAGCAAGGGTGCCGCGCAAAAATGAACGTCTATTGGGTTTATGTGTCTTCAGGAGAGTCATGAGTCTGAGCCTTTGCTTGTCGTCTTCAGATTTCCCACTTGTGTTTCTGCGCTGCTATCTAATTGTGGCGCAGTAACCGCAAAGAAGTTTTCACTTGCGGCAACCGAGTGAAGTAAGGGTTTAAACCGGTACCCACTTTCGGCGAACTGATTAATGAGAAAACTAAGCCAATCTTTCTCCTCAGGGCCTGGTTTACGCGCCAAACCATAGGCAAGCGTTTGTTCAACCAGACAAACCGGAATTGCAGGATTCTGACTTAAGGCATCGGCCAATCCAAACTGGTTGGCATAATCAATACCATCAAGGTTTCCGCTGACATCAATCTCGAAGCCCATATCTTTCGTTCTGTATTGCCCCGCACCATCATAGTTCTCAAGAGACAGGCCAATGCCGTCCGTGAGCCTATGACACCCTGCACAAGATGCTACAGAATTATGTACATCGAGACGTTCTCGGGCCACCAATTGCTGCGAACTGGGCTCATTAAAGACGCTAAAATCTATGTCAGCAGGCGGTTCAGGAATAGTCTGGCACAACAGTAACTCCCGAACAGCTTTTCCGCGGATGGTTGGAGAACTTCGACCCGGGTGTGAGTGTAACGCGATAAATCCCGCCAGTGATTGAATGCCAGAGCGCCCTTCACTGTCTGCGAATTCGTAGGGTGTCCACAGATCGGGTTCTGACACTGGAGTTCTATAAACACGACCCAGGGGCCCACTCATAAACGTCTTTCGAGTGACAAATAAATCTCGGTAATCCGCATCGTCATTTAGCAAGTGATGTTCGATCGTAAGGAGCAATTGCTCCCGCGCATCCTCCGTCGCTTGCGGATCAAATGCCGGATAGATGAGATTGTCTTTTTCAAGATGATCAAACTCATCAAGATGAAGCATGTCAGCAAAAAAAGCTTGCACACCACGACTCAGGCGCGGTGACTGCATCATACGACCTAGCTCAGCTTCTAAGCCTTTTGAGGTGGAAAGGGCACCAGACTCCGCAGCATCCAGCAAAACTGCATCAGGTGTGGTGTTCCACAGAAAGAAACTCAACCGGGCCGCTTTCGCATAAACGGTCAGCTCTACATTCTCCGCCGAGACATCTTCCACCTCGTCTATGACGAAGAGAAATTTAGGGCTGACCATTAAAGATGTAAGGCCGAAGGCGAGACCCTCGTAGAAATTGCCGAGTTGTTTGCTGGCTGTTTCGGTCAAATCAATAGCTTGTGAGAGTTCTGATTGATCAAGCGACCGGCGAAATAATAGTCGACCAACGGGCTCTAAAAATGCCCTTGCGCAAGCCTCATCTGGTCCATCAATTCGGGCTGGTTCACAGGGCATGAACAATCCACGGTTCTGTTCGTTTAAGACCTGTTCTGCAATGGAGTGAGCGAGTTTTTCATATTTATCGAAACTCGATGCCGAAATGGTTGCGTTACCAGCACCAATGGAGACCAAGCCATCCTGGCGGAGAATCGGATCGAAACTTCCCGAAACGATAATGTGGTCACCAAATAAGTCTGAAACGACGTTGCGGTATTGCTGTTCTGTTAAACGGCGCAAGGTTGGTTCCGCACCTTCAATGACCGGTACCGGCTCACTACAGGCAGAAATGCCAAATAGGAGGGCTGTTGCCATCAACATCGTCTTCATACTTGAAGACCGGTGAAACCTAGATTTCTTGCTCTGGTTAATCTTATCGTTCATTTGCGCACACTGGTTATATTTTCGGCCAATCGTTCAGCATCACTCTGATCATCATCCGTAATAATAAATCCTGCGACTGCATCGAAGGTGAAGGCCGATGACAACGCCGTGCACTGGCCGGTTTCAGGATCGGGGTAACCGTCCGCAAGCTCGTGGGCGGCAACATACATAGCCGGACAACTATACTGCCCGACCGGAACATTATGCTGCACCTTCTGTATATGATCCCAAAAACTAGAGACAGGGTGATACCCCGCCCAAAGACCTTTTGCCCTCGTACCTTCCTCTGAAATATCCATTTCTATGCGGAAGTCGCGGAACACCATATCTGTAAAGCCATCATTGCCATGAAGCGGCAGAGTCACGTCACCAGATTCTGTGGTGAGCACGCCATCGGTTATCTTGCCTGATACCGTGTCGCCATATCTGTTCTTTATTGTTTGATAACTGCCGTAGGGAACAATGCGTCCGACCGTATCAAAATTCAAATCCGTTGCTGACAAATAAAATGAAACCTCAACGTCGTCATCATTGCGTGGGTCGTCGACATTTTTAACATCAATAAGAATAATGCCTTTGCTCTCATCCTGACGCTCACGATTGGCGTGGTGTTCGAGATAGCCTTCAGACCTATAGCCATACACACAGCCCATCAAACGATAGAGTTGGTTATCAACACCTGTCGTCTTTCCATCCGGTGTTTGAAAGTTGCCATGAGCACAGCTTTTGGGTGTTGCGCTGCCGTCCTCATTCCCGTCAAGATTCATCCCATAGGAATACTTGCCCGTGACCGTGCGCATGGGGGGATCTATGACCGATTCCGGATGCCAGCAAACATCCTCTCCATTTGGGCCACGCAGGTATTGGTTAGGCCGTCGCGGCAAATCTAAGACTTGTAGCGTTCCGCCCCCAGTCTCTATGTCTTTTTCTTCAGGAGACAAGCCGTTAAACCAAATTTCATCATTTCCAATGACGATGCCTTCTGGACATTCCTCCATATATTCCGTGTCGTATATGGCCGTATACCAAGATTCGACAACAAAACCGAGCCGGTTTGCCTCCGCCGCATTCGCTTCGTTGGCCTGGCCTGAGAAGCAGCCCGCAACCAATGCAATAGCAGAAATTTTAACAGAACTCATCGACATCAAACCGAACTTCAGTTTTGAATCCACTTTCGCTTTTACTCCTGTGCTGCAGATCATGTCTTTCATCCCTAGTCCGTCAGTCTCGGTCTTCATAATTTAATTGTATTCGGTTTTCTTAAAACCGGGGGGCGGCACCGTATCCAGTTTGCCGCGCAATTCACCGTGATCATAATTCTCTGTTTTCAGAAGGACATACGTCCACCCAAGCAGCATGTATTGGACATGTGAATCAGATACCTTGAGAGACCCCGTGATCGGACTCTCCAAACCATTGATACCCAAATCAATAATTGCGACCGCATTGGTGCCTGGCTGCGCCGGTCCATGAAGAGTTATGCCCGTGGGAGGTGATGTGAGATTTTCGTATTCCACCTCCCAACTGATTTCCATCGTGTTGAGGTCGAAGCGGACTTTCGCAAACCCTGCCCCTTCACTTTGTGTCAGTATGGTCTGGTGATCTGCAGACAGATCCGCTTCAAATAAGCGGATACCGCCCCAGGCATCTTCAGACTGGGCCGGTAAACTGGCAAACAGAGTCATCAACATACCACCAAACAGCATGCTTGTTTTGTGAATGAACCGGGTTAATTGCCAAACCATAGTCAGGTACCTTGCTCCAACTTCCTGTTGGGTTGCTGTGTTTGCCCTGTAATTCTTGTTGCCTTCACTGCACCGGACCAGAGTCTTGCATAAACGCTGACGTACCGGCTTTTTGAGACTCAGATATTACGTACTGCCGGATCGCCTCGGAAATCTCCGGATTTAAAACATCTTGAAAGGATACCATTCCGACGCCCGACAACAGGCCATCAATAACAACGTCATTCCATAACCCGTTGTCCATATAGTCGGAGAATCGCAAGTCAGGCTGAATCTTATTCCCTCGGGCTTCCCGTCCATGACAGGCAAAACAGTACCGGTGGAAAACTTTGCGCCCGACAGCAACGGATTCTGAATTCACTTCTTCTTCAGGCGGATCACGCAACACTTCCGGCTCATATGTATACGCCGGTAGTGTGGCTGTCCCACCAAGCTTAAACGCGACCACGCGGTTCGCATGCGGCAAGTCAGATGGGCGATAAACTGGGCCCTCCATCATAGTCGCAGCACCTCGGCCAAGAGCGATCACAATATATTGATCGTCCCCGATCTGGTAGGAAATAGGTCCTGCGATTCCGCTATTCTGAACATCAGACGACCAAAGAACTTCGCCAGAAGAGGCATGATAAGCCTCAAAATGACCTGTGCGGGTGCCCCTAAAAACCAAATCACCGGCCGTCGCTAACAGGCCACCCCCACTGCCTTCGACACGCCACGCTTCACTTTGCGTCGCGGGGTCCCACGCAAGAAGATAACTGCCTCTCTGCCGTTCTTCACCAACACTCGAAAAATCCATTGTTATGCTCAAGTCATAACCCAGATTCCAAAAACCTACAGCATGTTCAAACGTAGGATCATTCTGCCATAAGAACCGGCTATCAAGCGTCGGGATGTAAACAAGCCCTGTGTCCGGACTGTAGGCCATCGGATTCCAATTGTGCCCTCCGGATGGCCCTGGCTCAATATAAACCGGTTCAGCACCAACATTTCGCATGCCAGGGTTTTCGATTGGCCGCCCCGTTATAAGATCAACATGGCTGGCCCAATTCACACCCGTAAACGGCTCCGCGGAAATCACCTTCCCTGTTGAACGGTCCAACACGTAAAAGAAGCCGTTTTTGGGCGCTTGCATCAAGACTTTGCGCTCTACACCTTCGATCTCAATGTCGGCCAAGATGATCGGTTGAGTCGCGGTAAAATCCCAATTGTCACCTGGGGTCGTCTGGTAGTGCCAAACGTACTCGCCAGTATCGGGGCGCAAAGCGACAATAGATGATAGATAGAGGTTGTCTCCACCCTCAGGAGACCTAAAGGCTGCATTCCAGGGCGTGCCGTTCCCTGTACCAATGTACAGCAGGTCTAAATCGGGATCATAGACGACCGCATCCCAAACTGTTCCACCACCGCCAATTTTCCACCACTCCCCGGACCAGGTTTCGGCGGCAACACGCATCGCGTCATTTTCAAACCCTTCGGCCGGATCTCCAGGAATCGTGTAAAAACGCCAATCCATTTCCCCAGTATCGACGTTGTATGCCGACACATAGCCACGCACGTCATATTCAGCGCCCGCGTTACCGATAATCACCCGGTTTTTAACGACGCGCGGGGCACCCGTGATCGTATAGGCTTGGTTGGGGTCGGTGGTCACCGTTTCCCATACTTTTGTGCCGGTCTTCGCATCAATGGCGATGAGCCGGCCATCAAGCGTACCAACAAAAACTTTATTGTTCGCTACGGCTGCGCCACGGTTCACCGGCTGGCAACATGCTTTGAGAAGTGTCTCGGGAGGAACTTCAGGGTCAAAGTACCAGACCTGCTTACCTGTCTTGGCATCCAAGGCAAAGACTTTACCCATAGCTTCGGTCACGTACATGATGCCGTCGACGACGATGGGAGTTGCTTCGACGACATTGTGATCGTTGAGATCAAAATACCAGTCCAGCGCAAGATCACTGACACTGGAAACGTTTATTTGGTCAAGGGGACTGAAGCGTTGTTCAGAATAAGTTCTGCCGTGGGACAACCAGTTTCCCGGTTCGGAATCTGCGCTTACAAGCCTTTCATCCGCAAAAACATATGCGCTAACTGTCGATGCAAACAACACACCGACTGCGAACTTGACGAACATGGAAAGCGATCCCTCTTAAGTCAGCATCATTGACACACGACAGTGGATAATATTTCAAAATCTCTACTTCATTGTTTCTACTTCTGGCTTCTCATAAAGATTCTCACTCCGTCGACCTATTATTAAACAAGGATGCGGCGGAGTGAGAAATCTCTAGGAGAGAAGTTTATACTTAGAAGTTGTAGTTCATCCTCAGGCCGTAGGTCGTCTTCTTCGGCAGAGCAATGTTAAGCGCCGTTGGCGTAAAGGTTTGATAATCAAAAGCTTTTTGCGCTTGGTCGGGTGTTTCGTCGCCAAGGATGTTCTTGCCCCACAACTCGATACGCATGTCCGCCATGTCGATGCCGATACGGGCATTGAGCAGGTATTGCGAACCGGTGTTGAGCAAGTTGGCCCGGGTGATGTACTTTCCACCAATGTACAGAAGGTCAGCACCCATATACCAATCCATCGAGCTGTTCAAAGCACTGGTGTAAGTCCCGTTGATGAACCCTTGAGTCCTCGGCGCCTGTTCCAGCCGGTTACCAACCACGTCCGTGTCAGCACTTATTGATGCAACAGACAGGTCCAGCCCACGCTTGATCGTCGTATCGTTGATGGAGTATGCCGCGGAGACGTTGAACTCGTCGGTCACTTGGAAGGATGTTTCGAATTCAATACCCTTCATGTTTGTCTTGCCTAGATTAGTCAGGACGGTGCCGATAAACAACGAAGGCTGCAGTAGGGTGATCGACTGCGGGGTCTGCGCATCGGAGATCGAACCGGTGTAAGCGGTCAACGTCACGGTACCGCGTCCATCCATGAACTTGGACTTGATACCAACATCGAAGGAATCCAACGTCTCTTGTTCGACCTCGAGGCTTGCACCCGTCGCCGCCTCGACCGCTTCCGCAACGCCCGGTGCCAAGCCACCTGGAGAGAGGTTGGAGTTGAACGCACCCGGGCGAGACCCGCGCGCCCACAATGCGAAGATCATGGTGTCATCAGACACGTTGTACTTGAGAGAGACACGCGGCGTGAAGACATTCCACTTACCCTCCACCGGCGTACCCGGACCTGCTGCGTCAGTAGCCCAGAACCTCGGTGAGTCTTTGATCTTGTCAGTCTGGTAGCGGCCTTCAAGTCCGACTTCGAAGTCGTCTGTCACATCGTAGTACACGCTCGCAAAGGCAGAATATGTATTGGTCTGGCGGCGGGCGCCCGGCAGAACCAACGGCGCGCCGAGAGACACATCCCCGATCACCGCACCGACGTCAGAGAAATAAAGGTAGTTGCCGCCGATGCTCCAGCGCAGCCGGTCATCACCGGCCGAGGAAATACGAACTTCTTGCGAGAAATCGCTGGCTTCGCCCTCAAGGCTATAAAGCCAAAACGAATCTGGTCTAAGGGCAGGATTGCCAGCGGCAAACGGATTCACGAAGTTCTCATTCGACCATTCTTGCTGGATGTTGGCATCCTTGGTCCTGTTGTACCCAGTAGTCGCTTCAAGGGTAACATCGTTTTCGAGGGTATAGGCGACCTGCAGATTAGCGTGGTAGTTTATGCTTTTCAGCCCCGGCTTAGTGTTAAAATCACCAAACTGTAGGGCTGGAACCGTCAAATCCAGCCAGCGCTGGTCGACGAACCGTGCGTGTGAATCGTTATCACTCGCTTCAGGAACGGTGCCACAGAACCAATCGAAATCTCCATCGCCATCAACGTCACACGTGTGATCCTCGGCAATGAAGCGGATATGAGCCCCTGGGTTGTCCCTATATTTATACAAGTTGCCGACAGCCCGGATTTCAAGTTGCTCACTGGGGGTGAATTTGAGAGTGCCCCACAGGCTTGACGTCGTCTGGCCACCGAGCGGTTGACTCGTGGAGGAACTTTGATATTGCGCCCCCTCGTTGCGGTGCTCACCGCTGAGCCGGAAAGACACTTTATCTTCCACAAGCGGTCCTTCAACGGACAGACCGAGACGGGTGGTATCGTAGTTGGCGTACTCCGCGACGGCACGACCGCTCCATTCGTCTCCGGGTTCGCGGGTGGTCACACTGATGGCGCCGGAGAACGTGTTACGGCCGAAGGTCGCTGTCTGCGGCCCCTTCAAGACTTCGATGCGCTCGATGTCGAGTGTACCCGGCGTATTTCCGCTGTAAATGGGAACACCATCAAGGAACAGAACGGCGGCACTTGAGGATTGTGCGAAATTGTTGATCGAGAGACCACGGATCACATACTGGCTGCTTGCACGGTCCTGCCGTCCGGTACCGCCGAAGTCGGTATAGAACATGCCAGGCGTCATGCGCGACATTTCTTCCATGTTCTGCAGATTGTACTTATCAAGCTGAGCAGCACTCAGAGCCGTGATCGACAACGGCACGTCGAGCAATGTTTCGTCACGCTTACGCGCGGTCACCACAATTTCTTCCAGCGCAAGACTTTGAGCAGCTGTCTCTCCCGCGAACGCCATTAATGCCAGTGCACTTGTAAGTGTAAAGAATTTATTCTTGCTAAGCATGCTTAGCTTCCTCCCCAATTGTTCATACTCCCCAGGACCTAACACGCCGTGAGCACGTCACCCTAAGTTAAGTAATTTTAATGTCAAAATTCCGTGACGTTATATCCAATGCTTTCTGTGAAGTTAGCTATGCAAAATATTTATATGGTGATTCTTTAGCAATCAGCGGCGGCTCATCATCCGCTTTCTCTGCGGTTAAACGCCCTGAACGATAATGTTCATCAGGCGAAAGATAAAATTTCACACTCGGTGATAAGTATTTTTCATCACACAATTTGAAGAAGATTGCCTTACCGGAGACGATTATAAATCTCATCCGTGGAACTGGCGGGGCGCGTTTAATTGTAGGTTTAGGACATCTTAAGTCAGCTAGCCGATGCAATCATTACGCTTGCGATTCATGTTATTTTTTCACCCAGCTCGCCGGATTAGCAACATCACCGACACCGTCATAAACTGATGTCGCGGGGTATGGGAATATTCTGCGCCCTGTCACAATGGTGTCCGGGTCTAATGGGTGAGCGATATAATTGAACGGTTCCGCTGTTGTACCGTACACATCGAGACTTTCCGGCGCTTTATCGTCTTCGACCCAGCGCTCGAGAGCATCCAGATAATCTGCGGTATTTACACCGTTCCCGCCACGGCAATGGTCCATGCCAGGCATTAAGAACAAGCGGAGAAAGTCTGGCACTACGTCTTCACCAAAAGCGTCCACCTGGGCATTGTAAACATAGAAAGAGGACGCGGGAGTGGCGTCCGTATCGGTCCAGCCATGATAAAGAATGACCTTACCGCCCCTGTTAATATAGGTCTCAAGATTTTTTCCATCAGGACCGAAGTCTAGAAGTCCACCAACTGGGCTGCCTGACGCACCGTGTTTGGCGTAATCAAAATCTGCCAAGGTCGCGTCGGGACCGATCTTGCGTTCAACCGTAAACTGGGCGCTTCCGGCACGTCGCGGTCCACGGTCTCCAGTGCCGATGAACCCTGCAATCCAATCCCGCTCAGAACCTTTGGTGTAGCCAAGAGCGTAAAAGGGAGAGCCATCGGCACGGCGGGCACCGTCATAGATTTTGTTGGCTGCATCGATTTGTTCTGCAGTTAAACAGCGATCTGTTTGTGAACCTTCACAACGCAATGAGTCCGGTTTGAAGGTGCAACTCAAAGGATCGCCGACGACGCCATCCTGAACACCATCATCCATGTCACAACGCTGCAGCACTGATTCGGCAAGAAGTGTGATCGCATCGACCGTTAAAATGGGGGTTCCGTCCGCACGGGTATTCGAAGCATAGGCAAAAACATTATGCGGTGTAACCATCTGAGCCGCCGGAGCGCCAGCAATGACGCCATCATAATCATCAGGATACATCAGAGCTTCGGTTAAACCTTGACGCCCACCGGTCGAACAGCCGCGAAAGTATGCGTAGTCTTGGGCGCGGTCATAAGCTGCCGCAATAATAGCTTTTGTGAGAAGCGTTGCGCGGTGCGTCGCGCGATGCTGCCACTCTTCAACCAATTCTTCGTTGAACGTCCACTCCCGCGGGTCTTCACCCGGCGCGAGGCTATGGCCCATATCTGTTGTGGCTACCACATAGTTACGCGATAGGGCGTCGGCACCCTGGTTGGTGCGGATCACACCGCAAAGACCGCCGCATCCGGTAAAGAGTAGGCGGCCATTCCAGTCCGATATAGGCAACTGGATTTCAACACCTGTGGAAGGGGCGATGGTCGCCAATATATGGCAGTGCGCAGGCTGCCCATCTCCACCGTTCGAGACAACCGCCGCTTTGGTTATTGACACGGGGGCACCAACAGCAGGGTTGAAATCTTTCCCAGCAAGAGCTTCACAGGACATTGTAGCCAAAGCAGCAGCGTTAGAAACAGCCATTTGAGCAAAGCACACTAGAAAGACCGCGAAGAAGGTGTTTGTTTTAAGTCGTTTCATTGATGTCTCTCACTCAGGCATAATATTTCTATTTTATTTTCAAAGGACCGTAGTGCGTTGGACCGCTATATGGGTTCGCATTATCGCACAAATTTTCCATCCTTGAGCCAAACCTCACCATCAATTGTAACGATGCAATCAATAAGAAGATCGCGCCATCGTAAATAACGCCCTGTGACAACTCCACTCCTAATAACCTTATTGTTGATAGCAGTTTGCTATACATTTACACACCCATCGTCTGCCCTCAACAGATCACCTGCATCCATACTTTTGAGCAGGATTGGTATTGGCAAAGTTAGTCCCTTGGGTCCCTGCAAGTTGATACAACATATAGGCAACCGCACTGTTGTGATCGACGCCAAGACCTTGGTTGTACATGCCGCTCTGATTATCAATGCCTGCAGCATTTTCTTGCTCTGCGGCAAGACGTTCAGGCGTCTTACTCAGAGCCAGAATTGCCAAAAGAAAAGCATTGCCAATGGGATCACATTAATCGGATTATAGACGATCATTGCCTGTCTCAAGCGGATGAGGCTTTCGAAAAGGACAGTGCAGACTCAGGCGTCGCGTATACTCAGTCTCTCGGGAATCTCTAATCCCTGAAGTAATCACCTTCTAAAATTTTTGGTGATTGAACATTGAAGCCAATGAGTTTAACCACGAACCACTATGACAATTAGAAATTTTAACGCCCTTTTTCGTTCACAATCTATTGCCGTGATTGGCGCATCAAATAGGCCGCGCAGCGTCGGCCAGGTTGTGATGAGAAACTTGTTAGCTGGTGGTTTTTCTGGACCGATTATGCCGGTTAATCCGCGCCACAAATCGGTGGCTGGAGTGTTTGCCTATCCAGATGTGGAGCATCTCCCGACTACCCCTGACTTGGCCGTCATTTGTACTCCGCCGCAAGCCGTTCCAGACGTCATCAAGGCCCTTGCTAACCGTGGAACCAAAGCAGCGATCATTCTGACAGCCGGCTTGTCCGCACAACAAGACGGTACCGACACGTCGCTTATACAAGCCACGCTCGAGGCAGCACAGCCGCATCTCATGCGTATATTAGGTCCAAACTGCGTGGGATTGATTATTCCTGAGTTAGGGCTAAATGCCAGTTTTGCTCAGGGCTCCATCGCATCGGGAAAGATTGCATTTGTTTCTCAGTCTGGAGCGTTAGCAACAAGCATTCTTGATTGGTCGAGAACAAAGAGAATAGGATTCTCTCATTTTATCTCTTTGGGTGAGGCTACCGACATCGACTTTGGAGACACCCTCGACTATCTTGCTAGTGACCCTAAGACTGACGCAATTCTGCTTTATATAGAAGCCATTACCGCGTCTCGTAAATTTATGTCTGCCGCACGGGCCGCGGCACGTAACAAGCCGGTAGTCGTGGTCAAAGCCGGACGCGCGCCGGAAGGGGCCCGTGCCGCAGCCTCGCATACTGGAGCTCTCGCCGCAGCAGATGACGTCTTCGATGCCGCGATACGCCGGGCGGGTATGCTCCGAGTTTACACGATTCATGAGCTATTTGATGCGGTTGAAACATTGGCGCGCGCTAAACCGCCGAGCGGCAACCGACTGGCTATTCTTACAAATGGCGGCGGACCTGGCGTGATGGCTGCAGACGCTCTGTCGCTAAGTGGCGGAACCCTAGCGTCGTTATCAAAAGACACACTTGCTGCCCTAGATTGTGTGTTGCCGAGCAACTGGTCCCAAGGCAATCCTATAGATATCATTGGAGACGCACCGCCAGAGCGCTATGTCGCGGCACTGGAGATTCTGCTGCGAGACCAGGACATAGATGCCATTCTGTTCATCCATGCGCCCACCGCAATTGTGCCGAGCAGAGAGATTGCACAGGCCATCGGGAGGCTCCTAAAGGAAACGGAGAAAACCGCACTTGGGTGCTGGCTCGGCGGCGACGGTCTGGATGAAGCAGAAAGCCTCTTTGCCAACGCTGGTATAGCGACCTACGAAACCCCGGAAATGGCAGTTGCCGCTTTTTTGCAGCTCATCAACTATCAGCACAACCAACGTCAACTGATGGAGACACCGTCGCTTGGCACTCAGCATAAATCAAGCAATGCATCTGAGGTGCGTGAGATTATTACGAAAGCACTTGAGACAGGCCGGGAAATGCTGACAGAGCCTGAAGCAAAACAGGTTCTGGCCGCCTATGGCATTCCCGTCGTCGAAACATGCTTGGCAGACACACCTGAATCTGCAGCCGAAAAAGCAATAGAAATCGGGTTCCCGGTCGCACTGAAAATCTTATCGCCGGACATTTCACATAAGTCAGACGTTGGCGGCGTTGTTCTAGATTTAGCAAATGAAGAACAAGTACTAGACGCTGCTATCAATATGAACAAACGCGTCCGCAAAGTACACCCGACCGCAAAAATTGAAGGATTCACCGTTCAGAAAATGGCGCAACAGTCAAACGCCCATGAAGTCCTTGTCGGAGCATATACCGACCCCGTCTTCGGACCTGTCGTCATGTTCGGTCAAGGTGGAACAGCCGTCGAGGTTGTCAAAGATCGCGCGGTAGCCCTGCCTCCTCTCAATTCAGTGTTGGCACGCGAGCTCATCAGCCAGACACGAATTTCACGACTTCTAAAGGGCTACCGGAATGTGCCACCAACGAACCTTGACGCGTTATCCGAATGCCTCGTGCAAATCTCGCAACTTATTGCTGATATTCCTGAGATCATGGAATTGGATATTAATCCGCTATTCGCCAATGCGGAAGGAATTCTCGCGCTTGATGCCCGGATCAAAGTGAGCCGATCAGTCTCATCTGACTCGCAGCGCTTCGCCATTCGCCCTTACCCGCAAGAGCTTGAAGAATGGATCGCTTGGGACAGTCAACGTATTTTACTGCGACCGATCAGACCAGAGGATGAGCCTAGTCATTCCGTATTTTTTAAGAAACTCTCTCCCGAGGACATCTCATTCCGGTTCTTTGGCGCGATCCGTGAAATGCCTCATTCACAATTGGCGCGCTTCACACAAATTGATTACGACAGGGAGATGGCTTTTGTTGCAGTGCGGAAGACAGATTCGGATATTTCGGAAACACTCGGTGTGGCAAGGGCTGTGACTGATCCGAATAACGAAACTGCAGAGTTTGCAATTGTCGTGCGGTCCGACCTATCGGGCCGAGGGCTTGGAAAAATACTTCTTGAAAAACTCATCGGATATCTGAAATCTCGCGGCACCATTACCGCTGTCGGTGAAACCTACATCGGAAACACCCGCATGCTTGCTTTGGCTCGTCAGCTTGGCTTCCAGGATCAGAAAATAGCTGACAAAGACATCGTAAGGTTACAGCTCGACTTGCAGAATGCGAAGATTAGCAACTCATAGGGCCAATCGGTCCTCACCGCAGCCTAAATTTAATTCCCGGTTAAAGCCGCTTCAAAGCCCAACATGAGACGTGCACCATTATAGCGCAATTCAGATCATAATTTATTATTGCCTGCTAGAATTTAATCAGGCCCGTGACTTCCCTCACAAACGTCAATCGCCTGGCAGCGGAGTGGTAACAGCAAGCACATGTCTAGTGCCCCCCGCCAGTGACCACTTGAGGCTTCCCAAATACTACGTCTTTATCATGTTGAACATTGACTGCGTTCAACGCCGCAGCAAGGTCTTCGTAAAACTGGCCGCGCACCTCATATAGACCCTCAACATGCAACGTCACCTCATGTTCTCCAAAAGTCTTAACGTTGGTTCTCGCGGATGGCAGCGTATGCACACGCACGTCATGAGCCCCTTGTTCGCGAAGGATTGAGTCCGCCGTTTCATGCTGTTTTTCGTCGCGTATTGAGACCCACAGGAGAAGCCCTCCACGGTCTAGCTGATCGGACAGGTATGCGGCGTGACGATCAGATAAAAACATTGCGAGCATCGTACCAATAAGACTGCCAAATCCGCCAGCTGCAGCGGCGGCGGCAACTGTTGCGGCCAGCGTTCCTCCGCTTGCAACAACAAAGCCAGTCGCAGTGATTGCACCGATGTAGAGCAAACCACTGATAACAGCGCCTTCCGCCTCCCCCATAGCTTGTCGCGACACGTAGGCTGCGCGAGGAGCATCAGGATTATCGGCCAAGCCTTCAAGACGTTGATATCTATGCGCCATTTTTTCGTCAACGGCCGTGCTATCAGCCAGCAGGCTGATCTGCGCTCGGTCAAACCCATGGAGCATCAACTGACTGATCGCGTTCTCCAAATCCTCTACGCGATCAAATATACCTACAATTTCTGTGACCCGCTCTCGTTGAGGCTCTGCCATGGCTAGCTCCCTGCTACATAAACTGCTTTGCCGTTTGTAATAATCACTACGCAGTAGCAAATCCTTGATCGTGATCAAGCTACGCTTGTTAAAATTCCTAGGATGACCTTTCCCCTGCTTATTTTTTCGCTGGCTTATGTACTGCTTTGATCTGAGAACTTAGGTTTTCAAGAATTTTGCGGCGTTCTTTATCATTTTGCGCCTTCTCTAAAGTATGGCGGAGTGTGAGAACCGTATCTGCATAAAGATTATGCCAGTCGGCCACTGTATCTGCAGGTTCTATGAGTGGGGGGCGCTTGGCGAGTGTCTTGGCTCCTTTGTTTTTGCTAAGTCGAACCGTTTCGCCGATGACAGGCATTCTGAGCGGAAAGTCTTCTCCGTAGGTGGCACGGACTGTACTCGCAAAGCCAAGACGAGCTTCTTCTTCCCCATGCACTAGAAAGAGATCATTGTGAATGGGCAACCTGTCTCCAAGCCACGTCAAAAGGTTGTCTCGGTCTGCGTGACCAGAATAATCGTCAATCAGTTCAATGCGGGCGCGGATCGCGATTTCATCACCATGTATACGCACCATCTTACGGCCCTCAAGCAGTAGGTGCCCCATGGTACCTGGCGCTTGATAGCCCACCAACAGAACGGTGACGTCTCTGCGATGTAAATTATTCTTGAGATGGTGGCGGATACGACCTGCATCTGCCATACCGCTGCCCGCCATAATGATGGCACCGCCGGTCAGGCGGGCGAGGCTCTTACTTTCTTCTACATCGCGGACAAACTTAACGTTTGCTCTGCGAAAAGGATGAGTGCCCGAAGCACCTGCTAAGCCCTCGAGATGCTGATCAAACACTTCCGTGGCACGGGTTGCTAGGGGTGAGTCCACATATAAAGGTACAGTCGGCAATGCCCCCGAATCAAATAAGGCATCCAGATCGACAAGTAATTCTTGAGTCCTTTCAACAGCGAAACAAGGGATGAGGACGAGACCTCCCTTTTCTAATCCATCCCCGATGATCTTACCTAACCGGCCACGCCGCTCTTCTGCCGATACGTCATCTCTCACGCGGTCGCCATAAGTTGTCTCCATGACGACAACATCAATATCTTTTGGAGCGTCCGGATCATCATGGAGGACCTTACCTCCTGGTCCAATGTCTCCAGAAAACAGCAGCGACAAAGGTGAGGCTTCGCCAGGCAGATCAACCGACAGCTCGATACTGGCCGACCCTAATATATGCCCCGCGTCCCAATAGCGAGCACGCATCCCATCCGCAACCTCAAACCAAACACCATAATCTGTGGGCACCAGTTGACTGAGCGTCGCCTCGGCATCCTTGCGGGTATAGATCGGGTGAACCTCAGCTTTACCGCGTCTTCTATTACGCCAATTGAGGCGTTCCACTTCCATCTCTTGAATGTGCCCGCTATCAGGCAACACATAACTGAGCAGGTCGCAGGTGGCTGCAGTCGCGTGGATATTTTTCCGATACCCCGAACGCACCAACTTAGGTGATAGGCCACAGTGATCAATATGCGCGTGCGTTAGAAGTACGGCATCAATCGTTTTGGGATCAAATTGCAGTGGACCATAATTAAGCGCTCTCACCGTCTTTGTGCCTTGAAAGAGACCGCAGTCGATCAGGATCGTTGCAGCTGCCGTCGAAAGACGAAAGCACGACCCGGTAACGATACCGCAAGCACCATGAAAGGTAAGAGTTACAGACATTTTAAAACAGCCTTTGCTAATAAGGGAGCGAGGGCAATACCATTGGTCTGGTGAGAAATGCCGTCGCACGAAACAATTGCATCCACTCCAGCTGCCCGCATGACAGCTGCGTCTTCCCCACTAAACAAAGCATGGGTGGTATAGGCCACAACCGACGATGCCCCCTTTTCTAAAGCGGCCTGGGCGCAAGCGATTATTGTCGTTCCTGAACTGATAACATCGTCAAAAATGATCGCACGCTTGCCCGTTAGCCTCGGAGACTCTGGGAGTGCCAGATCAACGGTTCTGTCTCCATGGCGGATCTTACGGCCAACCATCCAAGGGCATCCAGCGGCTTGTGCAGCGATGCGGATCAAGGGTGCTGATTCTTCATCCGGGCCGATCATTACCACATGGGCAACATCGTAAGATTTATCCACCGCCGCACCAACAGTGCTTGCAGCAGAACTAGCAACGGCCTGGATTCCTGGGAAGACGTCGCTAATATTAGGGGTCCGGTGCAAATGAGGGTCGACTGTAACAACGGCGTCCACCTGTGCTGCAATCATGCTGCCAATAACGCTTTGGCTCACGGCCTCACCGGGATGAAACGCAATATCTTGGCGCATATAGGGGAGATAGGGTGTTACGAGAACAACCTTGTTAGCACCCTGATCCCGGGCGGCGCTCACAGCCAAAAAAAGATCCACGAGCTTTCCATTTGGACGGTGCAAGGATCGATAGAGGATGATGGTTGAGGGGCAAACCTCCACGCGCACTAAGGACTCACCATCAGGAAACATATGATGGCTGATCTCCGACACCGTCGTGTCTAAGGCTACCGCAAGTCTGCTTGCTGCGGGCAGGTCTTCAGAAAAACATATTATGATCGGACCATCAGACATGATGCAAGGCGTATCCGTTATCGTCTTCAGCCATAGCTTTAGCGTGAGCAAAATCCGTCTCAAGCGCAGAGTAAACAGTGTATAGCCCTTCACCCCTCTCCACTTGATCCCCGACCCTTTTATGCAAATCAAGGCCGGCACCCTTAAAACCTGGCGCGCCTGCTAATCGCGCGATCCGCGCAATACGAAAACAGTCAATTGATTCAATCTTCCCGCTTGCTGTAGCTGTCACCGCATGATGCAAGTTACCCAACGCATATTTGGCAGGTGGCGGCCCTTGGTAAGCGATAATGCGTTCCATGGCCGCTAATGCCTCACCCGAATCAAGTAAACTACGCGCCTGCTCAAACCCCTCTCCACCCCGTAGTTCCGGGTCAAATTCAAGAATGTGGCCTGCAAGCAGAACTGCGCGTTCGCGTAAATCTGTTGGTGCTCCATCCTCGCATCGCAGGACAGCCATAACGTCTCTTGCCTCCAAGAAGGGTCCTATCCCTCGACCAATAGGCTGTGAACCGTCAGTGATGACGACATCCAGATGTAACCCCGCCTTTTTAGCGACGTACTCAAAGAGCTTCCGTAAACGAATGGCCTCGCCACGCGATCGAATTTTTGCAGTTGGGCCGACTGGCATGTCGATAAGAAGGTGCGTGGATCCAGCCGCAATTTTCTTAGACAAGATAGATGCAACCATCTGCTCTGGCGTATCAATGGCTAAGGGGCGCTCAACTGAAATGAGAATGTCATCCGCTGGGGAAAGGTTGACGTGCCCGCCCCATGCGAGGCAACCGTAAACCTCACCAACCATCTCTATGAGACGGTCAATCCCGACATCCACGTTTGCAAGAACCTCCATTGTATCAGCAGTGCCCGCCGGAGACGTAATCGCGCGCGATGATGTCTTCGGAATGGGCAAGCCATAGGCCGCAACGATTGGCACCACAATCATGGACGTACGGTTGCCCGGGATACCGCCAATACAGTGCTTATCCACAATTATGTCTTGCTGCCAATCCATACGGCTGCCGATGCCTGCCATAGCCAACGTAAGGTCCAGCACCTCCTGAGTTGTCATGAATGAGGCACAGGCCATAAGAAATGCTGTGATTTCCATGCGCGAATAACGGTGGCCAGCAATATCGTGAATGATGGCATCCAGCTCTTCTCTACAAAGAGTCCGCCCATAAACCTTGGATCGAACATGATCCATGCTGGCAGGAGGCGTGGTCGGCACAAGATCAACAGCCGTTCCTTCTTCAAGACCAAGCTCAACGAATGTGTTTGTGGAAAGGCCGATTTCATCACCGCGCAAAAGATGATCACCGTGAACAAGGTTCACCGCCGCCATAACTTTGCGCTCCGACGTGCCAACGTAAGCTTTGTTCATGCCTCTAAAGGCTTCAGGCTGATAACTCTGGCACTGGTCAGACAAGAAAACGACGTTCTCACCGAACGTTTCTATCGGGACGCGTTTTACTTTCAGCATACTGGGCCGTGACCTTCCTAAATCTGACGTGTATTGTATCCCAATATCCGTCTGTATGCACTTTGATGGGAATCAAATACATATGGCTGCAAAAGACATTTTGTTGTGGCTCTAAAACGCAGAATCGGCGTTTTAACCAGTGGCGGCGACTGCCCTGGGCTGAACGCTGTCATTCGTGGCGTCACACAACACGCCACAGAAAACTATGACTGTGCGGTTGTGGGAATTCATGATGGACATCACGGACTGCTCACTTCTCCGCCCCAAACCGAAACATTGTCGCCCGCCTTGTTTTCAGGTGAGCTCCTAAGAGCCGGAGGAACCATACTCGGGTCGACGACCAGTGGCGACCCGTTTGCGTACCCGATGCCCGACGGAAGCACCCGTGACCGTTCAACAGAAATCGTTGATGCGATAGCAGCGCTTAAACTAGATGGTCTTGTCGTGATCGGTGGTGATGGCAGCATGCGAATCTTTAATCGCCTGCTAACCTCGGCTGGCGTGCCATGGGTGGGTGTGCCCAAAACGATCGACAATGATGTGCCTGGAACGGATTTTGCGGTTGGCTTTTTTACAGCGGTTGATGTGGTCGGTGGCGCGCTCGATCGGCTTCAATCCACAGCTGCAAGTCACCGGCGCATCATGGTGCTAGAGACGATGGGGCGAGAGTCCGGTTTCCTTGCTCTTTTTGGTGGCGTTGCCGGAGGGGCAGATGCCATCCTGATTCCCGAGATGAAGTACGACATTGCAGATCTTGCCGAACATGTGTGTCGCATCCGGTCTGAACAGAGAGCCCATGTCCTGATCGCTATTGCAGAAGGTGTGCCCGACCCAAGGGGAGAGATCGTGACCCTGCCCTATTTTGGGTCTAACCAAGCTTTTGGGGGCGTAGGGACCGTGCTTGCTGATGAACTTGGCAAACTCATAGACGTTTCAACGCGCTGCACGGTACTTGGACATTTACAACGTGGCGGCTCTCCGTCGATGTTCGATCGCCTTCTGGGATCAGCACTCAGTGTGCGGGCCGTTGACGCCCTCATGAGTGCCACATCACCGCGCCTCGCAGCCTGGCGGGCTGGTCAAGTGACAGATATACCCATGTCAGAGACAATAACTGGACCACGCAAAGTCGACGCTGGCAGTGAAATGCTCTCAGTCGCAAAAGGGTTGGGTGTTTATATGGGTTCGCCGCGCCTCTGAGCGAATGGCGTAAGATAGCTGCTTAAATCATACCGCGCCTGATTGCCTCACTATAAGGAAGCGAACTTCCACTGACAACGTCACGCTAGGAGTCAGAGTTATCAGACTCGCGAGATTTTTCAGTGACAATACGATCTGGCTGAGGCGGAAGATCGTCCTCGAATAAGATACGATATGCCGCACCGTCTAGGTCTGAGTATTGCCCCGACTTAAGCGTCCACAAGAACGCTGCCAATCCTAGCCCCCCAAGTAAAAGCGCCGCCGGAATTAGGTAAACCAACGCATTCATTATATTTCTTTCCGGGAAAAACCACGCAGAGCGTTTGCTGTCACCACAAGAGACGAGCCAGACATAGCTACAGCAGCAATGAGAGGTGTGACCAAGCCTGCAACCGCAAGCGGTAAAGCAATCACATTATAGACGAGAGCCAAGGAAAAATTCTCCCGCACGCGGCGATTTGCAATTCTCGCCGCACTAATAATTTCTAGTACCGTTGAAAGCTTACCACCAAAGTAAACTATATCTGCAGCATTCTGGCTAATATCAGTAGCTGTTGACGGAGAAAGTGAGACATCTGCGGCCGCTAGCGCTGGAGCGTCATTGAGGCCATCACCGACCATAGCGACCTTATGGCCTTGCGCCTGCAGATCACGCACGAACCTGATCTTATCTTCTGGAGACTGACCAGCATACCAATCGTCAATGCCAACAGTCTCCGCTGCGCTCCGGACTGCCTCTGAGCGGTCACCAGAAAGGAGAATAACACCGTAACCTTGGGACTTTGCCCATTCGACGACTACATCAGCGTCTTTGCGAATATGGTCTTGGAAATAGAATGGAACTTTTTCACCCTTTGGTTTTCGTAACCATAATTCAGACACCGCAACCGCCTCATCCGACGGTGCAACAGTCTGAGGTACACCGCACCAAAGGCGGCTACCTAGGCGAACTTCTCCGCCGGCGGTCTGCATGACGAGCCCCAGCCCCGGTGACTCTTGCACATTTTTAGCCGGAGAAACGACTCCAGCATATTCCGTCAATGCTCTCGCAAGCGGATGGCGGCTGGTCGCCGCAAGGGAGGCTGCCAACGCGAGATCAGGGCTATCAATGTCATGAGTCTTCATAATTTTTGGAGCACCCATAGTGAGGGTTCCCGTTTTATCGAAGACCAGGGTGTCCACTGAACTTAGGCGTTCGAGCGCATCTCCGCTCTTTAGCAATGCGCCTGCTTTGAGCAAACGCCCAGACGCGACGATTTGGACCGCTGGAACCGCGAGACCGAGGGCGCACGGACATGTAATAATCAAGACAGCGATTGCTTTCATAACCGCTCCGTCCCAAGGACCACCGGAGATCCACCACCCAAGAAAAGTTAATGTGGCCGCAATGTGTACAGCGGGGGCATAATAATCCGTAAGCCTGTCTGCCAAACGCACGTACTTGGAGCGGTTCTGTTCTGCACTTTCCATCAAATCAACTACATGACTTAGAAAAGTATCTGTATGTGATTTTTCTACTCGGATTTCGAGCAGCCCTGTGAGCACCAGACTACCAGCGAATATCACATCTCCAGGCTGCGCTGCCTCAGCCGCACTTTCTCCCGTTAGAATGCTCTTGTCTATATCTGAATGACCAAACTTGATGATGCCATCGGCTGGTATGCGATCGCCGGGCAGAACTCTGACAACCATTCCCGGTTGAAGCGCATCGGAGGCAACGGCTTTGGTGCTGCCATCAGGGTCAATAACCGTCGCACTCAGCGATTGAAGTGCAACAAGGTTTTCAGCTGCTGTGCTGGCTCTGCTGCGGCACCGGTAATCCAGGAAACGCCCTACCAGAAGAAAGAACAACAGCATCAGAGCTGCATCAAAATAAGCATGGGGGCCACTGATCGACGTTTGCCAAACGCTAACAACAACGGCAAGCAACACAGCTAAAGAAATTGGGACATCCATATTCAATCGGCGCCCGACTAAAGCCTGATAGGCGGATACAAAAAATGGTTGGCCCGCGTAGGCAACAGCCGGCAAAGCGATTAGGGCGGATATCCAATGAAACAAATCCCGTGTTGCGGCATCCATATCAGACGCTGCGCCAGCCCATACGGATACGGACAACAACATAACATTAGCCCAGGCAAAACCAGCAACACCCATGGCTTTGAGCAGCGTCTTCCCCTGACTGTCTGACAACTGCTCAACAACTTCGGCCTTAAAGGGCATCACTCGGTAGCCCAGATCACCGAGCAGCGTTACCAAGTCCAGAGCGGTTACCCCAGAGTCCTTCCATGAAATAGTGAGGCGCTTGGTTGACAGGCTTAAGCGCGCTTTAACTCCGCCTGGCCGCCCGTTCAGCGCCCGCTCGATATGCTGTATACAGCCTGGGCATGTCATATTTTCCACGAGAAGGTGAAGCACAAACGGATAATCCGGTGAGCTAATAACAAAAGCAGCAGGATCAGCATTAGGATAATCAAGAGGCGTTAACTCAGGGGCTTCAAACATATCTGCGGGCAATGAGGCAGATGCCGGACAACACCCTGAAGAAGAGGGTATAACCGCAGCGTTAGCACCCAGTGGGCTCATCGGATTACGGTACGGTAAGTCAGAACATACGGACGCGCGAACTGATTGATTTGAGACGCGTTGTATTCAGCGATCAGCCTTACCGTCCATTGCCCTGCCAGAGGCACACTGGTCGCTGCAGTGTAGACCCCAGGCCCGGTCTGTTGAAGAAAAACAGAAAAGTCGTATCCTTGATGCACAGGACGAACAAATTCCGCGCGGACGTTCAAGTGGGTCAGAGCAATGTTGCTTGAGTCCAGATACTCTGCACGGATATTCGCGACTAATCCACCAGGTCGGTCAAGGTTCGTAGATACGGACCAACCCATGGCCTGCTGCTCATCCACGGCCTTTAAAGTCTCATTAAATGCAAGACCATCGACATAAGCCTCGTCTTCAGAAACGCCGTTGAAGGTCGAGAGCGCGAGGATAGCCATTGTTGCGTTCACGCCGATTACTACGGCAAAGAAAGCGGTTATCCACCAAAAAACATGACGCCCTGTGACCAGTATCTGAGATCCTGTTCTCACTGCCGGCCCCCACTAAATACAGATTCTTTCGTCGCTGTAATTTCACCTTTGATATCAGAGACTTTAAATACGATAGGCGTTTGACCGCTCGGACGGTGTTCTGCAGGCAGAGTTACAAACACTTTGATGGCTCGCAGATCATCACCGGGAACATTAACCATCACCTCTCCCTGCCCCGATATGGGTAAACTTACAGCTGACAACGTCGTCCCCGGCAAGCCCTCTATTGAGATAAAATACTGTTTCTCTTCGCGAAGCTTGTTAAGAATTTTTACCTCATACCCATTACGCACGCCGCCATCTGACAAAGCGACATAGGTGGGGTTGCGGTCCTTGAGGACATTTAAACCGACCAGAGGCCGAGTAATTAGACCATACAGCATTATAGAGCCGACAACGGCGAGGATGATTGAATAGGCAACTGTACGCAGTCTTACGGGCCGGAAGGGCATGGTCTTACCTTCCTGGCGATATTGAATTGCTAGATCATTATCATAACCGATTAAGCCCAAAGGGCGGTCGACTTTGGCCATAACGTCATCACAAGCGTCGATGCATAAAGCACACTGTATACACTCGAGTTGTAAACCGTCCCGAATGTCGATCCCCATCGGACAGGCTGCAACACATTGTTTGCAATCGATGCAGTCCCCTCGTCCGTCCCACGACGCGCCCTTTTTATGAGCGGCACGAGGTTCACCACGATCAAACCGATATGTAACAGCTAGGGACTCATCGTCAATCATCGCAGACTGAATACGGGGCCAAGGGCACATATAGATGCACACTTGCTCCCGCATGAGTCCGCCAAGTGAGTATGTGGTGAAAGCAAAAATACCAATGAAGACATAAGCCGTGAACGGGGCTTCAAGATTGAACAATTGTTGAGCCAAAACAGGCGCATCTGCAAAGTAGAAAATCCACGCACCACCCGTGGCGATCGCAATGATGAGCCAAATAATGTGCTTGAAAATCTTCTTACTAGCTTTTGAAAGGCTCCAAGGTTGCTTATCAAGCCGAATGCGTTCGTTACGATTGCCCTCAACAGCACGTTCGACCCAGACAAAAAGGTCGGTCCAAACGGTTTGAGGGCAAGTGTAGCCACACCAAACACGTCCGGCCAAAGCCGTAACTAAAAACAGTCCAATTGCAGCAAGGATCAGCAATCCAGTGATGTAGTACACTTCTTGTGGCCAAAGCTCGATAAAGAAGAAATAGAAACGCGAATTGGCAAAATCGACAAGAACGGCTTGGTTCGGTGCACCTTCACCACGATCCCACCTCACCCAAGGTAAGATGTAGTAAATCCCCAGGGTTATGGCCATCACGGCCCACTTTATCCACCGAAACGTTCCGTTCACCCGTTTAGGATAAATCGGTTCGCGCTTTTTGAAAAAAGAGCGTTTGTCTTTGCGGTTTACTGCTTCAACATCGAGAATGTCGATGGGGTGCCCATAAGACTTGTCCACGTATTATTCACCACCACCAAGGGCATGCACATATACCGCCAAAGCCTTTATCGTAGAAGGATCTAGCCGTTCACCCCACTGCGGCATTGTACTATTGCGCGCATTCGCAATCGTCGATTGGATACTCTCGCGATCACTACCATAAAGCCAAATCTGGTCGACCAAACTCGGCGCACCTTGCTCGCGATCACCAGTACCGTCAGCAGCATGGCAGGACTCACAGTGTGTAACGTAGAGCCCTTGACCACGAGCAGCAGCAGCCTCTGAACTGGGTTCTTGATCGCTAATTAATAAAACGTAATCTGTTAAGTCTGACAGCTCCTTTCTATCGACCGTACCCACCTGCAAGAAAGCTGGCATTTCGCTGTAACGGCTATCGAAATTTTCATTCCGGATACCATGAGTGATTGTATATTCAATATCGGACAACGCCCCACCCCAGAGCCATTCATCGTCGTTGAGGTTTGGATAGCCAACAGCACCCTGCGCACCAGAACCATGACAAGGTGCACAATTATCGCCAAAAGCAGCTTCGCCACTTGCCAGCGCGAACGTAAATAGATCTGGTGTCGCCTCAATTTCTTCAAGAGACGCTTGCAACAACTTCGCCTTGATTGGCTCACGGCTTTTCTTGATAGCTTCAACCTCTGCCATCACATTGGATCTCTGTGACCAGCCAAGCATGCCTTGCGTATAGGATGACACCATTGGCCAAGCTGGCATGGCAATCCAATACCCAACAGACCAGATGATCGATGCATACAGGATATAGAGCCACCAACGGGGGAGCGGATTGTTTAACTCCTTGATGCCATCCCATTCATGCCCCGTTGTTTCGACGCCTGAGAAAGAATCGACTTCGCGATTATTCGCCATGGCTGTGATCCTCTTCTAATGGCATCCTTGATGCGCGATCAAACTTGTCCTTGTTGCGCGGCCAAAGTGCGTAGCCACAGACCGCAACAAATAAAATTAAGAGGTAGACTAACCCCCAAGACTGGGCGAAAGCAGAGGCCGTTTGATGTGTCATACATGGCCTCCTAACGTTTAAACGCTTCAGCGTCGTATTGAGAGAAATCGACCAACGTGCCCAACATCTGCATGTAGGCGATGAGGGCATCAAGCTCGGTAAGTTCTGCCACTTTGCCATCGAAGTTGCGGACGATAGCGTCGGGATAACGCGCTAGAAACGCATCATAATCAGCATCCGGATCCGCCTGCACTTTGGCGTCATCAACCGCATTTGCAAGCATGTCGTCTGTATATGGCACGCCGACCGTTCGCTGCGCTTGAACGTGATCCTCAAGGTTGCCCACTGTTAGGCGCGTTGTCGCCAAAAATGGATATCCGGGCATTATCGACTCTGGAACAACGCTTTGTGGAGATTTAAAATGATCCTGATGCCATTCATCCGAATACTTGCCACCCACGCGAGCTAAGTCAGGGCCGTTGCGCTTCGACCCCCACTGGAAGGGATGGTCGTACATACTTTCAGCTGCCAAGGAATAGTGGCCGTAGCGTTCAACCTCATCCCTTAGTGCGCGGATCATTTGGCTGTGACAAGTGTAGCAGCCCTCACGAATGTATATATTGCGGCCTGCAAGCTCCAGCGGAGTATACGGTCGCATTCCCTCAACCTTCTCGATAGTGCTCTTGAGATAGAATAATGGTGCGACCTCAACTAGGCCGCCAATAGAAACAACAATTAGAATGCCGATCAACAAAACGATCGAATTCTTTTCAAAGCGTTCGTGGTTCAACATAGCGCGCCCTCCTCAAACCGCTGCCGCTTGGGGAGTGCCCCCCAGCGATGAGACGCTCGTCTCGTTACGAACATCACCACGGGCCGTCCGCCAGAGGTTGTAGGCCATGATCATGGCCCCGAAAGCAAACAAACCTCCCCCAAGCGCCCGGATCAAATAGAAGGGATGCATAGCTTCCACGGTCTCAACAAAGCTGTATTCAAGAAATCCAAGACTATCGTAGGAGCGCCACATGAGGCCTTGAAGAATACCCGATACCCACATTGAGGTGATGTAGAGCACGATACCGATGGTCGAAATCCAGAAGTGTAGATTCACCAGCTTGAGGGAGTAGAGTTCTTTGCGCTTCCATAGCCACGGCGTCAGGCAATACAGGGCACCAAAGCTGATGTAACCGACCCACCCCAGCGCGCCAGAATGAGTATGGCCGACTGTCCAGTCTGTATAGTGACTCAGCGAGTTAACGGCCTTGATGCTCATCACTGGCCCTTCGAACGTGCTCATGCCATAGAATGCGATCGCAACAACCATCATTCGTACAACTGGGTCTGTGCGAAGCTTGTCCCACGCGCCAGATAAGGTCATGAGTCCGTTGATCATGCCGCCCCAAGACGGCATCCACAACATGATGGAGAAAGTCATCCCCAACGTTTGCGCCCATTCCGGCAGAGCTGTGTAATGCAGGTGATGCGGTCCAGCCCAAATGTATAAGAAAATCAAGGACCAAAAGTGAATAATAGATAGCCTATAAGAGTACACAGGCCGCTCAACACGCTTAGGTACAAAGTAGTACATGATCCCTAAGAAACCTGCAGTCAGAAAAAATCCGACAGCATTGTGGCCATACCACCATTGGGTCAAAGCATCCTGAACCCCTGAGAAAACGGAATAACTTTTGGCCCCGGCCAAAGATGCAGGAACAGCCATGTTATTCACCACATGGAGCATTGCCACTGTGACAATAAAGGCGAGATAAAACCAGTTGGCGACATAGATGTGAGGCTCTTTACGCTTAGCCAATGTTGCCAGGAAAACAATAAGGTAAGTCACCCATACGATCGTAAGCCAAAGGTCTGCATACCACTCGGGCTCTGCGTACTCCTTCGATTGAGTAATGCCCAAAACATATCCAGTAGCTGCGATCACAATAAATAGTTGATAGCCCCAGAATACAAACCAGGGCGCAAGGTCTCCCGCCAAACGTGCACGACAAGTACGCTGAACCACATAAAAAGATGTCGTGATCAATACGTTGCCACCAAAGGCAAAAATAACTCCAGATGTATGGACCGGTCTGAGGCGACCAAAGCTTGTCCAGGGCAAATCAAAGTTGAGAGCCGGAAAAGCAAGTTGTAAGGCAATGACCAGACCAACCACAAACCCAACTACACCCCAAAACGTGGAAGCAATCACACCCGCCTTGATCACATCATCGCTATAAGAAGTAAGGTCTGGCGGGCTCCAACGTGAGGGGTTGTCACGCCCGATAATGCGATGACCTAAAGCCATGATAAAAAGGAAAAACGCAATCGCATATATGGCCGCATGAACTACCACCGGGTCTGAACCAGCTCCTCCGATCCAGAAAAGACAGCCAAAGATGGCTACGATAAGAGCGCAAATGAGCCCCGTATCTTTGCTATTAAGCGTATCTATACGCGCTGTTAATTGGGTCATTTTTAGGCGCTCCGACGTCCCCGAAACTGAAACTCCAGTTACCGATATAGGAGTGCAGACGGCACCTCCTTGACAAAAATCAACAAGGCTTGGTCTTCTGTTTGAAAATGAGGTCTATGCGGACCGCCACAGGCTGATGCCATGTGGCGTTATGCCATTCTTATTTGCAGAAAATTGAGCTCCATAGCCCATGCAGTGTCCAGCGAGTCAGGCCAGAATTCTTCGAAAATTCCAGTAATAATTGAAGATTTCTCTGTAAATTCTCTATTTTAATAGCAAAATTATATGAGAATGTTCTCCCATGGCTGCTGACACAGTCAGCCAAGATTGCCAGAAAGAAAAACGTCGTAAATCGGATCATCCCAATCCGATTACAAGTGATCAAAGGCTATTTCAAACGAATGAGATTTTCGCAAGGGACAGCTTACACCAGAACGCAGTCTGCTAAGTATTGACCTGCATGGAGAACTCGCCGGCATCCTAAGCATCTGTTCTGGAGTGCAAAAAACCGCCAATCAACCGATTAGCGGCTTAGAGCGAGTAAAGATGGTTGCGGGAGGGCGCAGCCACCTTTACAGAACAATTTTCACGATCCGCTATAATTAAATGATTCCAAAAAGTCTAAGCTGCTTCAGCTTCGTTCCTTTAAAAAGAAAACACTCTCTTAGGCAATTACTCCGACCTGTTTCATTGATGCTAATGCCAGACAAACTAGTCTGAATATGGCCATTAGTTCGAACTAGGTCTTATAAACCAGACGCATATCATTCTACGCGCCGATAATACTGACATTTGTGGTGCAATAACCGAAAGAAATGGGCCCGAAGCCTTACGGCTCCAGGCCCACTGAACACCGATCTTTATTCTTGGGAGAGAACTAGAAATTGATCGATGTTCTGATACCAAATTGGCGCTTTTGTTGTGGGTTGATGGCAATGCCTTGGAAACCATTGAAATTGAAGTTCCCGGCGTCATAGCCAAAGTCAATTGTCCGAGTCACACCGAGGTAGGTATCGGTGTCAAACAAGTTGCGTACATAGAATTCTACTCGGAAATCCTCCTTCGACACACCGGCTCTAACATGAGTCAGGAAGTAATCCGGGCCCTCAATAATGTTTTCAAGGTCAGCCCAGTATTCGCCCGAGTAGATAAAGTCCCCACGGATGAACCAGTCCCAAACATCATTCAGTTGGTCGGTATAAGTGGTGCTCAGGTTACCCTGCCACTCCGGATACCGAGTCGCCTCCAGACCGTTCATATTTGTCAGTCCGGTTTGTTGAACGGCTGATCTGTTATTGAAGTCAGTCCATTTATTCTGCTGCCAGCTAACATTCAACTGAGCATTCCAATTTTCGGTGATGGCAAAACCGGTTTCAACTTCAAGACCGTAAAGCTCTTGGCTGCCAGATACCGAAACGCCGAGACTGTTTGAGAAGGAATTGGGAATGCGGTCGCGCAAGGCTGGATCCTCAGCGTCCCTAACATAGGTAACACTCAGGAAACTGGGTACATTTTTCCATTCGTAATAGTAGGCCGCTGCATTGAAGCGCAACCGACTATCCAACAGGGACTGTTTCCAGCCAATTTCATAGGAGTTGAGCTTCTGGGCTGGCGTTGATCCTGCAGCTTCTCCTCCCGGCAACTGGGCTGCGAGCTGAGCACATTCGGAGGCCGTCGACTGCTGTCCGGTTAGGGGATTGGTGTAGGGCTGCAAAAAGGTTTCGTTGCTACAGATGGCAACCAAGCCGTTCGTCGCACCCGGCAGAACACCCTGTGAGAACTGAGCATAAACATTGGTGTCATCGGTCGGCTGATAGCTCAAAATCACACGTGGCGTGATTTCTTTGTAGGTATCAACAAAGGAAAAGCCGGATTGCTGAACCGTGCGCTCGTCTTCCGAATAGCGCGCTTCAACGTCCAGAGTAATTTCTTCGGTAATATCGTAGGAGACAGACCCGTAGACAGCCCAGACCTTAGCTTCGTTACCGCCTGTCGGGGGCAACGTAAATACACCCGGGCCACTTGTGGCACAGGCCCCAGATTGCAACGAAGCAGTACAGTTCCCTACAAGAAGCCCACCGGCCCCACTCTGCAGGAAGGTTTGATCGTAATAGGTCAAGCCGCCGAGCCAGCGGAGTTTATTTTCCTGTGGTGAGCTGAGTCTGATCTCGGCGCTGTAATCCTCGCCGTATTTAGGATCCACTGAGTACCAGCCCGATGCATCGCGGCGGTCGTAATCACGTAAGAAGTTCACGCCGGTTTCGTTCCAGCCACCCAAAACCGTGAGGTTATAGCCATCCCAAAAATCTACCCCACCGTTGAACGAGACACGTTTCTGATACCGCTCCATGCCGAAGCCATCAAGCGTTGGCACGTTGGGAACAAAAGTTACGTCAAGAAGCGCCGTTTGTATCAGGTCAGGTTGCGGCCCGATGAGAAGTTGAAACGGGCTGGCGACAAAGCCGACACGACCGGGTTGGGCCAAGGCCGCAGGAAAGATGCTTGTCTCGCTGGAAAAAGTCGGTCCGTTCGGATCACCAATTCCAGGAACTTCGCCGCAGAAGTAAGGCTGCAAGCCGTTTTGTCCAGGCGTAATTGTCAGAGGGCTTCCATCCGGCGCCAGGCGGTCATAAGACTTACCCGCACAAGAATTTGCATTGATGAAATCATCCGTGCCGATGAAAGCCGCAACGGCTGGACCATCATCATCTTTCTGGTAATTCGCACGTAATTTGAAAAACGAGTTTTCTGTGGGTTCGCCGTACAGCACGGCGCTCACACTGCGAGTAGATTCATCACCGAGGTCGCCCCCGTCGGTCGCCGTCCATTCTGCGCCACGATGGTAGGCGCGCGCATTCAGTGAGTACCCCAGCTTGCCTTCTATGATGGGACCGTTGAAAGACGCATGGACATCAAAATTGTTATAAGTGCCAGCAGTGGCGTTTATCTGGTTTTCATACTCTTCAAGACTTGGGTTTTTAGTGATGTAGTTAATAGCACCCGCAAAGGTATTGCGCCCAAAGAAGGCCGACTGTGGGCCTTTAATGACTTCGACACGCTCCAAATCACCCAACCCGATGACATTGGAATTCCCAAGCATAAAGATGCCATCAACGAAGAGCGAAGTCGGCGCCAGATGATCGCCCGTCCCCCCTGCTCCGGTTACACCGCGCAGACGAATTAGGGAATCAATACGTCCTGGAGTCGAACCCGCCATGCGTGTTTCAAACACCAACCCAGCGGTTTGCTGAGCCAAGTCGCCGAAATCCTGAAAACCGCTGGCCACAATATCATCGGCGGTGTACGCCGTAATGGTGAGTGGAATTTCCTGCAGACTTTCTGATCTTTGCCGCGCTGTTACGACAATTTCTTCAACAGCAAGCTGTTGGGCAACCGCTGGTGAAACGACCGATTGGCCGCCAAGCATGCTGGTCGCCGCTACCGTGCCAAGAAGCAAAGTTCTGATAGATGTAAAGCGCATATGTAAATCCTCCCCAGAATTTAGGTGTTAGTCTTATTTATTGTCGCGGGTGAAGGCCGCAGACACGGGCAAATCGCCTTCACGCAGCAAAGGCGAATAAGTCAGATCAATGAAACGGTCTCGGTCCTTCTGCCATTCGACCTCTTGCTCCTCCGTCGGCATGTATTGTTCGACCATCGCATTGGTGACGCCTTTATCCTCGAGGAGGGCTTCGAGCACCTTCATGCGGCGGCGGTTCGACCAAACTTCCGCGCCAATCGCAATCAAGCTTGTCATCATATTGTCTAAGACTGGGTTCCCGAGAAAAACAGCCCGTTCTACATCTGACGGAATGAAGTCAGACGCATAGGTCGGACGGTCGGTTTTGAGTTTCGTCGTTGCCATTTTCAATGCCTCTTCGTTATGCTGATTTGTCTCGTAAAACAGATAGGATTCTGTACAAGGTTAACCGGTTTCATAATTGACGCTGAACTCAACACGCCCAATGCCCCTCTAGAAATCGCCTTACTTCTTTTGCTGGTAGCCGCTACTGCTATGACAGAAGTCAGAAGAGCGTCTAAGCGGGTTTGATACCAAGGAGGTTGTTCGGCCCAAGCCACGCTGGCGGGCCGTCTTCCGTCGCTTCAAAACCGGCATCGCGCATGGCGGCAAGTAAATCCAGTCCTTCGTATTCATCCCACCAAACCTCATTGTTCCAGCGCATATCCCAAAAGTGACGATACTTTCTGTGGGCTAAAGGCGACGGTTTATTGCCACCAGTATAGTAATCAATCGGGAAAAAGACGCCGCCGGGGCGTAGAACCCGGAAGGCTTCACGGACATGCTGCTTAGAAATTTCCGCCGGCATTTCATGATGCAAAATGTACGACGTAACGATATCGAAGCTATTGTCCTCGAACTTCATATCTTCGGCCAAGCGCTGGGCAAGATTGATGTCAACACCCATATCCACAGCCCGCATGTGACCATATCGGACCATAGGCCCACCAGCATCAATACCCCACACTTCCGCGTCTTTGAATCGCTCCTTAAGTGCAACAGTCATTTGGCCGATCGTACAGCCAACATCTAACACGCGCTTGACTTTGCCGTCTTGCGGCACCGGAACCGAATTCGCGTAGACAGAATGCAGTTCATCCTGGTTATTCCGACTTGTGTAGAAATTATTTGTCCCATGATGGAACACATAACCACCCAGAGGATCACCGACGTAGCCACCTGGCATGATATGAATTTCGTGCTTTGTGTGGTCCGGCAGATCCATATCAGGGTTCAGTTCAAGGGTGCCTGGCCCGATGTTATCCGCCGCTTCCAATTCAGCGAAATATCTATCCGCGTCCGCGTGGAAATGATCCTGAATAGTTTTCCAGCTCAGGTACTGGTTATTGAGCCATGTATGTGCGGCAAGCCCCAGAACAGTATCATTATCGGCGATGTCCAAGATGACATCTCTTGGTGGATCAGATTTAGGATCAACGCCCCTTTCCTCAAGACGAGCATTCATCCGCTTGGGCGCCAAGGTCCGGAAGCCCGTCTGAGTCCAAATTCTGAAACCTGTTAGGAAGTCCTGCTGACTTTCAAGATCAAGCGTCGGCAGCCGTTCGTTTCTGCCCTTTGTGCCTCGATCTTCCACATCTCCTTTAAAACCGATCGCGGTAGAGGCACTGGTAGCGGCAACCGCTTTTTTATTTGTAAGCAAGGACATAGCCCCTGCACCTAGACCTGCGACGGCGGGAAACAATGTACGACGATCAAGCATATTTTCCTCCACTACATGTGACAAAAATATTTAACGTCTGCAGAGGAAAATTAACCAATACAATATCACTACTAATGCATAGGGTTATTATATTGGTGCGCCCATCACACAAAGAATAGCCTAGGTAGTCTAATGCAGGAGTAAGACTGCTACGCTGTTAACGGATCAAATGATTGCGGTTGGACCACGTCGCGATAATAGAATCTATGAAATCGCCTGAGCACCTTGACGTAACAAACCGCCCCTCGCCATCGCAAAAAATGTGCGCCACATAACTTAAAGAGATTTTTTCGACCACCTACAGAATTTACGGTGACTCTGATTATACGGGAAGAATGGGTAGATCATGGCTAGATTGATTTTTTCGGTCGCAGTGATGGTGGCCGTGATTGTGCTGCACTGGAACACACCGTTATCGGCGCAGGCCGTGCAATTAAGTCCGGGCGCAGTATTCCGTGATTGCGTCGACTGCCCGGAGATGGTGGTAATCCCAGCAGGGAGTGCCTTAATCGGGTCAAAGCAAGAAGAAACAACGCGCGAGGGATTCCCCGAAAATCTTTCCGGTCGGGAAAAACCTCAACATGAAGTTAGAATCACCAAACCTTTTGCTGTCAGTAAATTCGAGGTCACGAAGCGCCAATACGCTCAGTTCGTAAAAGAGACCGACCGAGCCGTCGCAGGAGACTGCACTGTATGGGACTTCGCCACAGGCCGATTCAACAGGCAGCCCGAAAAATCTTGGCTCGATCCTGGGTTTTCTCAGGTCGACGTCGAGCCGGTGGTCTGTGTTTCGTGGGATGATTCAAAAGCCTTCGTTGCTTGGTTGAGCCGAAAAACGGATAAGGCATACCGCTTGCTTACTGAAGCGGAATGGGAATACGCAGCTCGGGCAGGAACAGTTACGACGCGGTATTGGGGCGACGACCGTGATCAAGCCTGTGCGTATGCAAATATTTTTGACCTGTTTGCAGCACAGAAATTGGATACAGCAGAAGCAAGAGCAAATCCGGAGAATCAGTTTCCATGCGTTGATGGCATTATTTTCACCGCGGAAGTAGGAAGCTTTTTACCCAATCCATTCGGGCTTCATGACATGATCGGAAACGCCTCAGAGTGGGTAGAGGATTGCTGGCATGAAAACTATGAGGGTGCGGCGTCCGACGGCTCTGCTCGCACCTCTGGCGATTGCAAACGCCGCGTCCTGCGCGGCGGCGGTTGGGATAACATACCGAGGAGCGCTCGCGCAGCCTATCGCGGCAGGACGACCCCGGATAACAGCTACGTCATTCTGGGATTCCGCCTCGCCAGGACGCTATAGTTAATTCTAAAGTCTTCGCATCGTTTGACCTGAGTTAGGTTTTTCAATCGGGCATAATTGAGAAAATCATACTCATTCTCCCACCTGGAATAGGAGCAAGAGATGAGCCTGAAGGGACTTCTTTAAAAAGGAAACCAATAGTTCAAACTGGTTAATGATTCTGATCAACTAACTAATGCTGAGCGTTCCATGACTTCGAAAATGATTAGTTGGCAAGCCAAATCTTTTCGAGAGGTATACCGTCACTTCTGAGTTCGTAGCCCATGATGTCTGAACGCATTCCGACAATATCTGAGTAGTTTACGAGAAATATAGATGGTGCCTGATCGACAGTCTCCGCCATTATGTCCATAAGCATCTTTTCTCTTTTTGAAGCATCAATCTCATACTGAACGGCTTCCAAGTCTTGCATGATTCGCTGATCACAAAAGAATGGCGTAGGTGTCCTTTTGCAGGAATGAGACTCTAATGCGGGCAATGCGTCAAAATGATTGCGGCTGGACCAAGTCGCGGTAAATGCATCGATATCATCCCAATCGCCTGAACGAATACGGCGTGAAAATTCGGGAAACGACAGGCTGCGGAGTTCGACTTTCAACCCAACTCCCCTCAAGTCTTGCGCAACCTGTTGATACAGTAAGGAGTCTCCTGGAACTTGACCTACCGCAGCTCCAATTACTATTGAGAACCCATCCGGATAGCCACTTTCCGCCAATAATTTTCGCGCAAGCGCAACATCGTAGGAATAGGGTTCAATACTCGGATTAAATCCGAATACCCCAGGCGTAACACCTTGGCTCGCAACAGACATCTGACCCAAATGAATATACTTAACGATCGCCTCTTTGTTGACAGCGTGATTAAGCGCCTGCCTTACCCTTTTGTCCATCAGCGGAGATTCATCGGCATTTATGTTGCGTAGGCCAATACCGACAACGATAGGATTAGGTGTTGTAATTGTCTTATAGCCAGCGCTTTCTAGAATCTCAACGCCATCAGGATCTAAGTTCACTGCAATATCCACCTCTCCTGAGAGAAGAGCCTGCATCCGCCTTGTACTATCTAGCACGACGTCCATCTGAATATTTGTGTAGTGTTGAGATCGGCGCCACGACGAATCAAAAGCATTCAGCTTGATCTGTGTTGCATTTTCACCCCATGAACTGACAACGAAAGGCCCCGTTCCTACTGGTGAAAGTGTAAATTCGGCTTCACCTTTCTCTAGCCAAGCCGACATATCTATGATTCTCAATATGCTCATTCGTCTGGGCAGCAATGGGTCTGGCTTCGTAGTATTGATTTCGACTGTGAGTGTATCGAGAGCTCTCGCTGAACTTATTGATGATAATTCTTGTGCCATATAAAAGCGTTCGGCATCAGGTAACTTCAGGTACTCAAAAATTTCCACTACGCTTTCGGCTGAAAATGGTTTGCCGTTATGGAACAAAACGCCTGGCCTGAGTTTGAAAACCCACCTCGTATTTGTTTCTGCCTGCCAAGAAAGTGCTAACGCTGGTTTTAATTGGCCAGAAATAGTTATCTGCGTTAAACCGTCAAACACAGATGATTTGACGTGGCCACCCGCATATCTCTCGAAGGGATGCCCGAGAATGGGAGTGGTAGTTGAAACGGCCAGACGTAGTAGTTCAGCCTGAGCAGTGCCAGGCACCGGACATGTAAAAAAACCAGTCAGAAGCGCAAACAAGGTGCCAAGTAGTTTGCTAAGCTTTGGTCTCAATAATAAAACGTTCATAAAGGTCACCCAAGTGGCTTTCTCATTTCAGTTGTCTTGCTCTCTAAAACGCAGCAATCCTTTGGTGACTATTATGTCACGGGAACAATGATCTTCTTCACGAGTCACCCATCTTCAAATGAGTGTAATAAGACAGCACATCATTTACTTTTACCTGCCCTTTACTTGCCATTAACGGTGACAAATCTATTTCGAGCAACCTACCGACTTTATTGGCTAAATCAGTTAAGCCGGGTTTTGTTATAGTCCTTTTGGGTTCCGGCAAAGCAACTTTAGGATAGAAATTTATTGAGTTCTTTTCTCGCGCTGGCATCGGGGAATTTCCATCAACCCGAACAATACCTTGACCCACCAACGCTTCCAGAATTTCGGTTAGTCGCAAAGGTGCCGAAGATTCAAATAAAAAATACTGATCTTCGTTCATTACCTTCTCCACTCGTCACTCGATTCTATCTTTCTGACAGAATCGAATAGTAAGGGGACTAAATCTTTGAACATTGATGAATAAGAAACTGCTGAAGCAATGTACTTTATCGTGAGCATCGCGACCGGCTTGCCATCAGGAACGATAGCAACTGCAACTGAAGCTTCCTTTGACTCTTCTTCTTGATAGGCAGCATAGTTTTGGAAACGTGCTACATTCACCCTAGACTTAAATTCTTCTAGTTTTTCAGCAGTCATGCCGGTTTGTTCTATTAAATTGAAATAATTCTTCCGAATTTGTTCACTTACTGCGGCCAAAAAAGCGCATCCAGACGCTGAATTGATTATCGGCTTTTTATCCCCTAAGCGTGAACGCGATATCGCAAAAGGGTTGTCATACTCCGTAGTAATCAACGTCTCAATATCGGTGCCTTTGGGACTTGTTAGTATGATCGGCCAGATAATCTGTTGCGATAATTCTGAAATAACTGACTTTGAGCTGTTGAGCACTGCGTCTTCGACCCCATATCCTATAGATAGATTCATCACACGCCGCGTTAGTCGGTACTTCTTTTCACTCCGCTCTCTAGTTACGTACCCTTCACTCTCTAATGCGTTGAGTATGCGACATACAGCGCCTCGCGATAATGTTCCCTGCCGAACAATATCGCTCACCCTTGCCGAGTTAGAACGATTTAGGATTTCCAAAATAGACATCGTACGAACAGCAGTTAACGAGCTCCTACATGGGTCAATTTGGTATTTCTGCATCTTTAACTCCCAATAAGCGCCCCTTTGTAAAAATGTAAAAAGAAACTCTTATGGACAATAAGAGGAGCAGCGCCTTCGTTCTGGTTTCCGACTGATTATTAGGTGTAAGTAAAATTAGAATAGCCACCCTGTATCTATACTAAGGAGCCTTATCATTGACTTTCATTACACATTAACGATGGATCGTTTGACTTATTGAATGAACTCTCTGATGCGATTGCATAGTCCGTTATCGCCAGAACTGGCGTCAAACCGAAAGCCAATAAAAACAACTCAGTTGAAGTAATCATTATTTTTCCCCACTGACCTTCATAGAAATTATTGCCGCCATTAAATCGTCAAAGAATAGACTGGCTCAATGGACAGGCAGCGGTTCAGAAAGAAGTAAGGTCTTTGACTCTAAGTAAGAGATAAGTCCCTCCTCCCCTCCTTCTCGACCTAGACCAGATTTCTTAAAGCCACCGAATCCAATTGAAAAATCTGCTCGCGGCCCATTTTGTCCTATTGTCCCAGTCCTAACCTGGCGCGCAACACGGTAAGCTGCTTTCAAATCGTTTGTGTATACAGCGCCACCTAAACCAAACGCGGAATCATTAGCTATACGCACAGCTTCCTCTTCATTGTCGCAGGGAATGACAACGATGACAGGGCCAAAGATTTCTTGCTGAGCTATAGCCATCGAATTATTTACATTTGCGAATAGAGTTGGCTCGATGAAAAAGCCGGTCTTAAGGTCTTGTGGGCGTCCCCCACCGAAGACAAGATCTGCTCCCTCGTCTTTTCCCTTCTGTATGTAGGATTCCACCTGATCTAACTGCCGTTTCATAGCTAGTGGGCCCATCTGCGAGTCTGGATCGTGAGAATATCCTACCTTTATGTTTTTCAGCTCAGATGCCAATAAACTAACCAACTCATCGTGCCGCTCACGCGAAACTATAACGCGCGTAAGTGCCGCGCAGTTCTGACCGGTCATGTAACATAGTGCCGGAGCTAAACTTGCAGCAGCAGCATCTAAATCATAATCATCTAGAATAATGGCGGCTGACTTCCCCCCCAGTTCCAACGTTACGCGCCCAATGCGTTCACCACACACTGAAGCAATGCGTTGTCCTGCAGCGAGGCTCCCAGTGAAACTAACTTTATCGACTCTGGACTGCCTTACTAGGTAGTCCGAGACGTCCCTTCCTGCGGTGAGAAGGTTGATCACTCCAGCAGGAAATCCAACTGCATCTGCACATTCTGCAATAATATATGCCTCAATGGGCGTTTCTGGTGCTGGCTTCATAATTACAGTGCACCCTGCTGCTAGCGCAGGTGCTATTTTGTTTAACATAGTGATTAGCGGGACGTTCCAAGGCGTAATAGCTGCCACGACACCAACCGGTTCACGGATCAAGTACCCGGCGCCTACTGCAGTTGGTCTTTGTTCCGCAAACTTGAAATCTGAGATCATTTCGGCATGTCGATCTAGTGTATTAATGGCGTTCTTCGACATCATCTCCGCCTTCGAGACCAAAGCGCCCACTTGTTCAGTAAACGCTATTGCCAATTCTGGTATACGTTTAAGAAGTTCTGTCGCCAAATCTCTCAAGTACTTAGCTCGTTCTTCTGGGCTGAATGAAGACCAGGGCCCTACGTCAAATGCTTGTCGAGCTGCTGCAACGGCCCGGTCAACATCTTCTGTCTTAGCCTCTGCAACACGAAATACAACTTGTTCTGTATTTGGCGAAACCACATCAATGACATCCTTGCTGGACGGCTCAACCCATTCACCACCAATATAAAACTTATTGAAGTTAGATACATCGATCTTTGCAGCGTCATTTATGTCAGTCATCTCTTGCCTATTTTCTTTAATATTTATCTAGAGTTTTATGTCGAGGTCGTGATCGCCGTACTCATTCAAAAGATTCAACCGCATAAAAAATCTACGGCACTTAGCTGATACCAGTGGCCGTTCAGTGACTCCTAAAACTATATAAGACAAATTCGACAGATGGTTTTTCCCGCTCCTAGGATGTTGATCTATTATTAATGCCGCTGATCAAAGCTAAACTGAGTGTGGTTTTCATCTTGCAAATGCCTTCCAGTATTATGATACAGTACTCGAATGGAGACATCCTTTAGCCCAGTTCCACTTAGTCTTTGAGTTGCGGTTCAATGGACCTAAGGCAACTCAAATACTTTCTGACTGTCGTGGAAGAGTGCGGTTTTATAAATGCATCAATCAAATTGAATGTTGCGCAGCCATCTATAAGCCGAAGCGTCAAAATGCTAGAAGAGGAGCTGCAAGTGGCGCTCTTATTTAGAACTTCTCGCGAGGTCAGTTTAACTTACGCAGGTGAAGAACTAGCTCGACGTGCGAAACTTATTCTCAACGAAGTAGAACGAACTAAATCAGAAATATTGGCAATTGGGGCAGGGAAGAAAGGGCGCCTAATTTTTGGAACTGCAATTTCTGCATCAATTCCTTCAATAATTAAATGTGTTGCAAAAACTGCTGAAAAATACCCAAATCTAGACATTAATATTTGCGAAGATGTGGTTGAAAATTTATGGGGCGGTTTGTTTGATGGTTCTATAGATATGGCGGTGACGACGCTCTTTTCAGCAGAAGAAAAAGGTCTTGCTTCTATAGCGTTATATGATGTTCACGTTTTGGCCGTTTCCCACATTTCACACCCAATTGCCAACCACGGTGGATCACTTGAAAATCTTGCGGATTACAAATGGGCGGTCCTAGATGCGGAAGGTATACCAAAAAATATTAGCACTTACTTTAATAGGGCCGGAATTTCTCCGCCAGAGCATCCCGTAAGGGTCTCCACACGATCCGCATTAATAACTCTACTAAAGACTGGAAAGTACTTGGCGATAGTGCCTGACGTATGGGTCAGAGAAGAACTCAAGAAAGGTGAAATTATCCCGCTATCTAAACCTTTCTTCGACTTGACGGTTAGAGTTGGACTTGTCTATCGCAAAGACTTTGTCATGAACGAACCTGCCAAAGACCTAATCGAAACAATTTGTTCTCTAAAGGAAATTGACTTCCAATAGAAAGAGTTTCATTGGCTCAACTGTTGTTGAATTTAGGGTCAAATGCTGACGACTATTCGCTAATGAAGCTTGAAACATCAACTTTCGAAAGCCCGCCTCTCTCGTTCTTGATGCGCACTGACGGTTTAAGACCTTCTCTAATCTTATTGCCATCAATGCCCGGAGACCAGGTCGCAGAAAAGCCGCGTGGGAAATTCTCGTCTGTATCACGGTCGCCGTTCTCTGACCAAAGCAATGGGAATAAAGGGCCTCCTGGCTTTTCACCTTTAATCATCTCATCCCAACAGATACCTGCAAGGTTGATGCAATCTGGACGAGGATTCCAGGTAATATCGTCACCGAATATTCGTACGGATAACGCGTGACGCCAATCATTACTCGGATTGCCTGACGAATAATGATGAGCCCAAGGATGAACGATTAGCATATCGCCCGGCTCCATATCCCAAGACAAGAAGCGAACACGAGGGTCACTGCGGAGAGCCTCGCCATCAGGATGAGAGATCCGGTCTGGGGGCTGCACCATTTGGCGCGCATTAAACCCAAACAGCCAATAGCGTGCATCGTATTTAAACGAACCCGCAATGACTTCCAAAGAATTTGCCTTAGTTATTGGAGTGAATGGTATCCACAATGAAGGCACCATTACTCCATCGACTGGCCAGCCCATCCGATCCGTGTGCCAAGGTGTTGTTGCATCTGATTGAGGAGGTTTCGAAAATATTTCATCAAAATAGAACCTGACAGCTTTCGAAGCTATCGCTTTACCGCATGCTTCGGCCATTGGTGATTCAAATATGAAATTCCTAAACTCTGGTATGCACCGAGACATATATCTGTTGTGATAAGTTGGTAGCAGACCGAAATCTTCCCGATCAATCATGATCCGTTCAGTGAGAGTCTTTAACGGCTCTAGCCATTCAGGATCAAATACTTTTCTCAGACAAACAGCACCATCTCGTGCGTAAGTGTCGATATCTTCTTGGCTTATCGGTCTAATAGGGTGCTTATTCAACATCAACTGTGCTTTCCCATCGCATAATTCCTTATCTGTGATTGTTGTCACTTAGAAAGTAGAGGTGCAAATATCAATATTATATACACCAATCGCTTTTCTGAATAAGGCGAGGTTCGGTATAAGCTATAAGCTGAGAGGAATGATTAAACGTTATAACTAAGTATTCTGCGACTCTAATTTGGTGAACCAGAGGTCCTTGTAACGGTCACGCAAAAGAGCCTTTTGCACCTTCCCCATCGCATTACGAGGCAGCGAATCAACAAACACTATTGCTTTTGGGATTTTGTAATTGGCCAGTTGATTTTTTAGGGCGCCGATTACCTTTGACTCAGTCAAGTTGGCACTTCCATCCTTTAGCGTGACGATAGCTAATCCAGCTTCCCCAAAGTCAGGATGCGGCATTCCCACAACCGCTGACTCATCGACCCCTAGTATTTCGTCGATACAACTTTCTACTTCCTTCGGATACACATTAAATCCGCCCGAAATTATCATGTCTTTAGCCCGACCAATAATCGAAATCATTCCATCTTTTGCAAATGACCCGATATCACCGGTTTTGAAATACTTATCAGATGTAAAATTTGCGGCGGTTTCGTTTGGCTTTCCCCAGTATCCACTGAACACATTAGGGCCTTTGATTTCTATCTCTTGGTTCCGTGCATTTAGGCGCAACTTAACATCAGGTAGGGGCCAACCGACTTTACCAGCGCGGCGAGGTTTATCGGTATGTGCGCTGGTTATCATACCTGCTTCTGTCATCCCATATCTTTCAAGTATCAGGTGCCCCGTACGCTTCTCGAAATCGTTAAATGTCCGTTCAGGCAGTGGAGCAGAACCGGATACAAACAACCGCATACCCTTACATACTTCCCGTCCAAACTCTTTACTCGCAAGCAAACGAACATAGTATGTCGGAACCCCCATAAACACGGTAGCTCTCCGCAAATCTTCGATTACATGTTCCGCAACAAACTTTTCATGAAACAGAATAGCTGTTCCATTGAGTAAGGTAGTGTTCAATGCCGCGAATAGACCATGAGTGTGAAAAATAGGTAAGGCATGTAGCAACACATCTTTTGGTCCGAACTGCCATAACTGATGCAGAGTCTTCGCATTTGATGAGAGGTTCCCGTGGCTTAACATCACTCCTTTTGGCCGACCTGTCGTCCCTGATGAATATAGGATCGCTGCTAGATCATCTTGTGTGTTTCGATAGATTTCCTCAAACGGCTCAATTTCAGCGGCAAGACTAACCAGCGTACCGTAGCCATCGACTTCAAGCGTCAAAAATGCTTTTACAGCATGTTTTTTTACTATCGTCGGCAAACTCTTGGAGTCCGCTTCCCCGACAACCACTGCTGGTTTCGCGTCGTCGATAAAATACTCCAACTCGTCAGAAAGGTAAGCAGTATTCAACGGCAGATAGACCAATCCAGCACGTAAACACGCTAGGTAAAGTGCAACCGCTGTAATTGATTTTTCGACCTGGACAGCAATGCGATCTCCAGGCCTAGCCCCTTCAGCGATCAAAACGCCAGCCAATCTAGCAGACAAAGAATCTAGGTCGCCGTAAGTCAGTATTTTTCCCTGGCGTTCAATCAGCGCCGGTGAGAACGAGTCACTAGGGAAGTGGGATTTGAATAACGCATAGAGATTTGCAGTCATACGAACTTCACATGTCTTTTAAACGAATCACTTGGCGAATGGCGCTATCTTGGTAGCTAAGCAGTTTCATACCACTGTGAAGGGATCGGTATTGCACGTTGGTTAGAGAGAATCTTCGCGCGCCGCTCTCGTTCCTCTTGAGAAATTTCGCCAGCCTCCTCGTTTGTACTAATACCAAGTGCCATAGCTTTTTTTACAGCTGGCCGATCAGAAATACGCTGCATCCATTCCTGAACTTTTGGGAAGTCGGTAATATCGTTTCCGCGTAATTCCCAAAGACTGGCCCATGGATAACTTGCCATGTCTGCGATGGTGTACTCATCTCCAGCGAGCCATTCCCTACCGAAAAGTCCAAGATTAATTACACCGAACAAGCGGTGAACTTCGTTATCAAAGCGTTTGATAGCGTATGATTGGTCTCCGTTTTTCTCATTGTCAGCGGCACCATGGAAATGATTTTGCTCACCCATTTTCGGCCCTTGGTTCGCTGCTTGCCAAAGCACCCATTTCACGACCGCATATTTTTCTCTTGGCTTTTGCGGCCAAAACTTACCCACTTTTTCAGCAAGATACATCATGATCGCACCTGACTCGAATAGGGCTACTGGCTCACCTCCACCGGTAGGTTCGTGATCTACCAACGCTGGAATCCGATTATTAGGTGAAATCTTCAAAAAATCTGGGGCAAACTGATCGCCTTTGTTAATACGAACCGGTGTAATCGTATAAGGCAACGAGCATTCTTCTAACAGAATCGTGACTTTCTTACAGTTAGGTGTAGGAAAGTAAAAAAGCTCAAACATTTTGATTATCCAGTGCTAGGGGTGATGACTGCAAAAAACCGGTTACGCGCTAACCCTTTTAAACTGGCGAAGATCGCCGGTCTTACTAATGGCCAAGCCAACACCACTTGTAACGTTATTGGAATTATTTGCTGCTGTGACGCCGTAGTAATATAGGTAAACTGCAGAGCCGTTCATGACTAATTGAGGTGTTTCAACACCGCCATCGTCCCATGCGCCGCTCTCTCCAGCATGTAAGATGGGTTCCTCATACAAGTGACTCCACTCTATACCGTCGTCAGAGTGAGCGGCACAGATAGATCGATCTGAGCTCGCTGAAGTAGCTGAGTAGATCATCAGCCATTTCTTGCCTTCTGCTAATGGGTTAATTGATATGTGACGGGACATCACCCCTTTTGCATCGATCTTTGTCGGAGGCGTTGACCAGATTATAGGCCCTCTTACGTTCCATGATTTAGCATCTTTGGAAACGGCATATTCCGTGACAAATTCCAAACTGCCCCAAATTGTGGCCGTGTAGTATATACGAAACTCATCATCATCAATCACGCCGTTAGGCCATGTCTTAAATGTATAGTCTCCCAACTCTACGGCAGCGCCACTAGGCGTATTAGCCCGTATCTTTGTGAAGGAGAAACCATCATCGCTAATAGCTAAGCCGGGTCTCATGCAATACCCACGTGGAGTGGTGCCCTCATAACCGTTTGGAAACTTAATGGGTTTTATATTCAGCGTTTGATGGTCACCACCAAAATACCAAAGGTACCACTTGCCCTTATTATATGTGACATCCATCACACCAATGTGAGCACTATCGAAGTCTCCTTCTGCTTGGCTTATGTCTAGTATACTGCCAGCGTGTTCTGGTCCGTTATGACGAAACCACTTAATACCATCTTCAGACGTCGCAACCGCGATACGTCCTGACCCCATCGAGGGTGCGACGTCACGTGGGAACTCACTGTCACGGCAGTAGTACCACATCATCCACTTATTTATTTTTGGGTTCCACCGAACGACAGGTGCCCCGATGGCAAAGTCGTCACATCTCCCGGACGGCCCAACATCGAAGACTTTCCCTAAATCCACGTTATGTTCCTATTGCTTCTATCTTTGGGGCCTACGAGGCTCTCTACGAGCCATTAATATCTATACTCGCACGACGGATTATGGTCCGAATTTTCCCTTCAGGGATGAAAGCCAATCTGAATATCAAGAACCTCTTGTCAGGGCTCACCTACAAGAAGAGGCAGCACGACCTTGCGGAAGTGCTACCCCTAAATGTTGGTCAGAATGACTAAAAGTTGACGCGCGCTTCGATACCAAAGGTCCGCTTATCGTCATACGTAACAGCGATTGGGGACGTAAAATTCGATGGATCCAAAATAATTCCGGTATTGACCGCAGAATCATCGTTAAACACATTGTCCACGTAAGCTGTCACCGAATACCGATCAGACTCCACCCCAGCACGTAGGTTGGCACGATGCTTAGATCCTACATACGCTACGTTCGTCGGAGGTGAAACAGTGTATTGCTTGGACTCATATCTATAGTTGCCACGCAATGTCCAATCCCAATCTTCGGTCAAGGGCTGCACGATATCAACGGTCAGAGTTCCTTGCCAATCGCTTTGACGAGGTAACGAATAACCACTTAGATTTAGGCCTGTATTGCCATTAGAATCAACAACGATGCGGTCCGCACATGCTGGGATATTAGCGCACTTCGCCACATCCGTGCCCCCGTTAACAAAAGCACCGTCTTTGAAACTTGGATTTGAGTAGGCCAATCCAATCCCAAATGTCACCCCATCTGCAACGATCGCAGCTACACTTGATTCGAAGCCATAGGCTTTTGCGCTTCCAGCATTCCGTATTGCTGAATTAACCCCAGCAAATCCCAGGAGCTGCAAACTCGAAAGGTCAGAATAAAACACTGCTGCATCTAGCCCCAACCGACCGTCGAGAAAATTAGTTTTGATGCCAGCTTCGTATGTCCAGTTTACTTCTGGATCATATTGTAAATCTGCTGCACCGACTACGAGGGAATTAAACCCACCTGCTTTGTTTCCCTTCGCGGCGGATGTGTAGAGCTTGGTTTGATCAGTGACGTCGTAGTCTGCTGTAAATCTGAAGCTCCAAAAATCCCAACTGCCTTCAATCCCGTCCGGGCCATCAGCATCACTTGGAAACCTAAGAAAGCTACCGATCTGATTTTGAAATTTTTTCTGATCCGTCCATCGAGCCTCAGCCGAAACGGTGAACTGCTCAGTGACATCAAAGTCAACCAAACCAAAACCCGAAAGCTCTCTATCCTTTAGACGAGCATCTTGAAAGAAGGGTGGATTTGTAGGGTCACCCTGGCCAATGGGAAAGGGCACTATCGCAATTGCTCCTGCCGGAACGTCACCGTTATCGACGACGATAGTAAAACCTCCGAGCCGATTAAAGCGTGAATAAAATCCACCGAAAGACCAACGGACGTTTTCGTCTTCGTTGCTTGAAAGACGTAACTCTTGGGAAAAGGCATCGTCGTCTGCATCAGACAAGCCATAAGTCGACAAGTTAATAGTAGGTGTTGGACCTCCAATCAAAGGATAGGCGCGACCGACACCCGTACCATCCCGATCTATTCTCTGCCCCTCGCTTCCGTCCATATATGACGTTACGCTGGTCAACGAGACTGGCCCCATATCGATTGAGACATTTCCTGTTGCCATGAACAATTCGCGCTTGTTTCCGAACAACTCGAAATCAGGATCGCCCGACCTCGGCGTGCCATCTGAGTCACTAAAATCAGGCACTTTTCCGCACAGCGTAGTCTGAAATGCTCCCGCTGGTGCGCCACAGTTGCCGGTTGTAAGAACTCTGAGTGGCTGGTCATAATCATCGTTACTGTAATATAAGGTAGCCAAGATGTTCACAGACTCAGTTGGGTCAATTTCGAACGCTGCTTGAATTGCCTTTTTTTCATAGCCCTCAAAATCCACGCCGCTTATCGCATCTTCCCTTGTGCCGCCAAAGCTATCGAACCGACCAGAAAGACGAACGCCAAGCTTTCCATCAACAATCGGTCCACTTACTGACCCTTGAATGCCGTACCGATCATGATTTCCTCCCTCTAATTTGAGAGTGCCTTCAAACTCATCTGATGGGCGTTTAGTGACATAGTTTATTACGCCAGAATAGGCATTGCGCCCATACAAGGCACTTACAGGTCCTTTTACAACTTCAACACGCTCTAGGTCGAGAAATGTTACGTCGACCATATTCGAGTTCGCGAGATAAACTCCGTTATAGAAAACTGAGACATTGTTCTCTGCAAAGGCACCGCCAGTGAGGTTCGTTAACCCACGAATGACCGGAAAATTCAACTGCCCAGCCCCGAATTCACTGATCGACAGGCCAGGCGTAAGGTCAATTATATCCCGTAATTCACTGACGCCTCTGTTAGCAATGTCCTGTGATGTCAGAGCCGTGATTGAGAGAGGTATGTCTTTGAGACTCTCTTCTCGTTTACGTGCTGTAACCGTGATTTCTTCTAAGGCCACCTGAGCGGCCACCTCTGGCACACACAACAAGACGAGTGATAGCGCCGTTGCGCTAAACAGTGAGGCCTTACCGCTATATAGATATTGAGACACTTAGAGCTTCCCCCATTCAAGGACTAAAAAATTAAGTCTGAAATGTGACTATATTCTCGGGAAGGGGCAAATATAGTTAAGCTATCGATCAATGCGAATTACGTATACGACATAAAGCTATGTCTGTTCTTATTTGCGATAAGAAAGCAGGCGGTCAAATGCTTTTGGCACTAATTAAAATATGACTGAAAAGAATGGAAGCAGCCACTTTGAGGCTGCTATAGATGTGTTGCGCCTCATACGAATGCAATCATGACACTGCTCAAGATGGAAACGCTTAAGACTTTGTAAATGTTTGAGTAACGGAACGTAGTAAGCTTGCTTTTGATTTCTATTTTTCTGACCGCCGCAACATGCGCTGGAACGCCGAGTCCTTCCGGGTGAATATGTGGCATCACATTAGAACAGCGCTGATACGCAAAACTCTTAGAGGTAAACCAAAAACGTTTGTCCTACGCTGATCTCTATTTTTCGAACTTACGGTCTGTAGCCATAGTTTTCCCACCCGTATTATTCAAATCTTGGAAAACACGGTTGATAAAGGCATCGCGCTGCTTCTGCCATTTCTCATTCTTTTCTTCAGAGGGCATGTAGGTCTCAATCATATCTTCTGTTACCCCCTTGTCCTCTAGAACGGCCTCCAGGACATTGATACGGCGCTTATTGCTCCACACCTCTGTAGCCAAAGCAATCAAAGTAGTAACGACATTATCGAGTACCACATTCCCAAGAAAAACGGCCTCGTTGACGTCAGCTGGGAAATAATCCGACGTATACGTCGGGCGGTCATATTTTTTCTTGCTCATTGCACACCTTTATTGAGTTATATCTTGTTGCTAGGTTATTCAGGCGAACTGGCTTTATGCCGCTTTCACACCTAGTAAATTACCACCTGGCATACCGGCAATGCGTGCGGGGCCATCTTGAATTTCAAAGCCTGCATCTCGCATTGCGCCAGTGTAGTCCATATCAATATAGTCAAGTGCCCACGCTTCATGGTTCCAGCGCGTGTGCCACCACAGCTGGACTTTCATTCCAGCTGATAATTTAGGAGCTGGTGTACTCGTATTGATGTCGTTGGGGTAATAGATACCGCCCGGTCGCAATACTCTGTAGGCTTCCTTAAGGATCGCGCGCGTGCCTTCTTCAGCTGCTTCATGATGCAAAATATATGATGTAACGATGTCGAAGTAACCGTCCGGAAATTTAGTGTCTTCTGCGGGCCTCTGCCTGAAATTCACTTCAATGCCAAGGTCCACGGCACGTTTGTGAGCGTAGCGCACCATTGGTCCACCGACATCGACGCCCCAAACCTCGGCGTCAGGAAAACGTTCTTTCAAAGCGACCGCATGCTGACCAATCGTGCAGCCGAGATCAAGAATTCGCCGCACTTTACCATCTTCAGGCACAGGCACCTGCTTAGCGTATTTCTCATGAACCGCATCTTGATAGTTAGTGCCTCGATAAAAATTATTTGATCCATAGTGGAAAATATAGCCGCCAAATGGATCGCCCACGTAGCCACCAGGCATTATATGGACTTCATGCTTACAATAGTCGGGGATATCCAAGTCTGGGTTGAGTTCTAATTTGCCAGGACCGATATTGTCAGCCGCCTCCAACTCGTCAAAATACGTGTCTGCATTATTGTGGCACTCATCGTAAAAGTTCTGCCATGTCATTTTATGGCAACTTAACCATGTGCGTGCACTCATGCCCACTATCGGATCACCGTCCACCAATTCAGCGACTTCCTTAAATGACAGATCTTCTTCTGAATCTATACCTTTCTCCTTCAGAATTTCATCAACGCGGACATTCGCAACAGGAAAAGTTTCCCGTGCTGTCCACGTGCGGAAGCCAGTCAAGAAGTCGTCACGGCTTTCCAAATCAAGTTCGGGCAATCGTCTATGACGGCCAATGGCACCTCTGGACTGAAAGTAGTTACCGCGTGATTTTTTAGGTGCAACGCCATCGTTTTTGACTGATGATTCCATTTCTACATTCTCTCCTATAAACTTTTAACGCTAGCCCCAATTGGCGACGAAAATTCCGTCTTTTAGCAAACTTACTTCGCTAATTATTTCCGACACCGTGAGGTTTAAACTCGCCGAAACTTGCCTGTATCTTTTTGCCCGCACTACACTAGCCAAAGCCTCTTGAGCAGCGCTCCCCAAAGCGATGGCACTACCTGCAACCCCATTAATTCAACTCCACATTCATACGATGGAAATAAATTTGATCTGTAGTAGCGGCAAAACTTTTTACAGTTGGCGCAACTGCGAACACGCTTGAATATTGGACCAGCAGTATTGTAGGGGCGAGCTCATGCATTTCCTGCATAATAGATTCCAGCGACTCTCGGCGCTGGTTCTCATCGACCAGCCGCCCGCTATCAATTATTCTCTTTGTTAATTCTGGGTCGCAAAACCACGGCATTGGATTCAGACATGAGGCGTTTTCAATTGTTCGACTGACATCCCCCAGGTAGTAATTGGACAAACCTGTGGAGAACGCATCGATATCGCCCCAATCTCCAGATGCTTGGCGCCGCATAAGATCTGACATTATAATTGGGCGCAGTTCCACATTGACGCCCACCGCCGCCAAGTCCTGAGACATAACTTGGTATACTAAGCTGTCTCCAGGCACTTGGCCCGGGGCGACGGCAATCTTAAGGTCAAATCCTTGCGGGTACCCTGCGTCGGCCATTAAGGCACGCGCTCTAATCGGATCATACGAATACGGGTCAACATCCACCAGATGCCCAATCAGCCCCGCCGTGGCAATCTGCTCCGCAACTCTCAGTTTCCCACCCAACAGGTTATTTGAAATACTTTTCTTATCTATAGCGTAGTTCAACGCATGACGAACCCGCTGGTCCTTTAAAGCAGGGTTTGAGCCGTCCGCTACGCGCAAAGCCACCGCCATATTAATGGGCTCTGGCTCCACAATGACTCGAAAGCCGTCCGCCTCTAAAACTTCAATCGCGTCCGGGTCTATACCTGCTGCTATGTCTACTGAGTCTGACAAGATCGCCTGCAGACGCGTAACAGCATCTGGAAATGTATCAATTATCACACGCTCAATTTGAGCCGATCTACGCCAGGAGCTCGGAACCGCTATTAGATCGACGGAACGACCACTCTTGCGCCAGCCCTCAACTTGGAACGACCCTGTGCCGACCGGTGACATTGCAAACTCAAGGCGAGAGACATTATCCAGAGCTTTGCTAGGAATTATCTTCAAGCGCGCCAGCTTTCGCATCAACAGACCATCGGGCTCGCTGGTCTCAATTTCAACCGTCAACGGATCGATAGCGATCACTTTGTCAATCGTGCCCGCCTCTCTTTTGACCCCAACCGTCGCGTCATCGGTATTTGCAATCAACAATAAGCTGTAGACAACGTCATCTGCGTCAAATGTGGAATTATCACTAAAAACCACCCCTTCTCTTAACTTGATCCGCCAGCGTGTGTCACTTAAAGGCATCCAATCTGTCGCCAGTGCTGGCTCCAGGGCACCATTCCGCCCAATGGAGGTCAACCCGTCAAATATGGACGGTATGATGCTATTGGCAGCATCAAACATTAAGGGATCAGCGAAGTTCCTTGGTGCAACGGCAGATGCAACACGAACTGTAGGCACTTGAGCCATAACCGAAGGTACGCTCAAGACAACAAATACAAGAGCAAGAAACAAGGTGCGGATATGGTTCATTTCATCCTTGAGGCAGATAGTGAGAATTCGTCAACAGACCGCCTCATAATTGTGGTTATATTGTAAAGACCATCATCAATAAGGTGTACTCAAAACTGGGCCTTGGGGTCGCCAATGTCTAATATAGATTTTGCTTGGTATTATAGCTTTTCTCTATACAGACTTTGACGCCCGCACGGCTACGACAACAGTAGCCGGAGCAACCTTCTATAACGCCCTGTTCTGCCCGCCATCCACCTCAATTATTGAGCCTTGGCAGTAACCCGATGCTGGCGAAAGAAGGAAAGCGACCACTTTGCTATGCTCTTCTGGGGTGCCTAGCCTTGCAATACCTAGCCGTTCCGTGGCGCGCTTTATCCCGGCTTCTTCAGTAATACCGTCTGCATCCGCCCTATCTCTTATTGTCTGCAGAGTGGAATCCGCCGCGATGAGCCCAGGGCTAACGCCATTCACTCTCACGCCCTCCTTGATGCCAATTTGGGCAAGAGACTTCGTGATACTAAATAGTGCCGCGTTAAAAGATCCGCCAATTATTGCGGCAGGAAAAGCCAAGCGTCCTGCGACACCTAAAACATTGACTATCGTACCTTTGCTTTTCACCAACTCTGGCCAGCACGCTCTAGAGCACCTAACGGTCGCCATATATTTGAGTGCAAACGCGTCTTCCCAGGCGCTATCAGGCAAATCTACAAAGGACCCTCTTTCAGAATGGCCGGCATTGTTTACCAGTCCATCAATGCGGCCAAAACGGTCGAGTGCAGCCGCTACGACCGCTTTAACCTTATCACCGTCCCGCAAATCTGCTGTTACCGCCAAATAGTTTTCAGGATCTGTTGCAGCCAGCTCCTCCAATTTTTCAGTGGACCTAGCAGTAAGCACTACCCGAGCACCCTCGCTTCGTAGATACGTTGCGATGTCCCGCCCCAGCCCCTGGCTTGCGCCAGTAACAATAATAACCCGACCGTCTAATTGCAAATCCATCGCCTAGAATCTCTCCATCATTGAACCAGCCGACAAGTAAACCCTATCGGTCTTTTGGATCTCTTACCTGTTGTACTTTTAAGCATTGAGCACGCAGTTTTCATCTGCGCTCCAGCCCCACACCAGCGACTGACTATATTGGCAATGCTGGAGTTCTCTACGATAGTTTGTCGTCAATCTTCGACAGTCGAACTTTGTGCAGCTCGCAAATTTAGTGCTGCTCGACAACAAATTAGTGTTGCCAAGCAAAATAGTATGGGTCTTCACACTTCCATATAGTGCCGCTGAAAAGGCCTGCTATAGCGCCCTATTCTGCCCGCCATCGACCTCAACGATAGCTCCTTGGCAATAGCCCGATGATGGCGAAAGAAGGAAAGCGACCACTTTGCTGAACTCCTCTGGAGTCCCTAGCCGTGCAATACCCAGCCGTTCCGTGGCGCGTTTCAAAGCGGCGTCTTCAGTAATACCATCTTTACTCGCGTACTTCTTTAAATCTCCTAAGGTTGACTCTGCCGCAATAAGGCCTGGGCTTGCGCCGTTCACTCTAACGCCCTCCTTGATGCCAATTTGGCCAAGAGATTTCGTGACACTAAACAGGGCAGCGTTAAAAGACCCGCCGATTATAGCGGCAGGAAAAGCCAAGCGTCCTGCAACACCTAGAACATTGACTATCGCACCATTGTTTTTGACCAACTCTGGCCAGCACGCCCGGGAGAACCTGACGGTCGCCATATATTTGAGTGTAAACGCATCTTCCCAAGCGCTATCAGGCAAGTCTGCGAAAGCCCCTCTTTGCCAGTTTCCGGCGTTGTTTACCAATCCATCTATGCGGCCAAAACGGTCTATTGCCGCTTTTACGACTGCATTGATTTTATCGCCATCACGTAAATCTGCAGGAACTGCCAAATAGTTTTCAGGGTCTGTTGCGGCCAGTTCCTCCAATTTTTCAGTGGACCTAGCAGTTATTACTACTCGGGCCCCCTCACTCCGCAAATACATTGCGATGTTCCGTCCTAGCCCCTGGCTTGAGCCAGTTACGATCACAACCCGGCCATCTAACTGTAAATCCATACCTTTATGTTCCCCTCAATATAGATCTGGCAGACAAGCAAACCGTCGTGGTCTTTGAATCGCCATCCTCTTGAACGAAAGCAATGAATACGTAGTGATTATTTGCGCTCAGGCTCGACAGTTAAGGCCGACTATATTGGCTACGAGCGAATTTTCTTCGGTAGTTTGTCACCAGAATTCGACAGCCGATTTTTGCGCGACTGCCACATTGAACGCCTGGCGACAACAGACTACCGATGTCGAAACGGACTAAGGATCACGAAGAAGTACCAACGATAAAAGCGCTTTGCGATGTCATTTTCGCGATCTGGAAATGCGGCCCCTATACTCATTGTTTAATTTATCGGGAGACTTGAAATGAATACAATATATGGATTTGCAATGTCACCCTACACATCAAGAGTGATATTGGCTTGCCGGGCTGGCGATATCCCTTACGAGCTCACACCTCCACCAGGGGGATTGAAGTCTGACGAGTTTCTACCCATGAGTCCCTTTGGCAAAATCCCTGTTTACAAGGACGAAGAAGTAACTCTCTGTGAATCAGTTGTTATTTTAGACTACTTAGACGAACGATATGACGTTACCGCAAGCGCTAAGAGCTCAGCAGCGACAAGAGCAAAAAGCCAACTTTACGTAGCTTATGCCGACTTATACTTGCAGCCAGCGATCAGCGCTCTTTTTCGGCTTTGGGTAGGTGGCGACCGGAGCAAAGAAACTGCATCGGAGTTGAGCAAGGATGTCATTAAATCCCTAAAAGTATTCGACGAAGACGAGCACTTTACTGATCGGAGCCTTGAGGTTCTAAGCAAAGCCGACTTTTGTGTTGCTCCTGCGCTGACATTCATGGAGCAGTTATATCAACGCTTTGAACTACCTAATCCATTGCCAGAATTTACAAGAGTTGCTCAGTACTGGGAGAGGTTATCATCGCACCCAATAGTCGGCGGGCATCTTGAAGTCGTAAACGAACTGCTAACCAAACGTTTAGATGGATAGAGCTTGGCCACATTTAGGAGATACTTATGTCATTAGATATTTTGCAACGTGGGCGGGCTAAGCTAAGTTTTATTTGTTCAGTAGGCATAGAACGAGCACGCACACGCTCAGCCGTTTACGGCGAGGTGAAAGAGGCTGTTGATAACGGTGAAAGTCTACCCGAGGACCTGGATGAGCGAGCGGCAAAAATTGAAGGCCTGCTGAGAAATTCTGACAACTACGCCAACTACTTAGCCGTTCATAAATGGCACCTTCGCAACACAACTCAAGCTGCTTTTGATGCCTTTGAGGAAAACAACTCCGCTCTTATCGAAGAACTTGATAAAGGTCTTGATGGAGACACGGTGTTAACCGTCGACGAGAATCTGGTACATCCGGAGTATTGGAAGCACGATTTTCACGCCACCACTGGCGGCTATGATGGACATGAATATATGGGATTTATTCATGGTGAACTCATTCACAAGTGGATTGTGGATGCAGCATATGGCGGGGCCATGTTCGCGCAACGTTTCGATGCAACCGGAGAGACCCCAAAAAGGGAGTACCGCAGAATTCTGGATATGGGATGCGGCACAGGCTACTTCACGCTTGCTCTGTCACAAAGGTTCCCTGACGCCGAAGTACATGGGTTGGATTGCTCAAGACGAATGCTGGAGTATGCCTGCAGGGTGGGGAACAGAGAAGGGCAGGCCTGGCAGCTGCATCATGGCTTGAATGAGAAGTCCGGCTTTCCAGATGGACACTTTGACCTCGTAACCTCTTACATACTTCTGCATGAACTTCCAGTTGAGGCGATGAACGCAACATTCAGGGAAGTATTCAGAATTCTAGAACCAGGTGGCGACTTTATGATGTCAGACGCAACGCGGTACGAAGCGATGGACCCCATCGCTGTTTGGCAGCAGGACACTAACGCCGTTCGAGAGATCGAACCGTACTGGCGCGAGACCGCATCTTTGGACTTTGCCGAAGTGGCATCTGCCGCAGGATTCGAAAACGTCGAAAGCTATGGTACTGGGCCGGGTAAATACCCCTGGATTGTGCGCGGAACCAAGCCCGCTGACGCATAAGTATTGTTAGCTTAACGAGGAAGACGAGTAGAAAAATGGAAAACAGCTCAGACGCATACATTCGCGACCGACTAGAGACCATTACAGAGGCATATTTTTCTCTGGCATCCGAAGTATGGGTTGTTCTGGACCGTCTCTATTGTATGGAGGAAGCTCTTAAAATATCTGGCATCGACATTAGCAAAGATATTGAAACGCTCACTCCAGATGGGGAATACAAAGAAAAATTAGATCAAAAAAGAACAGAGTTTGTGTCAGGTGTATTTAAGGCACTCGAGAGAAATTAGATTAGGCTCAAACTAAGCTTCCAAACCCGTTTTCCCTAACTCAAATTGAAGCGATTAGAAGCTTGGGAGATTCTCAAGATGCTTCTTACTTATGCGAACACACGTATCTGTATGCTACTCCGCAGAGCGGAAGAGCTATTGATGCGCTAATAAAAATCGGGGTGAGAATTCCGTGATCAGCCAAATTACTTGCTGCCGCCATGCCCAGAGACTGACCAACAAACAAAACACACGCAAACAACGATATTCCAAGTGGCCGGAATGTTGGAATTAATTCGGACGCCCTAATCTGAAACGTACTGTGAAGTAGGTAACCGCCGATCCCCACTAAGAGTAAAGATGGAACAACCACTACTAACATGCTGTGCGCAAATAGCAGGGATACAAACCCTATGCTCACAATCATACAACTAATGGTGACAATAGTATTCTCGTTTAGTTTTACTGAAACTTGCCGTGCAATTAGGGCGTAAATCAAACCGCCCACCCCGAAAGCTGCGGCCATAAAGCCAGCAACTTCAGGTTTCAACCCATAGGTTAGCACCAAGTATGTTGGTAGAAAGCCAACGGCTCCAAAAAGAAAAACACCTTCCAAGAAGGTCAGTAGCAGAATGAGAGGATTATTCATCCGCTTTAGGAGTGTTGTCACTTTAAATTTCGCTGTGGAGACTCCCGGTGTTTGATGCGTCTCCAATTGAAAACTAATATGCATTTTGTAGGCAAGCATCAAAGAGATTGCGGACATAGCTACGAATAGGTAACGCCAAAGATCCGGAATTGAGGCCGCAGCCCCACCTAAACTGGCACCAAGTATTCCACCTGAAATAGTTCCAAATAGCAGTTTAGCCAGGGGAAGCCTCCGGTTGTTATACTCGAAGGTATTGCCGACCCAAGCGATAGATAGGGGTACGATAGGAGCTGCCGCAAGGCCCCACATCGCTCTAAGGACTATTAGGCTTTCAACGTTCGGGGCGAATGCACATGATAAAGTCAGCACAAAGCATACGAAGGTCATTCTGGAGACGATTTTCGGTATGTTACGACCAGACGCAAGTTTCCACGTTATTAATTGCGCGAAACCGTACGTAAGAGTGAAAACGTAAGCGCTCGCCGAGGACAGGGATAGCGATACCGAGAATTGGTTAGCGATACTCGGAACTAAGGGGTCACAGACACGCATACTCATCATCGTGAGAAAGCTAGCGACCGCCATTAGCATTACAGGTTTCTGCGCCTGCGCGTCGTCCTTTATAATATCCATTGAACTCATAGAGTTACTTCGCTCTTAGATCCGAAACTCGATTAAGCTTGTGCACAAATAGGAGCGCTAGCCCCTACCAGGATTTCTCTATCTTTTAAGCGCCATAAAGCTAGTTCGGATAATTTCGCTAGGCCTGCAAAGGAGGAATGTGCCCCCCAGACATGTAAGTTCCGATCCGATTACCTCGGGTGATAGGTAGCAGTAGGTGTGACGGATGGTCTGCGTCATGCAGAATAGTCACTCGACTAGCACTAGACCTAGCCAAGTGGCCGACCCCCACCGCATGCAAAGCTGTCTCAGGCTTCTCGTCGTCAGCGCACTTGATGGTTAGAGAAATTCGCTCGCCTTCTTTAAGCAAAATGCCGTAAGGCCGAATTTCGATATTGAATTCGTAAGCGCGGCCTGGCTCTAAATATTCCCGGCTTTGATGGGTGTGATAGGGTTGCCAAGGTTTTGATTTTTCTTCATCACGCTTACGTTGAGAACCTCTCAGCCACCCTCTCGTTAAACGCTTGCGCTCACCGTCTGCTGAAATGTGAAATAGACTCACAAACCAAAGGCACTCAGTGTTAGTTGTTGAAGCCCATAGATTTAAAGCGATTGGACCACATATCTCAGTATTTTCCCTGATTGGAGGGGAAGTAAATTCGACTTCGCCTCGCTTGTATGGCGAGTCTTCAAAAGCGGTCGATGTCTCGGCGGGCCAGAATTCGTGCTCACTCAGCAAGCCATTTTCGTGTAAGTAAAATGGTGTCCATCGTGTTTCGGGGAACGGCCATGCATCACCACTTTTCCATTCACCGCTCCCTTCAATAAACACATTTACCAGCGCTTCTTCTTCCCAGCCGACAGCGGTGTCCTTTAGCCAATGATCAAACCACCTAAGGGATTCATAGGCATACTGATAAATAGGACGGTCTAGATAAGCGGCAGGCCCGATCGTTAACCTCTTTGGGCCGCTCCAGTCAGCCCAACTTCTTACATCACCTGGAAGATGCAAACCGTACATACCCCAGCATCCGCCAAAGTATCCAGCAACTTCTGTCTCAGCTTGAGGGTCCACAGACATCTCCCTGAAGAGATCGCAGTCAAACTGATTTATAATAAAGCTGACAATAAACGGATTCCGCCCACTGCGTGCGTTTTTAAGCACATCAACAAGAAACGGCACTGCGCAAATCTCTTCGTCAGCCAGAGCACGCGCGACTGCTTCGTCGTACGCCTTGTCTCCCATAGCTTCCAGTAGCGGGTTTTCAATGCGTGGATTATCAAACTTGGCGACCCAATGCTGTAGAAAACGCCAAGCCATAATACCACCATGACAATGGCGATCCCTGTAGATATCCGTAACAGCAAACGGAGCAAATATTGCCTTTAATGCTGGTGGGTTTTGTGCGGCCACAAGCTTTGCGACAACTGAGAAAAAGGAAGCACCAAACATACCAACGTTTCCATTGGACCATGGCTGCTTCGACAACCAATCAATAGCATCACAAATATCTTGGATAGCCGCTGGTGAGACGTACTCGAAAGCCCCTCCCGACTTACCTGTCCCCCTAATATTGGCTACAACATGTACATAACCTCGACGAACATAAAAATTCGGATCACCCATCTCGATGTGACCACGCGTCAAGCTCATAGCTTCAGGATGGAGGTACTCAGAGACAAGTTGATCAGCTTGCCGATAGGCGTGCACCCCAAGAATGACAGGGAACTGGCCTGATTCACTTGGTCGAAATACTTCGCAATCCAACGTAAATCCAGCACTAACGGGAATGCTAATATTTTTTTCGTGTATTACGCTGTATTGGCGGGTCGAGGTTTCCCAATCTATCGAGTACATGTTTTATGCCCACCTAATAATTATAAAAAAAAACGACAATTGCTAGGATTCTATGCCACCTACGTGTTCCGATGGTCGCCACGAATTATTGAGAAATCCTGAGTGCGAAAAATCCTATTGCTTAAGAAAGCCGAGAACTCTCTTGGCGAAATCTTCCGCCTCAACTATGGGTGCGAAATGCCCCCCTCTTTCGAGGGTTTCCCATTGCGCTGAATTAATTTTCTGCGCGAGTTCGGCCGAAAGATGCAGAGGCGTCAGCACATCGTCTCGAGCTGAGATTACTAACGTAGGACAGGTTATTTCCCCAATTCTGGCGCGCCTATCAAAGGCCCTGAGAGCCGCTAAACGTCTCTCCAAAATGTGTACGGGAATGTTTGGATTACTGAGCGCTTTAGACTCTCGAGAGGCAAGTGTCGCCTCATTCTCCGAAATCCAATACGAAGGCCATAAATATAGGTTTGATGCTTTGGTGTACGTCTCCAGCCCATTCACCCTCAACAGTTCCTGCCTAATCTCAAAACATCTTTGGAAATAGGCGTCATAGCCAGCCCACGTGGCACTTAGAGTTAAGGTTTTGACCCGGCTCGAAAAGTCCTGGGCGGCGATCTGCCCCATTGCCCCCCCCGTTGAGTGTCCAATGAAGTGACAGGCCTCAATGCCGAGGGCATCCAGCAACTGGATCGCGTCCAATGTCATCTTGTCTACAGTGTACTCAACATCAGATTTCGTACTTTTGCCACAACCGCGATGATCGAAGGTAGTGACTTGAAAGAATTCAGCAAAGTAAGGCTTTACCTTATCCCAAAAGTCAGCCGTCCCCCCTAGGCCCGAAGCAAACAATAACGGTTCACCCGTGCCAGCTTGCTCATAGTAAATTTCAGCATCACCGATGCTCGCATAAGGCATACTTTTTCTATCTTTTCAAAATTGGACTTGCAGATAAAAACTCAGTTAACTTGCTTCAGTACCAAGCGAGCGTTCAATCTCATATACATCTTCAGGCCTATCAAATGGATCCGGCGCCCCCTCTCCGTCTTGCACTTTTCGACCGATCTGTTCAAAAAAGTTTTCTAAGCCCCCCGGCGAGATAACCCACAACATGGTTAAGTCCTCGCCTTTATCTGCAAAAATTTCATGCTCCACATCAAGTCCTAGAAAACATGAAGTGCCGGACTGTAGCGGGTGCGTCTCACCATTGACGTAAACGCTTCCCTTTCCCCTAAAACAAATTTGCAACTCCACTTGCGCGGGATGTGAGTGCCGCCTCACGCGACCTCCATTAGCGATGGTTTGATATCCCATTGAAAAGCCTTGGTAGTGTATAGCTTCCATAGGCAGCATCGCCTCAGAAAAGCCATTAGCTGGCACGGGTTGCCAGTACTTAATTCCATCGCCAGGTTGAGTAACAACACCGTGGCCACGCGTGTCTCCCATAGGCGCGGTCATTCTATCGCCAGGTTGAGTTACAACAGCCTTCTGACCCGCATCTTCCTTAGGACTAGTCATAAGAATAATTCCAGCTCAATTTCTTTCAATTTGGATAGTGCAGGGATTAAGCAAGCGCACCCAATATATTGGCAAAGTTCGGCAGGCGAGTTGCAGCACTTGAAGACTGTACGGATTATCAAAAACACGGAGAATGACGTGGTCTTTTTTAGTGAAATATCATGCTGGCTTGCATAACTTGGACGCAGAAATATGAACCACATTCGCAGGGTCGTAACAGGGCACGACGACAATAATCAATCCGTCGTCATTTCTGACGGCACACCACCACGAAGTCTACAGCGACCATCAGGACTAACTACGACTTTGCTCTGGTCAAGCACAGAGATGCCTATTGCTGCCAGCGATGACGATAAAGACATGGGCGATTTAGATTACGGCATCCCACCTTCACCGTCGGGGACTATCTTTCGGATTTTAGAGTTTCCACCAGAAAATTTGAACCCAAGCCCTTCATATGATTATCTGAAAGAAGATGGTGCGCACTCCCAGGCAGAAAAGCCTCATCCAGGAATGCATGAAACAGAAACGGTGGACTATGCCGTTGTTATTAGTGGCCGGATAACTTTGATTTTGGATGCGGAAGAAGTCGATCTAAAGGCAGGAGATGTTGTGATACAACGTCTAACCAATCATGCTTGGTCCAATCGCGGCACAGAATCTTGCAGAATAGCCTTTGTTCTTGTTGATGCGCAGCCCAGATCAGGTAAATAGGATTCAGTTGAAAGAACCATATGATGTGCAACAATTGGAACACGTTACAATCATACTATACTAGACAATCCATTAGGGTCTATCATGGACAACGATCTTCCGGTCCGGTCTGTTTCCAGGGCCATTGAATTATTACAGTACATAAATCGCGAAGATGGCCCCACCCTACTCCAACTTCAACATCTCTCAGGCCTACCTTACCCGACAGTTGGTAGGCTCGTAAAAAGTTTGGCCTTGATAGGTCTGGTGGAAGCAACCCCCAGCACCAAGCGATACTACCCAACTGGTTTGGTGCTCACGCTATCTTCTGGCTTCCAAGAGGATGACCAACTTGCTGAATCTGCTAGCCCCGTTTTGTCAGAACTTACAAGAACCCTCAATTGGCCAACTAGCTTAGCAATCCGAGTTGGCGGCAGAATGATGATCAAGCAGTCAACTCACAGAGAAACGAGCCTAGTCTTATCGCATTATAACGCCGGCTTTACCTTGCCATTGACCGAGTGCGCATCTGGACTAGCTTATCTAGCATTTTGCAATGAAGACGAAAGAGATACAATCCTAGCTGGTCTGAAAGATCACCATCCCGCATCTAGTACAAAAGGCACTGCTCTAGCCAAGAGGATCGACAGTCTAGAAAAGATTCGTGACCTGGGCTACGCGACCTTTGATAGAACGATGCTATCAAGAGAACCTGGCAAAACTTCAAGCATTGCCGTACCTGTACTAGTTAACGACGTAGCCGTTGCTGCTGTTGCACTGGTCTTTTTTGCTAGCGCAATGAAAATGAGTGAAGCAATTGAGAAGTACGTAACAAGACTGCAAGAGGCCGCCAATGAGATCGGTCGCCTATCGCAAGAATCTTAGATTTCCCGAAACCTGTGCAGAATGGTTTAGTCAATCACCATCGGCTCTTATAGCTCTGGAAGTGGAAATTTGACCATACTTTAAGAGTCTAAGGTGGTTACGCTCCATATACTCTAGGTCATAGAGATAGTTGACCATCACGCCGAATGAACTTTTTTGGCCAGCTGTCGACAAATTAGCATCTAAACAAATTCTTTCGAGCCGTGCACCATTGTGTAGATGAAAACGTGCGACCGGGTCTAATACCTCGCCCTTACCGTTTTTTGCATTGGTTAAATACTCAGCCGCTAATGAGACTAGATTTTTTGTGTCGTGGGTATCGGAGTTTTTGCCCATTTTCCGCACCCAAGCTGCAAAACCTGGCATGGGCGATAATGTTACAAACTTTTTCAGTTGCGGCAGCTCTTGACGCATTTGTGCGACAACGCTTTTGATCAAAGTATTGCCAAAGGAAATACCATGCAGTCCAGCTTGACAACTGGATATTGAATAAAAAACTGCGTGCGTTGATTCGTTTTCTACTGTTGTAGTCCTTTCTTCGGACAACAAAGGCTCAATTGATGCGGGCATGTCACAAGTTAACGCTACTTCAACGAAGATAAGAGGGTCATTAGGAATACGTGGATGAAAGAAAGCGTAGCTCCGTCTATCTGGAGGCTCAACTCGGAGGCGAAGGGCTTCCCAACTTGTAATAGCGTGGACGGCTTCATATTGAATCAGCTTCCCAAGAATTGAGGCTGGCGAATCCCAATCTAGTTTTCGTAACTCCAAGAAACCAGGGTTAAACCAGGAAGAGAATATGCGCGAAAAGTCAGTGTCTAAAGCTTCAAAGTATGCACTTTCTGACCCTAGCTCGAGAAGGTCTCCACGCATTCTGATTAGTCGACGCGTGGCGTCCTCCCCATGATTAAGTCGCCGGATTAAAATCTGCCGCCGAGATTCTGTCGCAAGATGAAGGATTTGTAGATTTCTCTCAGATTCACTCTGTTGATAATTTTTTAGGGCGGCGTCGATCGAATCGTTGTCTGGACGATAAAATTCTGAACTCAGTGACAAATAGAATTCTTGTTTCTCATCAGGTAGACATTCAGCGTAGAGGGACAAAATTTGATCTGCTAAGATCGCACCTGATTTTTCGCCCCAAGATGACACCAAACGCTCACAAAGTTTTGTCATAGTCTCGACCCGCGACGTCTCTTGTGACAGCCCTAGTATCCGCAAAACATCTAAAAGACTTTGACGCATTACATCTGTGAATTTCACAAGCTTGCCTTTGGATTCAGTTCCTACACGTAACAGCGTTTTAGCCGTTCAAACCTAAGCATTTATGCAGAGGGAGAGTGCCTGTGTCTCTGTACTAGTCACCAAAACTCGACTACCGAGTTGTCCCTCCGGCAGTGTCAGAGGAAAATGGCTTGAGCTGCCGGTCTACGCCTCTTAGGGTACTGTCAGATTAACGCAGACAACCCAATAAGATGCCAAAACCCTAGTCGTTCAGGCAGCTAGGTTTAGCCATTCGCGCAGAGCAGCTGCACGATTAGTTTTGAAGGTATTGGCGTTATTTAGATGTCGGCCTTGATTGAAGTGATTGTGAATCGAAGCGTGAATGGAGACAAATTTCTGAAGCGATTTGGTGCTCCTGAATTTTGCCATCCCTCGCTCTCGTCGTAGAAACGGCTGATGTGAGTTTTCAGCCCGATTGTTGAGCCATTGACCAGTTAATTGGCGATGATCAATACCTAACTCCTTCATTGCAGCGCGATATGACCCAAGCTTATCGGTGACCATAACTTTTGGGCTTCTGTACTTTTTCATTATTTTGCGCAAAAACTGAAGCGCTGCCTTCCGATCTCTTTTCTTGGTGACAAAAGACTCCAGGACTTCGCCTTCGTGATCTACGGCACGCCATAAATAAAAATTCCGGCCACCTATCTTCACAAAAACCTCGTCTAGGTGCCACCGCCATTGAGTATGGGATGTAATCTGAGCAGAACGCTTCTTTCGTACCTCAGCCGCAAACAAAGGGCCAAACCTGTTCACCTGTAACGGATCGTCTCATAACTGATATCGACCCCCCGTTCATGGAGGAGGTCTTCGACTTGCCGCAAAGAAAGAGGAAAACGCACATACATCATCACGGCTAACTTGATGATCTCAGGCGAAGTCTTGAAGTATTTGAATGGATTTTTCATCCGAGGACGCTACGAGCCTCTAACCGGCGGCTCAAGCCATTTTCTTCTGACACTGCCTGTGGCAGGCTGCCGACGATGATCGAGAAATTAATGAGGAAGAACTATTGCGCATAAAACGTAACTGCGCGTTCGTTACAACACTAGCGAAGCGAGCAGCAACGCGAGTGATCGAAGCGATGGGCGCCGGGCATGTCCGACGACAATCCCGCTCATACATCGTTTTCAGACACATTGGCTGGTGGGGCTCATCGAGCGCTCCAGTGGGATATTAACGGTACTCTCTGGGGCAAGCAATTATTTGGCCTAAATGATAACAAGTCCGAGCTCGAACGCCGCACCGATGCTGCAAATAACCGACAGTAAATAATTCATACACAAGTGCTTCAGAAAACAAAGCGTTTGTCATGAAACACACAAGTTACTAGATCAATGGACCGTGAAAGGATTAATAATGGACAAGTTGAACATCACCCGGCGTGAGTCAATGACGCTCGGAGGAGGAATGCTCGGCGGCTCAATAATGGGCGGAATGATGCTAGGCGGCGCTTCACCAGCTTCGGCAGCATCTATTGATTTAGATAAGCCAGGGGTCCGTGCGCGCACTCGCGCTAAAATCATGGGCTCGACTGCGGCGGAAGACGTGCACACCTTTATGCGCATCCACTTCTACGCCTATCCTCATGAGGGTAACCTTATTCCTCTCTATACCATGAACAATCTCAACATCCGCCGGTGGGATCCTCAGCCTGACGGCTCATTCAAAGTAAAGGTCTTTGAGTGCGGTACGCTGTCGAAATTCGATACGGAAGAACCTCTGGATTACTGGGACAATCCAATCACCGGCGAACGGATTAAGGCCCATCACTTCCGCGGCGGACCGCTGAGTTTGACGATCGCCAAGGACGGTTCGATTTCCACCGGAGCCGAAGCCACAGTCAAGCCGGAACCACTGAACTATCAGTTCATCGACGACAGTGTCTTTATGCTCCAGGCATCTGCCTTTTCCTACCCTAATCCGTTTCAGCCCGACGAATGGCCCAAAGAGTCTTCCGGTGCGGAAGCGTTTTGGGATTCACATTACATTTATATGGCTAAAGTCAATGAAGTGACGAACCCGGACATTTCTCAAGCACCAGCCTATATACAGTTACAAAATATGACATCATGGTCACCATGGCTGCGCATGGGGCAAACACCGGGGCGCTCTTGGGGGCGTGGCTTCGGTAAAAAGATCGCTGGTGTAGATGACATTCCAACATTCGCCCGGGCCGACCTTGAACGGCGTCATCCGCAGATCTTTAATCTCGACTCCTGGACGGAGCTAGTTGACGAGTGGGGTGATTACAAAATGGAAAATTCGCCTGATTAAAATAAAGACGTTAAACAAAGAACGACATCTAGATAACGCTAGAAACTTCAAGGCAGATCGTGCAGTTGCGCTGCGCGATTGTTGTGAGATATTTGCTTCTTATACTGGAGCTAGGTTGCGCTGGAGCGGATCACCGAAGCAGTGATCCTCGCCAATGCCGCCTAACGTGGCAAGGCCAGCCCTTCACGGTATCCGAGCTCGGGCGGCACACGACGCTGGGTCGCCCGCTCGAACGCATAGGCCAGCGCCAGCAAGCGCGGCTCGCTACAGGCCGTGCCACTGAACGTGATGCCAAGCGGTGCGGGCTTGGGCTCGAACCCGTCTGGGAAACCGCCGCCGTTGGCGACCAAGCCGAACGGCACGGTGACGGACGGATAGCCCGCCTTGGCCAGAAAACTGGTGCTGCGGCGACCTGTGAAAATCACCGCGTCGAGGCCGTGTTTTTCGAGCGCTGCGTCCAGGCCCTCGGCCCCTGCGAGACGAAGATCATCTGCGCGGTCCTGTTCATAACGGGCGCGATCTTCCGCCAATGTAGGATCCATCTCATCTGAAATGTCCATAGAGCCTTGACCGTAGCGCAGCGTGCCGAGGTTTTCGTTGTCAATATTCCACTGCCGCATCTCCGTGAGAGTCGCAACGGGAGCCGCTGGTCCGAGACTGGCCAGCCAGTCGTTGATGTCCCGCTTAAAGCCGTATTTGAGCACCACCGAGCACTCATCGTCCTCGCCTTTGAACAGCGGGCCGGGTGAACACGACCCGCGAACCAGGACATTATCCTCCCACGCTTCGGCTATGGCACTCGGAATATCAGCAGGATCAACCACCGTGGCACCAAGTTCACGTAGGACCGCGACAGCCTCGTTCATCATCGCTACTTGATCCTCCGGTAGGCCACCGCTGGGTTCATCCGCCCGCGGCAACTTGTGGGGCTCGACAAACCAGGCGCGGGGCACACCGATGCGGGCGCCCTTGAGCGCGCCTTTGTCTAAGAATGGCGTGTAATCGCGTCCCGGCGGTGGATCGCACACGCCGGTGGCAGGGTCATTGGGGTCGGGGGTGGCACTTTCCATCGCCCCGAGCATGATGGCAGCATCCGTGACGGTGCGCGCCATCGGCCCAGCAGTGTCATGATCGTACGCCACGGGGATCACGCCCCAGCGGCTCACCCGTCCGACCGTCGGTTTGACGGCGGCCAGCATATTTGCGGAGGCTGGCTCAATGATGGATGTGGTCGTTTCCGTGCCCACATTGGCGGCCCAGAAGCTAGCCGCGGTGCCGCCACCCGACGACGAACTGCCCGTTGGTAAAACGCCGCGACCGTCGTTAAACGGCGGACGCGGTTCGCGACGGATATCATATGGATTAAAGGCGTGACCGCCGATAGCGGAGTAATTGTTGGCCATGCCGAGGACCATCCAATTGGCCATTTCCGTTAGCACGGTTTTGGCAAGGATGATCGCCCCGGCTTCGCGCAGGTTGGCCACCAGGGTGGCATCGTAAGGCGGGAAGAAGCCTTCCAGCGCCAAGGTCCCGGCCGTCGTTGGCATATCGATGGTGTGGATGTTGTCCTTTATCGCGATAGGAATGCCGTGCAGCGGCCCCCTAACCTGGCCAGCCTTGCGTTCGGCATCGCGTTCATCGGCAACTTCCAGTGCGGCGTGATTGACCGCGAGGCTCGCGTTGATTTCGTTCTCGTACTTACCCATGCGGACGAGATATTGGGTGGTCAATTCGCGCGAGGTGATCCGACCTTCTTCCAGCGCGACCTGCATCTGCGGAATAGTGGCTTCGACGACGGAGAAATCTTCGGCATGGGGTGATGCGCATGCAAGCGTGACGCAAATGACGGCAACAGTTGCAAAGATTTTGGCGAGTGCCATAGCACACTCCGGACCAGGAAAAGTAAAATGATAATCCTTATAATACGTGACGTAGACCGCAACCTCAAGGCGGCGGCACATGACGTTTACCTTACTGCCAGTATTTCGCCCTTCTCCTCGTCTGCGTTCTGGTAGCGGTGTCAACGCTGGAGCAAAAACACGCCTTACATTAAATGGTGTTGTCATCTAGATCAGGTATTCGAAAAATTGGCGGGTAAACTTGCTGCCTTTGACGTGCGGCAGACCAGAAATGTGAAGTATTGGGGTGTCCCTTCTCTTTACCTCATCCGCAAGCTCCCATGGACTTTTTTGTTTTCTCGGTTTCTGGCAGTCTACGTAAATGGCTGATCATTTATTACTTCATCAAGCTGTGTCGCAGATCGGGCATAAACTTGGCACTGACTGGCGTGATATTCAGCCGGATCGCAAAGATCGCAACTACCTTGCTTGGGAGATGTCTCGTGATGTCTGGCGTCATGTTTTGCACGGAATTAAATCTGGGCATCTTCTCGCGTTCATAGAGTCAGATATTGGCCGGACGCCAATTCCTCGCACTACTTGGCCAGCTATTCCTTCCACGTCGGACATCAAAAGAAAAACCTTCGCCTCTTTGTTTGAAAGCACCGCGCTGTCATTAGATTACAACACCTCTGCTGGAACTTATCTTGATTCAAAGAACGTTACTCACGACGGGTTCATCAAAATTGATCAGCAAACGCTTCAGTCATTCAAAGCTTTTTTCAAACCCGAACCCTATGCAGAAACGCTTTCCACAACGTGGAGAGACATTGGCCTAAAGGGAGACCTTCCTGCGTTAGCGCTGCGCGACCTTCTCGAAGAATGGTCTAAGACAGAAAGTGATGTTGAACTCAAACCCATGCGTCGCTCGATCATTTCTGCTCTCGAACAGTCACCGCAGCGGTTACCAAGACGGCAGAAGTGGCTGACACCGCATGGTGTTTTTCGGAGCGACGGCTATCTGGTCACACCAAGCCACATTAAAACTATGTTTCAATGCACTGGAGCACAGGATGACGACTTGGAGGTACATTGGTCGGGCTCGTGGATCATCGGACGTGAATGGTTGCGGACTTATTGTAGCGAAGACCAAGCTAATCGACCGTTCCCAGTATTTTGGACAAACCCCACTCCCAGCCCTCCGATCCTTATAGAACTCAAAAAACGTCCTTCTCCGCTTAAAGATCGGAAGAGCAGTGATATTGAAGAACGCAATAAGGTGTGGCTCACAAATGCCAAGGCGTTAAGAAAGCGACACCCAACTTGGACAAAGTCTAATATTTGCCGCCAACTGGCAAAGGACGATGGAAACGATGATAAGCAGGAATCAATTCGCCGGGAGCTTCATCGAATTGACCCCAATTGGGACAAAAAAGTTGGGCAGAGTTAAGCAGCGTCGCTAGCTTGCCCAACACATTATCTAAATAATTCAGTCACTTAATCCTGATTCACACCGAAGCTGGGCATAGTTTGATGTGCCCGGCTTCTTGCCGCTCCATAAGCCCAATTCATTCGTCACTGTAATTGGGACCTCCTCGTGAGCTCTGGCAAAACTACTGATCATCAAAGGCAGAGTGCGCGCTCAGGTCATGGGGCGCTTCGTCAACCGCCGCAGCACCCCCAACCCAATACCTTGACCGCGTTAGCCCGACTACTCGCCAGGTCAGCTGCGCGTGAACACCTTCAACAGTCCATCCCTCAAAGCCCCCCTCTTAGCCCAGGAGACCAGACAGATGAATCCTAACACCCCAGCACCAATCACGACCAAGCTCCTGACCCTTGATCAGGTTGCGGACTCCCTGGCTGTTTCCACCCGCACCGTTCGCCGTCTCATCGACAACAAGGACCTGCGTAGCGTTCAGGTTGGTCGGCAAAAGCGGGTTGATCCGAAGGACCTAGACGCCTTCGTAAACGCCCACAAAACGTGACCTCTTATGACAACCATCAAGTAATAGTGTCTAATAATGTCAAACAATAGTGCAAATATAGTCACAGTATTTAGTACGTTATTTGGTTTTATATTTTCACTATATTGTACTTCTGTCCTCTTTTGTCTTCACTTTTCATTTAATGTCACTTAGCGTTGTGCACTACGGAGGATGACTCATGGTTAAAATCAGTAAGATCAGAAACCCGTTTACCAGCCCAGACAGCCTGACGATTGCCGACGTATTGGTCCGGGTTGAATGCGACCCTCAGCTTAGCAGCCGCAAAAAGCGCGAAATCTCATCCGCGCTCAGGCAAGTGCCTAAATGGCTCAACCGGTTACCAGCCGATGTGCCAGCCAACGCTGCGTTCTTGCGCAAAGCGTTAGAAGATTTCCATCCTGACCACGCTGGTATCTCCAAGCGTCGCTATCAGAACGTGATCAGTACGGTAAAGTTTGCGTTCAAGCACTGCGGCGTGTTGTTGAATAATCGCATATATCTGGCTGAGTTTACGCCGGAATGGCAGGCCCTTTGGGATCTGCTTGATGAAAAGTATCACCGCTCTGGCCTTTCTCGGTGCTTCCGGTTTTGTTCGGCCCAGCGGATCAAGCCTGAAGATGTTGATGACGCGTTCTTCGCTGCTTTCCTGAAAGCGCTAGAGGCGGAGGCCATCACCAAGAAACCACGCACCCAGCATCAAACGGCCTGCCGGATCTGGAATATTTGTGTGAAGTCTATTCAAGGCTGGCCGCAGAAGCCAGTTACAGTCCCGGTCTATGGTGACTTCTATACCGAACGCCTTGATGCTTTCCCAGAAAGCTTCCAACAGGATTTAGCAAGATATATTGATCGGCTCACCCATGTAGACCTGCTCGACGAAGACGGCCCACCTAGAGCGTTAAGGCCACGCACGATTCACTCTCTTAAGATGCTGATCCGCCAGTTGGCCGCAGGATTGATACACCAAGGCCATTCCCTCGCGGACATCACCACCCTTACCTATCTGGTTGAGCACTACCAGGAGGCTTTGCGCTGGCATCTTCAGCGGACCAACAAGAAGACCTCGTCTCAACTTTCTGGCCTGGCGGACTGTATCCGATCCCTCGCCAAGTATCACGTGCGCGTCGATCCTGAAACGCTCAAGAAGATCGAACAGATACGCAGCCGTTTGACGCACGAGACCACAGGCTTGACCGATAAAAACCGTGAACGTCTGAGACAGTTCGATGACCCGAAGAATGTCATAAAGTTGCTCTGGGCCGGTAAGAAAGCCTTTGCCCTTTCCGTAAAGCGGGATGATGGCACTCGACAAACTGCACATGAAGCAAGCCTAGCTCTGGCCCATGAGCTTCTTTTGCACGCCCCCATGCGGATTGCGAACCTAGCGTCATTGCGGTTGGATCAGCATCTGCACTGGGAGAAGTCAGGCTGCAAAGGTGTCTTGTCCATCGCTATTCCCGGACAGGAGGTTAAGAATGGTGAGCCGTTAAACTTTCCTTTTCCCCTGCCCGTCTCCAACATGGTGCACCAATATCTGGAGGTGTTCCGACCACGGTTATTTAAGGGATCAAATGATTATCTGTTCCCGAGCCGTGATGGCAAAGCAAAGCGGTCTGACACTCTAGGCAAGCAGATCAGCAAACAGATCTGGGACAAATGCGGCCTGAGGGTAAACCCTCATCTGATCCGCCACTTTGTGGCAAAACAGATTGTCGAAGCGACACCCGGTAATTACGAGGGGGCCCGCCGTATTCTGGCCCATAAAGACTCAAACACCACTTACAAATTTTACGAAGGTATGGAGGCAAAGCCAGCGGTCAAGCACTGGCAAGATATACTGGTGAACAAACGCGGGCATACCGAGCCATACGGCGGTGATGGTCTGCGTGACACCCGGGTGATGCGGCGCGGTTCCCATCCGAAACGGCGGCTGGCATGAGTCCCGATAAAGCCCGCTATATCCTGCGCTTCGAAGACTGGCCGTGTGAGCATCAGCACGCCTTGCAGTCTGCCATAGACGCGGGTGACGTGTTCACAGATCAGGGGTTGGCAGCACAATGGACCCCAAAAACGCGCCGACAAATCGTCAAGGATTACGGCATGTGGCTTCAACATCTGAGCTGCCAATCGTTACCGCCCACGTTAGGCAGCCAGCCCACGCCTTTGGAGAAAGACACCTTACGCTCCTATGTGGAAAGCCTTCAGTCACGCCTTGCGCCTATTAGTGTCTGTAGCCGGTTAACGGGATTGTCTGAAGCCTGCCGGGTCATGTGGCCGAGCATCGACCGTACCATTTTGCGTCGGATGTTAAGCCGCCTCAAACGTAATGCCGCGCCGTCTCGCAATAAGACGGCAGACCTGCTGTCGAGCCGCGAGATTCTACATGCGGCGCTTGGGCACTTGGAAAGCGTTACAGAAAGCACTGCGCCATCAGACACCATTCAGGCCTGTTGGGGTCGCAATGCTTTGATGGTTGCCATCCTTGCTGTACACCCCATCCGCCTCGCCAATCTGACCATGATCCGCCTCGGGCTTCATCTGCATCAAGACGGCGATGAGATCTGGCTGCGTTTCTCTGATGAAGAGACCAAAGAGCACCGCTCAATGGAGTTCCCGCTGGCCGATGTGCTGCGCGAACCACTTAAAGTGTATCTGGAAGTTTATCGCCCAATCTTGCTTGACGGACGCGAAAGCGACGCGCTTTGGATCAGCGTGCGCAAAGGACCAATGAAGGAGCAGGCGGTTTACGATCAGATTGTGCACACAACAAAGAAACTGTTCGGCCACCCGATCAATCCCCACCTCTTCCGGGACTGTGCCATGACCACCTTGGCCACAGAAGACCCTGCTCACGTGCGCGTTGGGGCCCGGTTACTTGGCCATAGTTCTCTAAAAACAGGAGAACGGCATTACAACCAGGCGACTATGGTCTCTGCTGTCACTCAGTACCATGACACCCTTGCCAAGTTGCGAGGAAACACGCCACCGCCTGAGGACCCAAAACCATGACCCGCGCCGTCATTTACGCCCGCTACAGTTCAGAGAACCAGCGCGATGCCTCCATCGAAGATCAGGTTCGGCTGTGTACCGCTTATGCAGAGCGACAGGGGTGGCGGGTCACCAACACCTATACAGACCATGCGATCAGTGGCGCCTCTTTACTCCGGCCCGGGTATCAAAAACTACTGGAGGATGCCCGCTCAGGTCAGTTCGAGGTGGTCCTGTCTGAAGCCTTGGATCGTCTTTCTCGCGATCAGGAGCACATTGCCAGTCTGTTTAAGAACCTCACCTTTGCAGACGTGCGGTTGTTCTCGGTCGCTGAAGGAGAGATTGGAGAACTTCACGTTGGCCTGAAAGGCACAATGAATGCGTTGTTCTTGAAGGACCTCGCCCTCAAAACACATCGGGGTCTGGAAGGGCGGGTTAGGCAAGGCCGGTCAGGCGGCGGCTTATGCTTTGGGTATGATGTTGTTCGAGAGCTTGATGCCTCCGGCAACCCGATTAGAGGTCAGCGCGCTATCAATCAGGAAGAGGCTGCGACCATCATCAGAATATTTGAAGAGTTTGCGAGTGGACGATCACCTGTCGCGATTGCCAAACAATTAAACTCTGAAAACGTCAAAGGCCCACGCGGAAAGGATTGGGGGCCTTCCACAATCTATGGCAACTGGAAACGCGGCACCGGCATCCTGAACAATGATCTCTATGTTGGCCGTCTCGTCTGGAACCGGCAACACTTCATCAAAGACCCCGACACCGGCAAGCGTCAAGCCAGGCCCAACCCGGAAGCGCAGTGGGTTATCGAAGAGGTGCCCGGCTTGCGGATTGTTCCGCAACACTTATGGGACGCAGTTAAAGAACGACAAAATGGGTTGCGCAGGACCGTAACGAGCACGTCTGACCGAAGTATCAGATCAGAACGGGCCAAGAGAGCCGTCTACTTGTTCTCTGGCCTCCTAAAATGCGGCGAATGTGACGGCTCATACAGCATGGTAAATGCCACTAGCTACGGATGCAGCACGCGCAAAACTAGGGGCACATGCACCAACAATTTGCTGATAAAGCGCCTGGAGCTAGAAGACCTCGTTTTAGATGGCTTAAAAAAGCAGCTTATGGAGCCATCGCTGGTTAAAGAGTTCATCAAAACCTATCACCAAGACCTTAATCAGCAATTGGCTGGTGAGACCAATCGGCGTGAACGGCTGTCCAAGCAACTACGGAAGGTGACACAAGAAATCGAAGAACTGATCTCTGCGGTAAAGTCTGGGATCAGGTCTAAATCTCTGCAGTCAGAATTAGAAATGCTGGAAGAGAAACAGCAGAAGCTGGAAGATGAATTAAAGACCGAACCACCACCGCCGGTCAGGTTACATCCTAACCTTGCTGAGATTTATCGAGATAAAGTTCAAAACCTTGCCAACGCGCTAAACGCTCCCGACACGCGGCAAGAAGCTGGTGAGATACTGCGGTCGTTGATCGAGGAAATACGGCTTGTTCCTCAAGGCGAAGTGCTTGGCATCCATCTCAAGGGAGAATTGGCGGAAATGCTCGCAATATCAACAAATCAAAAGCCCGGCTCAATTGGAACCGGGCTTAAGATAACGCTGGTTGCGGGAGGGCGCAGCCACCTTTACAGAACTGTACTTGAACTCTGACTATCTGAACGAAATACCAAGAAAGAATAAGGGCTGTTGTCTAGCTATGCCAACCTGAAGGATTCTGAATTTAGAGAAGAGGTAGCCTGTAGTTCTTTTCAATCACTGACATTTTCTTCAAATCATCTATTCGGAGAAACACACTCAGGCGCGTAAACCTTTGTGTTAATCACCCAAAAAGCCCTCGAACTGAACTTCATCGACACATTGCATCCGGTTTTTTCATGCAGCCTTTTACTGTTGCCCGCCATGAACTAGCGAAGCCCAGAAATAGACAGCTTTTGACGTAATTTTCTATTCCGCTGGACCGGGTACTCCATGGGGCCCGGGTGGACTATCTATCTTCGGGCTACGGTTCACGCTGATACCTTCAGCTTTTGGCTGATGAAAAAAGCGATAAAGCGCAGGCAGAACGATTAGCGTAAGTAATGTCGAGGAGATAATTCCTCCAATCACAACTGTTGCCAAAGGCCTTTGCACTTCACTCCCTGTTCCGACGTTCAGAGCCATCGGCACGAATCCGAGACTTGCAACAAGCGCTGTCATTAGTACTGGTCTTAGGCGAGTTAAAGCGCCCTCTTTAATTGCCTGCTCTAGCGGTATCCCGTCTGATAACAGGCGTCGAATAAAGGACACCATCACAACGCCGTTCAATACCGCCACACCAGATAAGGCGATGAACCCAACTGCGGCAGAGACCGACAGCGGAATATCACGCAACCAGATTGCTAGAACCCCACCTGTCATAGCCAGTGGAACACCAGAAAATACCAGCAAAGCGTCTTTTGCAGACCCAAAGGCAGAGAAGAGAAGAAGAAAAACCAGCAGCAAAGCTATGGGGACCACAACTTGTAAACGCTGAGACGCCGATATTAGTTGTTCGAACGTCCCGCCATAACCAACCCAGTATCCGGCTGGGATATCGACTTCATCCTCGACCTTCTTTTGGAGCTCTTGAACAAAGCTACCTAGGTCTCGGCCTCGCACATTTGATGTTGCGACGACGCTACGTTTACCATTCTCTCTACTAATCTGATTTGGTCCGATGACAATCTCTATGTCTGCAACTTCGCCTAAAGGAACGAAACTTGGCGCAGTATTCATGCGATATAAATTTTGCCCATCTAAACGCGATTGATTTCGTTCCAATGTTGGTGAAAGCGATATTGGAATCTGCCGAATCTGATCTATATCTCCTCTGATATCTTGGGGGAGCCTAACGATTATCGGATAACGCCGGTCCCCTTCAAAGAACTGGCCCGCGTCTCGTCCACCAAGTGCAATGCTAATAACTTCTTGAACATCTTTAACATCTAAGCCGTAGCGGTAGAGTTTCTCACGATTGGGCACAATGCTAAGCATTGGAAGCCCCGTTGCTTGCTCAAGCCGAGCGTCTGCAGCTCCAGGAATTTGTTCAATAACTTCAAGAATACTTTCACCGGTCTCAACCAAGATATCCAAGTCATCCCCATAGACCTTGACCGCTACGTCAGTTCTAACCCCCGCGATCAACTCGTTAAAACGCATTTCAATCGGCTGTGTGAACTCATAATTGTTCCCAGGTATTTGCCGTACTGCGGTTTCCAATTCGGATATGAATTGCTGCTTAGGCTTACGGGGGTCAGGCCAGTTTTTGCGATCCTTCATGATAATGAAAGTGTCCGCGACACTTGGGGGCATCGGATCAGTCGCGATCTCAGCGGTGCCTATTTTCGTAACGATCCTAGCGACTTCCGGAAATTCGGCGATCCGTTGTTCCAGGGCTTCTTGCATCTCAACGGCCTGACTCAAACTGGTGCCGGGGATACGCAAGGCATGCATCGCTATGTCGCCTTCGTCGAGGTTGGGCACAAACTCTGTTCCCAAACGGGTTGCGAGAAGAAAACTAAGAACCGTGATACAGACTGCCGCAACTATAACCGGCAAACGCCAAGCCAGAACAAAATCGATAATCGGATCATATAGAGCGCGAACTCCCCTTATGAGTTTATTCTCCTGCTCCGCAACACGCCCAGTTACGAAAAGTGCTACTGCAGCGGGAACAAAAGTTAGGGATAGAAGAAGCGCGCTTAGCAACGCCACAACCACGGTAAAAGCCATGGGCTGGAACATTTTTCCTTCAACACCAGTCAGTGTGAATATGGGCACATAGACCACAGTAATGATGAAGATACCAAATATGCTGGGTTGTATTACCTCAGCAGTTGCAGATGCTGTGATAGAAAACCGCTCGTCGCGAGTCAGAAGTCGGCCATTTTGAGCCTGTTTTTCTCCAAGTCTGCGCAAACAGTTCTCTACAATAATAACAGCGCCATCGACAATAAGACCAAAATCAAGCGCTCCAAGACTCATAAGGTTCCCTGAGACACGGTTTTGCACCATGCCACTTACTGTCATGAGCATAGATACTGGAATAACCAGCGCTGTAATCAGCGCCGCTCGGACATTTCCTAGCAACAAGAAAAGCACCACTATGACAAGCAGTGCGCCTTCAAGCAGGTTGGTTTCAACCGTTGCAATAGTCTTCTCGACAAGGTTGGTTCGATCATACACGGCAGTAATAACAACGCCGTCAGGAAGGCTGGCGGCAATCTCCTCGACCTTAGCGGCGACACGTTTTGATACGTCCCTGCTGTTCTCTCCGACAAGCATGAACACTGTGCCCATCACGACTTCACTTCCGTTTTGAGTTGCTGCGCCATTTCGGAGCTCCTCACCAAAAGTTACTCGTGCAACATCCTCAACACGGATAGGACTGCCATCTCTATAGTCAAGGACAGTACGCCGGATATCTTCAAGAGTGTCGAACTGTCCAGGTGACCGGATAAGGTACTGCTCTCCCCTCCGTTCGATATACCCTGCGCCCACATTTGCATTATTCGCTTCAAGCGCAGCCATGACATCGGCAATAGTTAGATTGAAAGACATCATGCGGCTAGGATCAGGTTCAACATGAATTTGCTTCACGAATCCTCCAGCCGCGTTAACGTCAGCGACGCCTTTCACGGTTCTTAGCTGTGGCCGAACAACCCAATCGTTAATCGTACGCAGCTCGCTGGGGGGGAAAAGCTTCGGGCCCTGCTCCCCAAATTTTGGGTCAGGAGTGACCGTATACATAAAGATCTCACCCAGACCAGTGGCGATAGGTCCCATGGCGGGCTCAATTCCTGCAGGCAGCTGACTCCGCACCTCCTGCAGCTTCTCGCTTACAAGCTGTCGGGTAAAGTAGATGTCCGTACCATCTTCAAAAACAACTGTGACCTGGGACAAACCGTAACGAGAAATGGACCACGTATAGTCAAGCGCTGGCAGTCCCGCGATAGCGGTTTCTACGGGAAACGTGATTCTTTGTTCGACTTCGAGCGGTGAAAATCCTTGTGCTTCAGTGTTTATTTGCACTTGGACATTGGTGATATCGGGCACAGCGTCGATTGGAAGCCGCTGAAAGTTGAAAATACCCAGCCCACAAACGCCGATTACAGCTACTAAGACCAGCCAGCGGTTCCGTATCGAAAAATAGACGATTCTTTCGAGCATAACGTTCCCCTTAATGGTCGTGGCTAGCGCCGTCTTTTTCGACGTCAGCCTTAATTAGAAAACTGTTTGCAGAAACGTATTCTTCTAAGGGTCTAATACCGCCCAACACCTCGGTCCAGGTTCCGTCGGCGCGACCAAGATCAAGCATCCGGACTTCATAAGTGTTCCCGACTTTTGCATAGACAACAGTAAAATCGCGAAATCTCTGTAACCCAGCGTTCTTGACGGCAAGTTCAACTTCGTGCGTTCCAACAATGGCCTCACCGCGCACCATCATCCCTGGCCGCCATGACATATCTTTATTTACTAACTCGACCCAGGCACCGATGGACTGTGTGCCTGCGTCAGCTACTGGAGTTAACAAGATGATCGTGCCATCTCCTGCTATGCCGCCACCAGCAGCGGATACTCGCACTGACTGGCCAACACGTATTTGAGTCGCCTGGCTGGGAAACGCGTTCAGTTCGGCGATCACGGTTGACAGATCAGCAACCTGAAAAATATCGCCAGAATCAACGAACTCTCCCACGCCAACTGCGCGATTAATTATAGTTCCATCAATTGGTGACCGAACCTCGTAGCTGCGTAAACTTTCATTACTCTCAATGACAGCAAGTACATCACCTCGATTTACTTTTTCTCCGATATTGGCGCGCAAACTTTGTACGATTCCAGGAAAACGAGGCTTGAGGTTGACCATTCGTTTTGGATCGATCCGAGTCACGCCCGTCAGTGTGATGAGTTCTTCTATCGTCGTCGCACCAACAAGATCAGTCTCGACACCCGCTGCTTCAGCGACCTCATCAGGTATCGATGTTCTTCCCTCGAATGACTCATATGTCCAATTCCATGACTGCCCATTATACTGAGCGGATACAGTCACTTCGAAAGAATGGGGCTCGTAAACAATTCCGGACCCGACGAGATGATCCTCATTCGCCGTGAAGTCGTGGCGATCAATAACCCCGCCCAGCCGAGACAATTCGACTGTTGTCTTGACCAGCACAGGATCAATGGGCTGGTCAGATTCATATGGATACAGATGAAACTGCGGCGGCACTCCACCCTCAAAGATCGTAACCTCAAGAGCAAACGCGCCATTTCTTAACAGCCGCCCGCCGTTAGGGCCTCGCTCATAATCCTCTTCAGCATCTTCAGCGACAGCCTCGCCCAGACCCACGCTTTCACCAGGTGATATTATTAGAATTGTAAATCCGAGAAGGAATGAAAAGGCGATCATAATCACGATCACCAAAGTCTGTCTTGCCATGGAAGTTACTCCTGTCATCACGATGAAGATGCCAAAGACGTCATTGACTGACCCGTTAGCCGCTCAAGTTCTAGAAAAATGAGATGGTATTCGGTTGCTGCTTCAAGAATGGCGTATTGAATTTGGATAAGCTGCTCTTGCGCGAGCGACAACTCCTGAAAGGAGTATCGAGCACGTTCATATCCTTCTTCAGCGATGCTTACAGCCTTCCGAGCCTCCGGCAACGCCAATTCGCTAAGCGTTGCATACGTCTCTTTCGCTGTTGTAAGCCGGACATGCATTTCAGCTAGAGTCGACTCCAATTCCCAACGTTTAGTAGCTAAGTCTATTTGGGTTCTGCGAACGTGCCCTTCCGCTTCACGCTCAAACGGGCGATTCCTAGGCCCGGTCGCGAATGGGATGGATGCTGAAAAGACCAGCCCAAAGGACCTGTCGGGTTGAAGACGACGCACACCAGCAGAGACGTTGATATCTGGTGTCGATCCAGCCCGCGTAAGTTGATACTCAGCATCTCGAATTCGTTCATCAGACATGAACAATACAAGATCAGGATTCTGGCTGACCATGCGTTGTAGGTCACTCAGTTCAGGAATAGGCGGTATCTCATAAAAATTGCCTAGAAGAACACCCATATCGCTTGGGTGGCCTTGCCAATAGGACACTAGAATCGTGCGGGCGCGTTGGCGAACAAGCTCAGCTTGACGTCGGTCTAGGCGGGCCTGGACCAACCGAAGCCGCGAGTTGCTTTCTTCCAGAGCGCCAGCGCTTCCAGCCTTTACTCTTTCTTTAATTCGAGAAGCCCATACCGTGTAGTTTTCCACTTGCTGCTGTGCAAGAAGAGTCCGCTCTTGCGCCGATAATGCTTCAACAAAAGTACGGGCTGCCTGAGAAATGACGTCTAATTGCTGGGCCTGAAGCAGAACATCAAGTCTTTCACGTTCCCGTATTACGACTGACGTGCGCCGCTCGCGCTTTTGGCCAAGCTCCAAGACCGTGCCCAAACGGATGGTAGCCTGCCATGAATCGACGAAATCAGGTCGACCGGTTGTAAAAACGTCCTCAAGCTCTGCTTCAATTTCATATCCTGGCCTTTGATCCGCCTGCTCACGGCGTGCATCTAGAATAGCGATATCTATGTCATTACCTCTGAGTTTTGGATTGTCCTGCAAAACTCTCTTTATGACGTTTCGCAGAGTGACATCAGGTTCGTTACCCGTCGCACCATTTGGATCGGTCGCTTGCGCAAGATTGTTTGATGTGGCGAGGACTTGAACTTCTTGTGCCTCAAGTTGATCTGCCAAAACAGAATAGGGCGTTAGACTGTAAATACTGACAAAAAAGGCCAAGCGAAAAGCAGTCAGCACAACAGGAATGCCAATGATCGCGTAATCATACGAGAGGATACGAAGCATCCATCTCTCCATAGCTAATAAATAAAAGATAAGAAATTGATGGCGCTATATAAGCCCAACACAAAAGAAACTTGAGGCGAAGATAGGGTGCCATCCCCCGCTTAAGCGGGGGTCAGGTCATGCAATAGTCTGCGGTGGCCTAAACAGGGGAGCCGGGAATAGATACTCCGGCTGCTGGCTTCTGCTGATCCTCGCTAGCTCGTGAGAAGAGCTAGGCAATGAAAGGGTAAAGGCAGAGTGCATCACATCAATGAAATGCATATGAGGACCGTGGCTATGTTGTCCATTTTGTTCGGTATCAGACTCAAATCGTTCATCATGTATTTGCGAATCAGCGGTTAAAATAGGCTGATAGTGCTCATCACCGTGCGAGTGGTGATGATCGCCTGCACCCTGAAAAACATGGTCATAGTGAACATGGTAGGGGCCGCTATCAAATCCAAGCCAACCAGGAATCACGCCACTCAAAGGCGCATAGACGAAGCTCACAGCAACCATCATCGACATCAAACGTAATGTGAGACTGCGCGTCTTCATGAATCCCTTAGCCCCAATATTAGTGGTATAAGACTACCCATAATTATCGACTTACGGCAACAGTCTTCGTTCGAAACTATAAATTTGTAGGCTTAACTTAGGTCCAAGCGCTATAATTGAAAGACCATGCACCAGCCTAGATTCAATATTTTCGCGCTCGTGACATTAATTATGTCGCAAACATCGGCAATCGCTGCACCGTCACCGGAACTACAGCAGGTTTTGCAAGACGTTTCCGCTTGGATCCCTGGTAACTATGACTCAATGCCGCAAATCGCCTATGAGCGGGCCAACGGCGCACCTCCTGATGGAGAGCACAGTCACCAATACCGGGTTTTCGCCCGTATCGACGCACCGCACTTGGGGGAATACGTATTCTATTCTCAAATACGGGCTGGCGGTTCAGACGGACCCATCATTCAACAGGTCGTTTTTCTGACTGAAATGGACGAAGAGAATAATGGCGTCACTTTTAATGGTCGCCGCATAAAAGACCCGGATGATTATATCGATGCTCACTTATACCCCAACATGTGGAAGACAATCGGACCTGATACAAGGTTTGGGGGCAACTGCAACTTTTATTGGCGTCGTCATGGATCCCTGCTTAAGGGAACAATGAACGATGGCACGTGCACGATGATGTCGCGGGAAAATCAACAAATGACGTGGCACACGGAGTGGGTTCTATCGCCAAATGAGCTGTGGGTTTATGATAACGGCTATTATGATGATGGAAGCCTAGTCACTGGGCGATACGACAAGTCTCATCTTCGGCTTTACAAGGCAAATACCTTTTCTTGCATGGCAACAATTCAAGACGGCGGAACTCCCGTTACAACCATGACCGAGGTACATGACCGGGGCGGCGTGGCTCAGATTAAAGCTCAGCAAGACAATACCCCGCCTCTCTTCCTTGAATTACTGCGCGGACCGACCGTCGGAGAAGACAGTGAAATTATGGAAACCACTAGACTAACCGTACTCAATCAAGACCCCTTAGACGAAGAGTTACCGAGCGTCCTGGCCTCTGTCAGCGCCGAAGGTGCACCGTCGCAAATATCTGTGCATTATTCAGGCACTGAAGTTAACTGTTCAAAGGACTCATCAACGAACTAGGAGATACCTGCCAGTGATGTGCCTCACTCTATCCTGAGGGACTCAGCCGTTTGCAGTAATTCCCGGTATCGCTGTTGGGCATTCACACCAGATTGACTAAGCTCGTTGAGCCGCTTGTCGATTAAGGGCTGCGCCACCTCACGCCAGGCGGACCGTTCTTCTGGCGTAGGTACGATAATTGTGTTGCCCAACTCAATGACGTTATCCCGCCCTCTTTGCTCTTCCTTATCCCATTCTGTGGCGGCATTAAGCGCGACATCAGAGCCTGACATCTCAACAACGATTGTTCTAAGATCATCCGGTAGAGCATTGAGCGCTTCAGCATTTATGAAAAGCCCAAGAACAGAAACAAAGAAGTACATCTCCGTATGATAATTGGCTTGCTCACCGAGATTGAAGATACGCATTGCCTCATAAGGCCATATCGTTCCATCCACTGTGCCAGCCTCTAGCAATCCATAAACTTGTGGTGCGAGATAACCTGCAACGGGTTCTGATCCCAAAACGCTCAGAATGTCACGGATGTAGTCCGTTGCGCCGCGCATTTTGAGCCCACTTAGGTCAGCTGGCACGCGAACTGGCTTATCTTTCGTATGGATTAGTGAAGGTGCATTCGTTTGCAGCACTGCCACATGCAGTCCTGTCAAATCGACGTTCAGCAAACTTTGATCTTGAAGGAGTGAATTAACGATTCGCGTGCCATGAACCGCTGAGTCGGCGATAAATGGTAGCTCAACAAGGTCTAAGGTGGGGCTCTCTGGTGCAGGTCCGAAACCAACCTCGGCAATACCGTCACGCACTCCTGGCGCGATCGCTGCCAATCTCAGCAATGAGTTGTTGGGGTGTACCTCAATATTGATACGACCATCTGTTCGGCGTTCTAGTTCCTTCACCCAATCCGACAACCAACCTGCCGCAAAGAAATGTTCCTCTTGAAGATAATGGGCTAAGCGCCATTCAACTTCGGCCGCAGCAGCCGGTGTAGACAAACCGATTAAAGCAAGCACACAAATTAGGATACGTGCCCTGCACCTTACAAAAACTGCTATCTGTAAAATTAAAAGACTCATCGTTCAGAACCCAACCTTTTCTCTCAAACAAAAATAAGCCGCGTGCTTTATGCACTGAGCGATCAGTTACTTTATCGGCTGCCGCATCTCAGAATAACGTTGCCAGCTGTTCATCGGCTTGTCCCAAGGCGCTTCGCTTGTCAGATAGTTGGGTTGCTGACGCTCAATAACCTCCAACATCTTGACAGGCAGGGCATCAGGTCCAGAAATTTTACGTCCGATGCCACGTGTCATCAGTAAGCCTGGACGTTGACCCATCAATAGCCACGGCAACCAGGATCGCATCGATACCCAGTTCATATCGTGAGGCGCGGACATCAGTTCTGCATTCTCCAGGTCTTCAAGTCGACCGGACAAGGTCAGATTGATGCTGGAAACAGTCTTTTCTCCCGATGACGCTAAGGGCCATTCATTTGGTTGCAGTGGATGGGGCCGCTCAAACACGGCTTCTTCTGTTAGCCATACATGCCCATCAATGACATTCCATGGCAGCACGACCGGCTCTGTCGGTTGCGACTGTGTCCAAGGATAGACGGGGCCGTTTCGAGTAAGCGTCGTCGAAGAAGGCCCATCCCATACCTGGATGACTTCATTGGATTGTCCAGTAATCGGGTTCTTGAAACCAGAAAGGATTTCCTCACTGTCTTTGTCCAGAAAAGCTGATGTGTCATATAGAAGCTCGGTGTAAGTGCCGTCGCCATTGTTTGTCCATTTGGCCTTAATGAGACCCTGAAACTTAAACATGGGAACCGGCGCTCCTTCAGGAAGCACGGCTAGAACATCTCCCCAATAATGCCGCCAAACCCATTCATTTGCGAGCGAACCACGTAATTTGACGTTCGCCCGTAATCCATCATCCGGGTCAGCGAAATCAATTGCCTGACGATCAGAAG
>JAVJSV010000003.1 GCA_040219235.1 Rhodospirillaceae bacterium
TCTCTGGTAATCAAACTTCCCATGTCAAGGGCCGGTAAGGTTCTGCGCGTTGCTTCGAATTAAACCACATGCTCCACCGCTTGTGCGGGCCCCCGTCAATTTCTTTGAGTTTTAGCCTTGCGGCCGTACTCCCCAGGCGGAGTGCTTAACGCGTTAGCTGCGACACCGAAGGGCAACCCCCCGACATCTAGCACTCATCGTTTACGGCGTGGACTACCAGGGTATCTAATCCTGTTTGCTCCCCACGCTTTCGCACCTCAGCGTCAGTTCCGGGCCAGGTAGCCGCCTTCGCCACCGGTGTTCTTCCCAATATCTACGAATTTCACCTCTACACTGGGAATTCCACTACCCTCTCCCGTACTCAAGCATATCAGTATTAAAGGCAGTTCCCGGGTTGAGCCCAGGCCTTTCACCTCTAACTAAATACGCCGCCTACGTGCGCTTTACGCCCAGTAATTCCGAACAACGCTAGCCCCCTCCGTATTACCGCGGCTGCTGGCACGGAGTTAGCCGGGGCTTCTTCTCTGATTACCGTCATCATCTTCATCAGTGAAAGAGTTTTACAACCCTAGGGCCTTCTTCACTCACGCGGCATTGCTGGATCAGGGTTTCCCCCATTGTCCAATATTCCCCACTGCTGCCTCCCGTAGGAGTCTGGGCCGTGTCTCAGTCCCAGTGTGGCTGATCATCCTCTCAAACCAGCTACTGATCGTAGTCTTGGTAGGCCATTACCCTACCAACAAACTAATCAGACGCGGGCCAATCTTGGAGCGATAAATCTTTCCCCCGTAGGGCGTATACGGTATTAGCCAACGTTTCCATTGGTTATTCCGTACTCCAAGGTATGTTCCCACGCGTTACTCACCCGTGCGCCACTATCCATTGTGGTCCGAAGACCACGGATCGTTCGACTTGCATGTGTTAGGCCTGCCGCCAGCGTTCGTTCTGAGCCAGGATCAAACTCTTAAGTTGAATTGGAGTTGTTTCCTGCACAAACACTTCACACAAAATTATTTGGTGTTGCGTAGATGCGTTGACAACGTCCGAACTAGCGAACCGCCGCCTACGCATCCCTTTCGAGATCTCTTCACGATGTCAAATAGCGCTTTGTTAAAAAGCTTTTGGCGAACCATAAGCCCCTCAAAAAAGGTCTCGCAAACCGGGGTCCGTAAGGGCCCGTCCCTGCGAGAGAGACGGGGTTCTACAGGGTGACTTTCCCTGCGTCAAGCCCAGATTTGAAGTTTAATTTATCCAGTAAAATCAAGGCACTGGACTCGCTTAAGGAACATATCAAGATATATTCAGCGCGAGCGACAGTACATAAGCGTCAGTTTTATGTCTGTCAATGGACTCTACTATAAAAACGATGCGTTGATGTTGCCTTTAGCTGGTATGCAGAAGCTCATCAGCAGTAACAGTACATTACCAAACCAATGATCAACTAATGCCGCACAGTAGAAAAACAAGTTGAGAAACATTGACATCATGAATGTCTTGAATCATATTTCCATTAAGAATCAAGGGCTTGTAGCTGATTTGGTTAAGCAACTGCTACCATGCAGGACTTGAGCCTTCATAAAGACTAACGACCGAGATTGACAGAGAACCGCATAACGTTAAGGGGCAATATGGGGATCGGTTTGCATCCGAACGCGATGTGGTACACCTGTGCCGGAGCGTTCATTGGGGCACTTGTTGCTTTCAGTAGCCAAAGTAATCACTCGACGGAGTCGGATATAGCTTCGGCCTTAGGATTATCTTCTGAAACACGAAGCCTAGAAAAAAAATTAAACTCAACAGAGCTATCAGAGTCGTTAAGGCTTGCTCCGCTGTCGGTCACAACCACACCTGCACTGCCACTTGTTTCTTCAGAACTCTTGGTCGGGCGTGGTGATACGTTGCTTGGGTTGTTGCAGAAGAGTGGTGTGACGGGACCAGAAGCACATAAAGCCGTCTCTGCTTTAACCGAGGTATACGACCCGCGTGACATTCGCGTTGGACAACGCGTTTACGTTTCTAAAAAGAACGCGGCTCTCGACGCCATGAGAATTTCCGTATCGCCCGGTTTAGATGTGATTGCGCTGCGCACCGCTGAAGACGCTTTTGAAGGCTTATCTCTGAAAGCTGAAACGCAAGTCGTACCACAAGCCTACGCTGGAACTATTTCTTCTAGCCTTTATCAGGCCGCCATTGATCAAGGTGTTCCCGCACCTGTGCTTGCAGATATGATTCGTCTGTTTTCATACGATGTTGATTTTCAACGTGACATTAGAAGCAACGACCACTTCGAAATCATGTTTGGACAAGATGTGACTAACGAGGGTCTGGTTGTTGCTAATGGCAACATTGAATACGCCGCCATGATACTGCGTGGAGAAATCATCAAAATTTACGCGTTCGAACACAGCGATGGCGAAACGCACTATTACAACGAAGAAGGCAAAGGTATTCGCAAAGCTTTGATGCGCACACCTATCAATGGCGCAAGACTATCCTCATCCTTTGGTCGCCGGAAACATCCAGTTTTGGGCTACACCAAGATGCACCGTGGTGTTGATTTCGCAGCACCAAGAGGCACACCAATTTATGCGGCCGGTGACGGTGTTATTGAGAAGCGCCAGCGCTGGAGTAGTTTTGGAAACTACATTCGCATCCGTCACGGTGACGGATTCTCAACGGCATACGCACATATGAATAATTTTGCTAAAGGCTACACTGTTGGCAGCCGTGTGCGTCAGGGCGCAGTGATTGGTTATGTCGGCACGACCGGACGCTCCACAGGCCCTCACCTTCATTACGAAGTTCTGCGAAACGGTGCTCAGGTTAATCCCATGCAAGTTCGCTTCCCAGCCTCTAAAATATTATCTGGCGACGAGCTAAAAAACTTTCAACGCGCACGCGCGTCAGCTGACCAGAAATGGTTGAGACTGAGTTCAAACCGTGACATCGCATCTCTTGAAGCAACCGACGTGATTCTAACCCTAAAATAAGAACCACGTCGTCGGAATATATCACGCGGAATCAGTTGAAATAACTTTTCCGTTGATAGCCAGACCATCGCCTTCAACGGATACATTCACAGTCGCTCCATCATGAATGTCGCCGTTGAGCACCTGTGTCGCTAAAACGTTTTCAAGATATCTCTGGATCACACGCTTGAGAGGTCGCGCCCCGTATACGGGGTCATAGCCATGGCGGCCAAGCCACTCGGCTGCGGCATCGTCAATATTGAGGATAATCTCACGATCACTTAATCTTGAGGCCAGGCGCGCGATTTGGACGTCAACAATCCCACCCATCTGACTCAGACTTAAGCGATGGAACATCAGAATCTCATCGAGTCGATTAAGAAACTCAGGTCTGAACGCTGCACGGACCACATTCATAACATCGTCACGCACTTCGTTTGGCGGCGCACCATCACTTTGAGCCGCTAGAATGTCAGACCCAAGGTTTGACGTCATAACGATCAGGGTGTTGCGAAAATCAACCGTGCGCCCTTGCCCATCGGTTAAACGACCGTCATCCAACACCTGCAGCAATACGTTGAAAACATCCGGGTGCGCTTTCTCTACTTCGTCAAACAGAATAACTTGATAGGGACGCCGACGGACGGCCTCTGTGATAGAGCCACCTTGCTCATAGCCAACGTATCCCGGCGGAGCACCAATCAACCTAGCAACGGAGTGTTTCTCCATATACTCGGACATATCGATACGGACCATAGCCGCCTCGTCGTCAAACAAGAATTCTGCCAGAGCTTTGGTTAATTCCGTCTTTCCAACACCCGTAGGACCAAGAAACAAGAATGATCCAATGGGGCGATTGGGATCCTGCAAGCCAGCGCGAGAACGACGAACGGAGTTCGAGACTGCTCTCACGGCCTCTTCTTGACCAATCACACGTTTCCCGATGGCTTGCTCCATGTGAAGCAACTTATCCCGTTCACCTTCAAGCATCTTATCAACGGGAATCCCAGTCCACCGCGAGACAACATTAGCGATATGCTCTGCTGTAACTTCTTCAGTCACGACAGCCGAGCCATCATGACGCTCCGCTTCGACTAACTTTTGTTCCAAATCTGGAATGACTTGGTGCTGAAGCTGGCCAGCACGCTCATATTGGCTGCCACGTAAGGCCGTATCCAATTCAAGCCTTGCCTGCTCCAACTCTTCTTTGACTTTCGTCGCATCCGCTAGCTTGTTTTTTTCATTTTGCCACCGCTCAGTTAACGACGCAGAACTGGCCTCCAATTCTTCCAATTCTGCAGAAAGCTTCTCTAACCGGTCTTGCGATGCACTGTCTTTCTCTTTTTTAAGAGCTTCACGCTCAATCTTTAACTGAACAACCTTCCGGTCAAGCTCATCCAGTTCTTCCGGTTTAGAATCAACTTCCATACGGAGGCGGCTCGCCGACTCATCCATCAGATCAATCGCTTTGTCCGGCAAAAATCGATCAGAAATGTAACGGTTGGATAGAGTTGCCGCAGCTACCAAGGCACCATCAGAGATGCGTACACCGTGATGCATTTCGTATTTCTCTTTGATGCCACGCAAAATTGAAATGCTATCTTCGACTGTAGGCTCAGACACAAAAACCGGCTGGAACCTGCGCGCAAGCGCTGCATCTTTTTCGACATGCTTACGGTATTCATCAAGCGTTGTCGCCCCAACGCAATGTAGCTCACCGCGTGCTAGCGCTGGCTTTAAAAGGTTAGACGCATCCATTGAACCCTCAGCGGCGCCCGCACCAACTAAAGTGTGCATCTCATCAATAAAGAGAACAATTTGTCCTGCCGCAGCAGTCACTTCGTTTAAAACAGCCTTTAATCGTTCCTCAAATTCTCCTCTAAACTTTGCGCCAGCAATTAGCGATCCAAGATCGAGCGTGAGAAGGGACTTCTGTTTCAAACTTTCTGGCACATCACCATTTATGATGCGCAACGCTAGGCCTTCAACTATGGCCGTTTTACCTACGCCTGGTTCGCCAATAAGAACAGGATTATTTTTGGTCCGTCGCGATAAAACTTGAATGGTGCGGCGAATTTCCTCATCACGCCCTATAACCGGATCAAGACTTCCTTTGCGAGCCGCTTCCGTTAAATCGCGTGTGTACTTTTTGAGCGCTTCATACTGGTCTTCAGCGCCAGCAGTGTCTGCTGTTCTTCCCTTTCGCAGATCATTTATAGCTGAATTCATACCTTTGACAGTGACACCACACTCGGCCAAAACCTTTCCAACATCCGAAGCCGCGTCAAACACAAGAGCGAGAAGAAGATATTCTGCTGTTACGAAAGAGTCTCCTGCCTTACTCGACAATTGGCCTGCTTGGTCTACGACCTTAGCCAGGTCCTGCGACAGGTACATCTGGGTGTTAGAACCCTCTACTTTCGGCAGTTTACCGAGTGCCCGATCAACAAGGTCAAGAGCGCGTTTGGCTTGTCCGCCAGCCGCCTCAATAAGACGGGAAGCTTGCCCTTCATTGTCGTCTAACAGGGCCTTCAATAGGTGAAAGGGTACAACCTGCTGATGGTTATCCCGAAGTGCGATGGTCTGAGCGGCTTGGAGAAACCCTTTAGAACGCTCGGTTAAAGAATCAATATTCATAGGTCTAAGTCCAATCTTGGCGACGAGCCAAAATCTCCCTAATCAGGCAAGATTATTGACCCTCATTATAAGGCTTAGACACTAATATTGGGGACACATCGCATCCCTGCAAGATTAAGTGAAAAATATTCTGGGCAGGGATCAGCTTAAAACACTGAAAGCCGGGAAGTGGACGTTACTCAGCAGCCTCTGGTGCTGGAGATTCGTTAGACTCTTCTGCAACTTTCTTAGGAGGACGCCCTCTGCGAGGTTTCTTTACAGGAGACGCCTCTTGAACAGTCTCCGCCTTAGCAACTGCGGGTTCTGACTGACTCTCTATATTTTCGGATCTATCGTCTTTAGGAGTCGCATCATCTAAATCAGCGGTGGCTCTATTTGTATTTGTCTGGTTTGCACCTAAATCGACAGGACGTTGAGTCGAACCGTGCTCTTGTCCTCGGTTTTGACCGGAATTTTGATCCGAGTTTTGACCGGGATTCTGAACGGGCGCGGAGTCAGAAGTGTTTCCGTTCTCATTACCGTTCTGAGTCCGACGGCGGGCTTCTTGCTGTTCATTGCGCGCGTTGACAACCCGGTAGTAATGGTCCGCATGTTGATAATAATTCTCCGCCGCAATGCGATCGCCCTGCTGAGTGGCGTCACGTGCCAGCGCTGTATATTTATCCATTAATTGTTGGGCGTTGCCGCGATTACGGCCGCCTGAGTCGAAGTTTCCACCTCTTCCCTGAGGACGCTTTCCACCGTTATTGCGGTTGCGTCCGCGTCCCTTAGAACCGGTCATTTTTGACATAGACTCTTAAGCCAAGTTGTTGGAGCGATTTCCTCTTAATTCAGCCATAACCGCTGCGGAAATAATCCCACCAGCGGCTCCCGGGTCTCGTCTTTAGGGAGTTGACTGTGAACGGCCCCTGCCGTTCTAAAACAACAATCTGACTTAATGACTTACAGTCAATGTAATCTAAATCGTCGTTGTTAATTTGATGGTAGACAGCTTGGTTGAATTTTCCAACCTTTTTTTTTCGTTAGTGTTTTGTGGCAGAAACACAACGGATTATTCCAGCAAGATCAGTGTGCAGTTCAATCTCGCACAGTCCTGCTTGCATTAGAATCGCTGTCACAGCTTTTTCTTGTCCCTGACCAATCTCCAGCATCAAAATGCCACGATCTGACAACAGACGCCAACAATCTGGAATTAGTTTTTTATACGCCTTGAGGCCGTCAACCCCACCGCTAAGCGCAAGGCTCGGGTCATAGTTTCGAACATCAGGACATAGGCGTTCAATATCTTCTTCGGCTATGTAAGGAGGGTTACTCACAATAACGTCAAATCTGCCGTCTAAACTTGCCAACCAATCACCGACAACAAACGCTGAACGAGACCCAAAGCCTAGTTTTTCTGCGTTCTCCGAAGCCGTTTTCGCAGCGCCTGGGCTGAGGTCTAAACCTACCCCCCTCGCGTACTCAAACTCGCTCAACAGCGCCAGCAACAAACAACCTGTTCCAGTCCCAACATCAAGTATGTATGAAGCTGTTCGGTTTTGCTTTGACAGCCTTAGCAATACTCCGTCAACAACAGTTTCTGAGTCAGGTCTGGGGTCGAGCGTGTCCGGCGTAACCACAAACGGTAAGCTCCAAAACTCCTTTTGTCCTAGAATACGACTTACCGGTTCAAAATCTATGCGTCTCAATAGATAGGATTGAAAGAGATCATACTCGTGGTCCTGCATCATTGCTTCTGTACGGAAGAATAGCTGAGCCTGGGGAATCTTCATCACGGCAGCGGCAAGCAGACGCGTATCCAGACGCGAATCCTCGATTCCCGCTGCCTCTAGCATCATTACACTTTGTTGTAAGACTTGAGTAACAGACCGTGGCATTCACATACCCCGCTGTTACTTTGTCATTGCTGCAAGCTTCGACGATTGATCCTCTGCGGTCAAAGCATCAACCACTTCATCAAGTGCCCCACCCTGCATCATATCATCTAACTTATACAGCGTTAGATTGATTCGATGCTCAGTCACGCGGCCTTGCGGAAAATTATATGTTCTGATGCGCTCTGATCGATCGCCGCTGCCGACTTGGCCTTTGCGATCAGCTGCTCGGGCATTATCTTTTTCCAGCTTCGCTTTATCGTAGAGTCTGGCGCGCAAGACTTTCATAGCTTTGGCGCGGTTTTTGTGTTGAGAGCTCTGATCTTGGCATTGCACCACGGTATTTGTTGGTAAGTGTGTAATACGTACTGCACTATCCGTTTTATTGACGTGCTGACCACCAGCACCCTGCGCGCGATAGGTATCAACCCGCAAGTCTTTAGCGTCGATCTCAATATCTACATCTTCTGCTTCAGGGAGGATCGCCACTGTTGCCGCAGATGTGTGAATACGCCCTCCAGACTCTGTCGATGGCACACGCTGGACTCGGTGCACGCCGGATTCATATTTCAACCGCCCAAAAACTTCTTTTCCGGTGATGGTAGCGATAGCTTCTTTGAAACCACCGATACCCGTTTCATTGAGGTCCATAACCTCGAATTTCCAACCCTTTGCTGCTGCATATCTTTCGTACATACGAAATAGATCAGCTGCAAAAAGTGCGGCCTCTTCGCCCCCCGTGCCAGCCCGGACTTCAAGCAAGGCATTTCTGGCGTCATCAGCATCCTTTGGAATCAGCATGAACTGGAGCTCAGCTTCTTCCCTCGGCATACGCACCACAAGCTGATTCAACTCTTCTTCAGCGAGGGCTTTCATTTCTTTGTCCCCAGAAGATTCCTGAACGATCACCTGCGCCTCGATGATCTCATCGCGGAGCTGCTCTACAGAGCGTATTTTTTCGACAATTGGCGTAATATCTGAGAGCTCTTTGCCAAGTTCAGAAAGTAACTTGGAATCAAGAGTCCGGTCATTCGCCAAGCGCGACTGTATCTCATCATGGCGCCGAACAATTTGCGTCAAATTCTCTTCAAAACTCATTTGATTCTCTTACACACCGTAGGTCTTACTGCGCAAGATATCTGCAATCGCATCAACGGCGACAACCTCCTGCTCACCGCTGTCTAGGTCTCTCAGAACAACTTTACCATCTTTAAGTTCATCCTCACCAATGATCACAGCAGCGCATGCATTGACTTTGTCAGCGCGCTTGAGGCGTTTCTTCATATTTCCTGAGAAGGCCAAGTCAATAGACAGACCAGTGTTCCGCAACGCTTGAGTCATAGACTGCGCCTGACTCAGCAGTTCAGCGGAGACAGGAACAACAGCAACGGGACGGATAACGGCTGCTTGTCGATCTGACAACATTGCCAACCGCTCAATGCCTGCCGCCCAACCCACGCCGGGTGTTGCCGGACCACCCATCTGTTTAATCAAGCCATCGTAGCGGCCACCGGCAAGAACCGTCCCCTGTGCCCCAAGTGCCGTTGTCGTAAATTCAAAAGCGGTATGGCAATAGTAATCTAGACCGCGTACCAAATTTGTATTACGAACAAAATCAATCCCAAGATCACTCAGACCTTGCTGCACGGTATCGATAAACTCTTTTGAGCTGTCATTCAGATAATCTGCAAAATTCGGAGCCCCGGCGACGATTTTCCGATCCTCATCATCCTTTGAGTCAAAAATGCGAAGAGGGTTTTTAGCCAGACGTGCCTTGCTATCTGATGACAAATGCGATTCATGGGACTGAAAGTATGCGGTAAGCACGTCGCGAAAAGCAGTGCGGCTTTCAACATCACCCAAAGAATTTAACTCAAGTGTCGTGTATTCTGACAGCCCTAGACCATCTAGAATTTGCTGCGCCAACGCGATGACTTCGATATCCGCCTGAGGGCTTTCGACCCCGATCAATTCCACACCAATCTGATGAAACTGCCTTTGGCGGCCTTTTTGTGGGCGCTCATGCCGAAACATGGGGCCGTTATAAAAAAACTTCAGCGGACTATGTTGTGCCAAACCGTTTGAAATGAAGGCACGCGCCACACCTGCGGTGCCTTCAGGACGCAAAGTAATGCTCTCACCGCCCTTAGTTTCAAACGTGTACATTTCTTTAGTAACAATATCTGACGTGTCACCAAGCGTGCGCGCAAAAACCTCGGTGAATTCAAAAACAGGTGTCGCAATCTCCTCAAACCCATAGAGAACCGCAATGTTTCTCGACAAGTCTTCCACATACCGATGTCGTCGTCGCTCTTCGGGAAGCAAATCGTGCGTACCACGAACCGGTTGGAGATTAGTCACAGAATATAGTCCTCAAGATTTGATAAGCTTAAATGTGAGATTCGATTGCTATTCCGCTGCAGAAGCGGAGACAACACGTGTGTCAATTTGAGCGGACTGAATTTCCGCAGCCTTTTGCTCAATCAACCTTACCAAATGATCCATTTTTTCATTTTCGGTAATGTTGTGGTCAGCCACCCCGGAAATATAGACCTTGTGTGACCCATTGCCACCTCCCGTAATGCCAAAATCGGTCATCTTGGCTTCTCCTGGGCCGTTGACCACGCACCCGATAATAGAAACGGACAGCGGCGTCGAAATATGCGCCAAGCGTTGCTCTAGGGTCTCAACTGTTTTGATAACGTCAAAGCCTTGCCGCGCACAGGATGGGCAGGAGACAATTCTAACACCGCGATGCCGCAAATCGAGCGACTTAAGAATATCAAAACCGACTTTGATCTCTTCCACAGGATCAGCGGACAGAGAAACTCTGATCGTATCCCCAATACCAGCCCAGAGAAGACTGCCCATACCGATGGCAGATTTTACCGTCCCTGATCGCAATCCACCTGCTTCTGTAATCCCAACATGCAGCGGGTAGTCACATTGATCTGCCAAACCCTGATAGGCGGCAACGGCAAGAAAGACATCAGAAGCTTTGACACTGATTTTAAACTCAGTGAAATCGTGGTCTTCTAAAATACGGGCGTGAAATAGCGCACTTTCAACCAAAGCTTCAGGATTTGGTTCTCCATACTTTTCCAGAAGATGACGTTCTAAGCTTCCCGCATTCACTCCAATGCGAATACTACAGCCATTGTCCTTTGCTGCCTGTACGACATCACGCACACGTTCTTCAGAGCCAATATTACCCGGGTTAATGCGCAAGCATGCAGCACCGGCCTCTGCGGCTTCAATGGCCCGTTTATGATGGAAATGAATGTCTGCAACAATAGGTACAGACACTGCCTTGACGATCTGCGATAAGGCCGCTGTCGAGTCCTCATCTGGGCAGGACACCCTAACAATATCTGCGCCGGCGTCCTCAAGAGCCCGGATTTGAGCTATCGTGGCCTGTGGGTCAGACGTAAGGGTATTTGTCATGGATTGAACTGAGATTGGCGCATCACCGCCAACCAGAACGGACCCGACGCGAATTTGCCGGGATTTCCGACGATGAATATCTCTATAGGGCCTAAGGCTCATGACTCGCCATTTGGATTCAACCGGTTTGAACGTTGTAAGCGTGTTTATAGCCCAAAACCAGAGGCGGTAACAGAGAAGCTAAGAAATAGAAATCATCTGCATGAATGTGGGGTTAGCCGGGAGCAACGCCCGTCCTGAGACGCTCAGCATTCAATGGAACCCCTCGCCGCACGACCCCTTTATCGCCCAAGGGCGGTACTTGTTCTCCGCCAACGAACACCTCTAACCCGCCTGCATTTCCAGTCATTAAAGTGAGCCCATCACGATCTGGAACACGATACACCTCGCCTTCCCGAAGCAACCGGGTCAGCAACAATTCGTCACCATCCCTAACTTGAATCCAGCTATCTGATTTCGCCCGAAGCTCAATGAGAGTGGATTCTGTTGATGCAGCAGTTTCAACCTCGGCAATCTCAGCCTTATCTATGGAATCAACTGGACCAGGCAAGGGTGTCTGATCCCCCCCTTCGCTTGCGACCTCTACTTTAGCGTCATCTGACACCACGGTCGCTTCAACTGGTGACACATCTGGCTCAACAAATGTCGTCTCGGCTGATGTGGTCGCTACTGCAGTATCTTCAATAACCGCTGAATCATTAGCCGTTCCGCGAGACGAGGACTCATTCGTTTCGGTAACGGTTGGGGCGGTCGCTGATGAAGGCTCAACAGTTTCAGTTTCAATTGGCTCGACGGCTGCAAGTTGCGAAGTCTCTTCAACTGCAATGGGTGTTGCTTCAGATTCAACAGGCACATCCAAAACTTCAGAAAATTCACCCTCTGATACAGGGTTTGTTGACTCTGTCGATTCAGTTGGATTGAGTGTCTGTTGCCCTCCAGAGTCTGCTGCTTCTTGGGACTGCACGCTAACCTCGGCTTTTACGTCAGCAGAAGCCACCTCTGCCGACACTTCAGCACTTTCAGCTGATTCTATGCTGGCTCGGGCTGTTGCCGACATCCCCGTTGCATCAACATCAACATTAGGTTCATTTACAATTTCGGCCTCATCAAGCGCTTCAATCTCACCTTCGCCTTGGGAAGTTGTAAGAGCGACATCACTTGATTTCGTCTCATTGTCCGGCTCATTGGGGGCTGCAGCAGTGTCATCTGTGCGTGATAGAGAGGCTGTATCCTCTTTCGTAAAGCCCCGCCCATCGACCACATCTTGATCTTGAGCATCGATTAAGCCCGCCAACCTGTCAGGCACTTCCTGAATAAGGTCCACAGCATCTCGATCCGCATTGGTTATTGTGTACCACGCTCCATACACAACCATGCCCATGACGACCGCGATAGCTAACACCCCACCATTCGGCAGACCGCTTTCACCACTAGGCGCGGGAAATTTGAAGCGCGCTGTTGTAACTGTTCCGTTTGTCTCTTCACGTAAACGGCGAACAACTTCGTTCCCATCCAAACCCAGATAGTCTGCGTATGCGCGAATGAATCCTATAGAGTAAGCTGAACCGGGAAGGTCTTCATGCCGACCGTCTTCAATGGCGACAAGATAGCCATAGCGAATACGTAAAACCTTTGCGATTTCTTGCAGATCTCCGCCGGCGCGCATGCGTGTCGCACACAACAGCGCCCCAACATGATCTGCCTCAACTGGCTCTTCCTCACGCTTCGAGGGTTCAGCCACGACAGGTTCATCACCAGTTGCCGATTCTTCACGAGACGACATCTCGCCAAAGGGGTCTGCTTTGTTCAAAACTTAAGGTCTTCTGACAGCCAAGTCGCCACGCAATTCTCTCCCCACCGCAGCAACACCATGAGAAGTGTAGAATGTAACGACCATAGGTTAATTTTTCGCTAGAAAATTTTAACATATTGAAGTTATTAGAACAATTAGCTAGGCCGCTTTGATATTTGTCTGTTTTAACTGCGGCTTAGGCCAGCATAATTCTGTTATCTATAGCAAAAGACCGCAGTTTAGGTCTTAAACTGCGGCTTGGGTCATTGTACACCTCATGAATGAGGGGTGCCACTTGACCGACATCGATAGAACGCACCATTCGTTTGACTCGGCCAATTGAAGCCGCCGCCATAGACAGCCTGCGAAAGCCCAAACCTAATAAAGCGAGGGCCTCAAGTGGACGCCCCGCCATTTCACCACAAACTGTAACTTCGATATCTGCGTTATTCGCCGCATCCGCGATGGATTTGAGAAGTTTCAGAGATGGCTGTGATAAAACGTCGTAACGATCTTGAAGACGGGAGTTGCTTCGGTCAGCAGCAAAAACAAACTGTAACAAATCATTTGTCCCAACGCATAAGAAATCCACTGCTTTAATCAAGTCTTCTAGCTGCCAGAGCAACGCAGGCACTTCAATCATAACCCCCACCTTCAGATCTGATGGTCCACGCAGTCCCTTTCCACGGCAGCGCGAAAACTCCTTACTCAGAATGTCCTTCACCGCAACAAGTTCTGCAATTGAAGTCACCATGGGGAAGAGAATACGTAGTTCTCGCCCCTCACCCGCGCCAAACAGCGCACGAAGTTGGCCCCGCAGCAAACTGGGATGATCCAGGCCGATACGAATGGCGCGCCAGCCCATGGCAGGGTTTTCCTCAGCTCCTAAGGATTGCCAATACGGCAAGACTTTATCTCCACCAACATCTAACGTACGAAACGTTACCGGCTTATCTCCAGCCCCATCTAAGATGCGTCGATAAAATGCCTCTTGCTCTACGACGGTCGGCAAGGTTGTTGCTGAAAGAAAGGACAATTCAGTCCGGAAAAGGCCCACTCCCTCAGCACCCGTAGAATTCAGGACGGGCACATCAACTTCTAATCCGGCATTTAACAACAGCGCGACGTCAACGCCATCAAGCGTTCGGGCTGGTAAATCTATTTCATTAGCGTACTGCCGTTTTTGCTGTGCTAACGCGCTCGCATTTTCAGCATAAAGTTCTTGTAGTTCAGATACAGGCCGCAGAATTACTTGGCCGCTCTCGCCATCAACGATGAGGGAGTCCAAGGCATCTACACGGTTGATGACGTCTTTGACCTGACCGACAACAGGAATATCTAAGGCTCTGGCAATCACCACCGCATGCATTGTCGGCGAGCCCTCCTCCAATATCAGGCCCTTGAGTTTGGTCGCGTCATAGCTCAACAACTCGGCGGGCCCTAGTGATCGCGCCACTAAAATTGCATCGTCAGGGATATCAGTCTCTTGCTCGCTCCCCGTCAAAACACGCAACAGACGCCGCACCATATCATCGAGGTCTAGGACACGTTCGCGGATCAAAGGATTACCGATTTGCTGCATCCGTCGACGCATATCTTCATGCATTTTCTGGGTTGCTGCTTCCGCAGTTAAACCACCATCAATGCCTGTCTCGATTTTACGAATAAGGCCGCCATCCGCAGCAATCATACTGTAGGCTTCGATAACATCGGCCAGGTCTGTGGCCGCGCCTGAGTCTCTAACCTCTGACGCTTTAATTAAATGATCGATATCTGATTTCAGATCAGCAAGCGCTGCATGAAGACGCGCTTTCTCGGCATCAGCATTATCACTGAAGAGTCGGCCAATACGAACTTCAGCAGCATGCATAACCGCAATGCCAATCCCAATGCCGCCGTGAAGCGCCAAGCCAGCCATGCGCTGCGCCAACACTGCATTCCCTTGTACCGGAACGACTTCGCTACGCTTTACCAACTCAGTTGCGGCAAGCAATTCTGAGATCACCATGGCGACAGTCTCTAAAGTGTCGACCTGCCAATCATCAAAATCTCGTTCCTCTTTATTTTGAACCGCAAGAACGCCAACTATGCGACTTGCTTGGACCAACGGCACACCCATGAAAGAGCGAAAAAAGTCTTCCCCCGTTTCTGGGCGATAGACAAATTGAGGATGCGACCAGGCATCAGCAAGTGCCAAAGGTCGCTTTTGCGATACAATCTCCCCAACCAAACCCTCACCCACACGCAGCCGGGTAACGTGAACAGCATTTGGGTCCAGACCATGTGTCGTAAATAATTCTAGCACTTCTCCTGCCCGCAAAACATAACAGGAGCAAACATCCACCTTCATGCCTTCCGCGATGATACGGGCGGTCTTATCTAGTTTTAATTGAGCAGAACCCTTGCCGGACATAACCGATCTCAAACGCGCCAAGAGACGTCGTGAGTCGTCGGCTGCAAAACCAGGCATTAGGAATTTCTTTTTCTGAGTGCTAAATTTGCTTGGTCGATGAGCTCGTCAATGATGTCTTGTGTCGATTGTTCGCGCGTTACCATGCCAACACTCTGACCGGCCATAAGGGAACCGCGTTCAACATCACCATCGATAACAGCTCGACGCAAAGACCCCGCCCAGAAATGCTCAATTTCAAGCTGGGCCGCCGCTTGCTCAATATCACCAGCGACAAACTTCTCAATCATAGCCCTTTGCGTGGCCATAAATTCGTCCGTACCTGCATTTGTAAGCGCGCGTACAGGAATGACCGGAAAGCGCTTATCGATTTGTACCGTCGGCATCGCGTCTCGAGCATTTCCCCGCAGGAAAGCCTTCTTGAAATTCGGATGTGCAATGCTTTCGTGTGCGCACACAAACCGCGTCCCCATTTGAACACCTGCAGCACCCATCTCAAGGTAATTCACGATGACTTCGCCCCGCCCGATACCACCGGCAACAAAGACCGGAACGTCCGTCACGTTGGGCAGGATTTCCTGTGCCAATACACTGGTAGAGACGGGTCCGATGTGCCCCCCCGCTTCAGAACCCTCAATCACCAGCGCGTCAGTTCCCAATTTTATTAATCGTTTTGCAATGACCAACGCTGGCGCAAAACAAATAACTTTCGCCCCGCCTTCTTTCAGCGCTTTAATAGACGAAGAAGAAGGCAGTCCCCCTGCTAAAACCACATGAGAAACTTTGTTTTTGAGGCACACATCAATGAGCTTGGGCAAGTCAGGATGCATGGTTATGAGATTGACCCCAAAAGGCTTAGAGGTTAGCTCGAACGTCGCCTTTATCTCTGCATCCAGCAGGTCAGGGGTCATCGCCCCGCACGCAATCACGCCAAAACCACCCGCATTGGAAATGGCCGCCACCAAATTACGTTCTGAGACCCAAGTCATGGCACCGCACATGATCGCGTGCTCGCAACCAAGGAACGCTGTTCCCCTCGACCAGAGATCATTTAAATGCCCTGGCACGATGCTTTTATCCATGATCGAAGTCCGATCTCATTCTGAATCCAGGCCAAATGCCGCATGAAGTGCACGCAAAGCCAACTCTGCATATTCCTCAGCGATCAATACACTGATCTTGATCTCAGAAGTAGAAATCACAGCGATGTTAATGCCTTTGGCGGCAAGCGTTTCAAACATGGTTTTCGCAACCCCAACATGAGACCGCATGCCTACGCCAATTACAGAGACTTTGACCACCTGTGCGTCTGTGAGCACCTCACGGCAAGTTATGGCATCATTTTTCTGAACAACGCTCTTCGCCCGATCAACATCAGCCCTGCCAACGGTGAAAGTGACGTCTGTCGAACCGTCTTCCGACACGTTTTGAACAATCATGTCCACATTGACACCTGCATCTGCCAAGGAGCCAAAGATTGAAGCGGCAATCCCAGGCCGATCTTCGACACCAACAAGTGTTATTTTCGCTTCATCACGGCTATACGCTATGCCGCTGACAACTTCTTTTTCCACGATTTCGTCCTCGTCACATACAAGGGTTCCAGGGGCTGTTGAAAATGATGACAACACCTGTAAACGCACATGATGGTTCATCGCCAATTCAACAGATCGCGTCTGCAATACTTTCGCACCAAGAGACGCCATTTCTAGCATCTCTTCATAGGTGATTTTGTTTAGCTTCCGCGCCGAAGGCACAACGCGCGGGTCAGTCGTATAGACACCATCCACATCAGTATAAATGTCGCAACGATCAGCATTAAGAGCGGCAGCCAACGCGACCGCCGTCGTGTCAGATCCTCCCCGTCCTAATGTAGTGACGCGGCCATCATCTCCGACACCCTGAAAGCCCGGCACAACAGCAACCTGACCACTTTCCAGCCGTGCCACCAATTCCTTAGTCTCGATTCCTGATATCCGAGCCTTACCATGTGCGCTGTCGGTTTTAATCGGAATCTGCCAACCCAGCCATGAGCGAGCCTGAACCCCCATGCCTTGCAGCACAATAGCGAGCAACCCGCTGGTCACCTGCTCTCCAGTAGAAACCACAACGTCGTACTCGCGCGCGTCATGCATGACTGAGGCATCGCGACAGTATTCAACCAGTTGATTGGTCACTCCTGCCATCGCCGAAACGACCACAGCCACTTCGTGCCCCGCATCAACCTCAGCCTTAACACGTGCGGCCACAGCTCGAATGCGGTCTAAATCCGCAACAGAGGTTCCGCCAAATTTTTGAACAATCCGCATGTTCACCCTACTTCAACCGCAGCTTTACTACCGATCGCACCTCCGAACTTACCACCTCATTGTGTGAGGGCATTGCGACCGTGACCAACCGCCCTACAATTTGCTATTGAAGTAAAGTTCGTTCTCACCACTGTGAGCGGCGTATACATACTGAAAGCCCCTTGCCCAAGCAAGAAAGGCGTTATCTTTGGAACGACATAATATGGCACAGACAAATGTGATTGATCTGGCAGAAACAGTAAAAACATCGCGCGATCAAGCCGAAATCGACGGATTTTCAGCCCAGGCTAACAGTTGGTGGGACCCTGAAGGGCCTTTTGCACCGCTCCACCATCTCAATCCAGCGCGGATGCGTATTCTCGCCGATTTGCTTTCCAGTCACTTCTCCCGGCCCTTAAACCAAGACATACCTTTCAAAAGCCTCAGTCTTTGCGACGTTGGATGCGGCGGCGGCCTGATCACTGAGCCCTTTTCTAGACTGGGTTTCCACGTGACGGGTTTAGATGCTTCCCCGGAAAATATCCGAACTGCTGAAGAGCACGCCTCGAAATCTGGACTAACAATTGATTATCGTGTCGGCCTACCGGAAGATGCAGACGTTTTAAATGGGTGTTTTGATGCCGTCCTCGCGTTAGAAGTCGTGGAACATGTGAGGGATATCCCGACATTTATTACCGGCCTAACGCAGCATCTCGCACCAAATGGTATTCTTGTGTTGTCGACGTTGAATAGGACGCTCAAAAGCTTAGCGCTCGCAAAATATGCAGCAGAATACATACTGCGCTGGGTGCCCGCCGGCACGCACACGTGGTCTAAGTTCGTCAAACCCAGCGAGTTGTCTAAACATCTCCGCGCAGCAGGGTTCAAAGTCACCGCAATACGTGGGATGGACTACGACCTAGCAACTGGGGAATGGAATGTCTGTGACGACGTTTCAGTGAACTACGTTTTAGCTGCCGTTAGAGATTAACATTGAACATCCGCATCCTCTGGCAGAAATGGTTCAGCAGAGCAAAGCTTGAGGACTTTGCATACTCCCCCTCAGAACAAAAGAAACCGCGCACACCCGGTGAACCGCCAACATCCACACTAAAAAAGTCACGGGCATATATTGAAGAAAATCGATTCTCGCTCGCCCTGCAACTCTTAAAGCAGCAGTCGCATCATCTTCATAAACATGCAGAGTACTGGTTGCTTTTGAGCGTCTGCTGCCAGTTTTTGGGACGTGCCAAGGAAGCTGAGGCAGCGCTGAGACGACACAAGAGCTTTGGTCCTGTGTCAGATGACATTGAAGGACGACATGCTCGTCTGTTGTCCGAGTGCGGCACCTATGGGCATGCTAGAAGCCTAGTAACAAGACGTATGGCTGGCTCTGCACCAACGCTGGAATCCGCCATCTCTTTTGCGCGTATACAAGAAATCTTTGGTGGCCAGCATATGGCCATCAAAACATATGAAACTCTGATAGCGAATGTGCCGCAGCATTCGGAAGCCCTGAACAACCTGGCAAATCTCAAAAAACAGCAAAATGAATATGGAGTTGCTGAGGACCTTTATCGCCAAGCCATAGTCCTTAACCCGAGCGGGGCCACCCCGCACCGCAACTTAGGAGACCTTCTTGTTAAGACGTTTCGTCTCAAGGAAGCCATAGAAGAATATAAAAAGACAGTCGCACTTGCCCCCAACAATCCTTATTTTTTGAGCGATCTGTTTTTTACGCAGCATTATTCTTCAGAATTCAATGCCAATGCGTTCAAAGCTGTTGCTGAAATGTGGGGAAAGAAGTTTACACAAAAGTCGCATAATGCGCTTAAGCAACCCCAGATTAAAAACCGTGGCCCCCTCAGAATTGGCCTGCTCTCTGGAAGTTTTCGTAGACATCCCGTCGGGTTTATTGGCCTGCCCGGACTTGAAAGACTGAGCCGAGATGAATTTACAATTTATTGTTACGCGAACCAAGTCGGCGGTGATCACTATACGGAACGGTTCCGGAAACTCAGTAAGCGATGGCGTTCCGTCACGCACCTGGACGATGACCAACTCCATGCGCTGATCTGTGAAGATCAAATAGACATCTTAATCGAGATGTCCGGACATGCCTCTGGTCATAGATTGCCCATCGTCGGACGGCGCGTTGCCCCACTACAAATTAAATGGGTTGGTGGCCAGTACAACACGATGGGCATTGAATCGATCGACTACTTTTTGTCCGATGATATCGAGTCCCCGCCGGAACACGACACATTATATACAGAAAAAATCCATCGCCTGCCGAAGGTCTACGCCTGCTATGAGCCTCCACCGGACGTACCAAACGTATCGCGCCTGCCAGCTCTTAAGAACGGTTACATCACCTTTGGCTGCCTGAACAAGAGCAACAAAATTGGCGATGCGTCCGTTTCATTGTGGAGCAAATGCTTGGCATTAGCAGCAGATAGCCGACTCATCTTACAAGGAGAGGTCTACGCTGACCAAAATGTCATAGACCGGGTTACGTCGATGTTTGCCGCCCACGGCATCTCGCCACAGCGTATTGAGTGCCGAGGTTTCGCACCCCATCCAGCCCTGTTCTCAACCTACAACGATATTGATATCGCACTTGATCCGCACCCCTATTCAGGGTGCCTCACAACCTGCGAATCACTTTGGATGGGTGTTCCCGTCGCCACCCTTCCTGGGCCAACTTTCGCCGGCCGTCACTCAGCAAGCTTTTTAACGACTGTCGGCTTAGCGGATTGGATTGCTGACTCGGAACAGTCTTTCGTTACTCTCGTTAAGGAACGGTGCAACGATCTCAAGACCCTCTCAACACTCCGAGACGGCTTGCGCACGCGCCTGTTATCCTCTCCGCTCTGTGACGCAGAGCAATTCGGCCGCGACTTAGGTCAATCTTTGAAAGACATGTGGAGAGAAAAGATATTAGAAGGCAAAGCAGCAGCCTAGGAAGTCCGTCTTTTTTGCCAGGGTACCGCAGCGATCTCGACACCTTCTTCAATGAGTTCTTGCGCTTCTTCCACGGTTGCCTCGCCGTAAATTCCGCGCGCTTCAGCTTCTCCATAATGGATTTTACGCGCTTCCTCTGGAAACTTGACGCCCACATTGTCGAAGTTTTTTTCGATAGACGCTTGCAATTCTTTTATGGCTTCAACCGCCTTCGTCATCGCAGTGGTCATATCCTCGGGGCCTAACCCTTTAGATCCCTTAACCTGGGACTGTTCCGGCACGGCAGGAGGTACGATGTCTTTGACTCCAGACTTAGAAATTCGCGGTGCCATCGGCGCTTTGCGAACCTTGACTGAGCCACAAATTGGGCAAGAAATGTCTTTGGCTTTGGACAGCGTATCGAAAGCCGCACCGTTCCTGAACCATGATTCAAACTCATGGTCTTTCTCACATACCAAATCGTAAACGATCATAGATCAGCCTTTGGCAAATTGTGTCTCCCTTTAAGGGTGACACAGTCATGTTTCAAGTTTGTTAAAGCCCTTAGACCCTGGATTTTGCAGGGATAAATGCACGGTCATGGTCCAGAGACGGCATTTTCCGTCGCGTTTTGGCAGAGACCGAAGGGTCAATCTCCGCCAGAATCACCCCTGGTTCTGTTCCCGCATCCGCTAGAATTTGCCCCCAGGGGTCTACGATAAGCGCATGCCCATAGGTTTTACGGTCATTCGGGTGGATGCCGGTCTGGGCCGGGGCCAAAACGTACGCACCCGTCTCAATTGCCCTGGCCCGAAGTAATACATGCCAATGCGCCTCTCCAGTTGGCTTAGTAAAGGCGGCTGGCACTGTGATGATGTTCGCACCCGCCTGGGCTAGGTTCCGGAACAGGCTTGGGAAACGTAAATCATAACAAATCGTCAGGCCCAACCGGCCCCAAGGCAACTCAACCACAGCAGCCTGATCGCCTGGTGCGAAAGTTGAGCTTTCCGCATAACGCTCGCCATTCCCAAGATCGACATCGAACATATGAATTTTGTCGTACTGTGCAGCAATCTCACCGTCAGGATTTAAGACATAAGTTCTATTGGCCACGCGTCCGTCATTAAGCTTTATGGAGAGGCTGCCGCAGTGCAGCCATATACCGTGCTTTTGAGCCAACACGCGGAAGGCAGTTAGCCCTTCGTGTTGGGACTCCTCGCGTGCCTTGTCTGTAATCGCCTGACGTCCCCACTCCATCATCGTGACGTTTTCAGGCATCAATACCAACTGCGCGCCAGATTCAACTGCGTTTTCAATGAGCGCTCGGGCGATCTTAATATTGTGGTGAAGATCATTACCAGCATTGACTTGCAAGCACGCAGCTTTGAAGGGTTGAGAGTCATCACTCATGAACTGGCCGCAGGTCCTGTACCCGCAGCGAGTAATTGATCTAACCCGCCTTGCTTGTCTAAGGCATAGAGATCATCGCACCCGCCAATGTGTTTTCCATCAATGAATATCTGCGGAACCGTATGGCGTCCTCCAGCACGGTTCATCATTTCTTTTTTCCGCGCAGAATCCGTCAGCACATTAATTTCTGTGAAATCTACTCCTTTTTTGGACAGCAGTTTCTTTGCGCTATAACAAAAACCGCAAAGGGGTGAAGAATAAATTTCGATAACGGCCATGGTTGAGGGACTCGGCTTCATATACGGTTGAACTTATCCAACATATTAGACCTTGCCCTTAAGGCTTCAAGGACTCCCGCACGGAATTGATCACGGTCCATGTCAGATATTGCCCTTAAGACTATCATTCTTCTCACAGGAGAGGCGGAAGCCAAGGCCCTGAGCCGTTTCCTTAAAGCTGAGAATCAGGCGCTGAATATCATATCGGCGCCGACAAGAGCGCACCTGGATAGAATCTGCGAAAACATTGGCCCTGGAACCCGTCTGATCTCGTTCTGCTCACCTGTCATCGTCCCGGCCAACTATCTGAAGAAGATAGACTGCGGAAGTTATAATTTTCATCCCGGCCCACCATCCTATCCTGGCCGTTACCCGAGTGTGTTTGCGCTCTATGATGAAGTAGAAACCTTTGGAATTACGGTCCATGAAATGGTCGAACGGGTGGATGAAGGAGCCATAATCGAAGCGCGCTGGTTCCCCATCCCACCCGACTGCGATTTAGAAACTTTGGATACGCTGGCGTTTCAGGAGTTGATCGACACCTTCCGCAAAATGGCGCGCCGCCTGAAGACAGACCTTCCCAGGTTGCGAACAAAGCCGATTGGATGGTCAGGCATCAAGAGGTCTAAAGCAGACTGTGACAGCCTGTGTAGATTAGGTCCAAACCTGTCTGACTCTGAAAGAGCAAAACGCCGTCGGATCTGTGGGCCACATCTGACAGGCGACAGCTAACCGCTGGGGGCCGGCACCCGCCCAACCACAAGCGCGTCAACGTGGGTAGCGCCAGCATTGGTTAATGCTATTGCACAGGCGTTCAGAGTTGCCCCTGTGGTCAGCACATCGTCGATGATCACTATTCTCTTCCCTGCGACGGCCGCTAGATCGATGACCTTAAAAGCATTCGCCACGTTGCGCCGTCGTGACGCTGCTGAAAGACCGCCTTGTGAAGGCGTTGCTTTAACGCGCCGCAGCAGATCGTATCGCGCAGGAACGTCAGTCTCGGAAGCAACCCAACGCGTTAATAAAGCAGACTGATTGTACGTCCGCACAAGCAGTCGCCAGCGGTGCAGCGGAACCGGAACAAGCAGATCTGCTCGCTCTAACACGTCTTTTCCAGTACGCACCATCCACCGGGCTAAGGCCGGCGCAAAGTCTGTGCGGTCCGCATACTTGAGCCGTGTGACAAGGCCGCGACTCTTTTCGGTGTATACAAAAACCGCCCGCGCCCGATCAAACGCAGGGCTGTGCTTTGAACAGGCGCCGCACACGAGCTTTTCGCCACCAAAGGTATAAGGGTCGTCGAAGGGAATGCCGCAGCGCGCGCAATATGGCGCTGTGATAAAGGTGATGTCCTCAAAGCACGTCGCGCATAAAGCGCCAGGGTCGGCTACCACTGCGCCACATCCCAAGCACTTTGGCGGCATGAGCGCATCCAACATCCGGCGTCCGAGAGCAGTAAACGCATGTCGCATCAGTTTTGGCCCCTCTTAACTCTAAACACAGGGTATCGATCTCCAAATCACCTTGCCTGCCCGATCCTTTTCCATTTGGAGACGGTATGCCATAAGCAGACCTATGGTCGCTCCACCCCTCATTTTTGATCGCAAAGCAGTCTCCCGGCACCGCTCCAGAGCCGGAGGAATTGCAGACGCGACCAATGTGCTCCTCGCCCGGAACAGAGATCAACTCCTCGATCGCTTGATGGACGTTAAAAGGACATTTACCAGCGCTTTATCGCTTGGCTGCCGATCGGGGTTAACCGCAGAACATTTAAAAACAGAACGAGGCATCGCAACCGTTATTGCAGCTGATTATGCAGAGTCCTTCGCTCGCCAGGCCGGCAACGCGGGACTTTTGTCTGTTGCCTGCGATGAAGAATGGATTCCCTTTTGGACCGATGCTTTTGACTTGATCATCGCCGAACACACGTTGCATTGGACCAATGATCTGCCCGGCGCGCTGATTCAGTTGCGGCGCTGCCTTCGGCCTGATGGCTTGTTCCTTGCTAGCCTTTTTGGTGGCAGCACGTTGCATGAATTGCGCGACGCTTTTATCTCCGCAGAAAGCGATTTACTGGGCGGTGTGACACCGCGGGTCTCCCCTTTTGTAGATGTGCGAGACGCCGGTGATTTATTAATGCGCGCTGGTCTCGCGCTCCCTGTCGCCGACACAGACATCATAGAAATGGAATACGAAAATTTAAATGCTCTGATGTCCGATCTCCGGCTTATGGGAGAAACAAACGCCGTTAAAGACCGCTACACAGGTCTCTCAACGGCTCGACTGTTCGCCGCTGTCGAGCAGGTCTATCGCCAACGGCACACCACCAAGAATGGTCATCTAAAAGCGAGCTTCGAGATCGTGACGCTAACCGGCTGGGCCCCCTCCGAAACGCAACAGAAAGCGCTAACACCTGGAAGCGCAAAAGGGCGTCTCGCAGATGCATTAGGCACAGAAGAAAGCAAACTATAAGCGACGCCGATCAAAAAGGATCACAGACCTATGAAATTTAAATCACCTCTGCTCAAAGGCACTCTGGTCAAACGCTACAAGCGTTTCTTTGCCGACGTCGCGCTGGAGTCTGGCGAAACCGTGACCGCACACTGCGCCAATTCCGGCTCAATGCTTTCTGTTAAGCCCGAGGGCGCGCCAGTTTGGATATCACCCGCAAACAACCCGAAGCGGAAACTTCAATACACTTGGGAAATTGTTGAGATTGAAGGCCACAAAGTCGGAATCAATACAGCTCATCCTAATCTCATTGTATCAGAAGCCATTGAGGCAGGAGAGATTCCTGAACTGGCGGGCTATGACTCTCTGCGGCGTGAAGTCAAATACGGCCAAAACTCCCGCATTGATGCGTTGCTCGAAGCTGAAGGCAAGCCATCCTGCTATGTAGAAGTCAAAAACGTCACCATGAAGCGGGATTTGACGCCCTCAGGCAAAGCAGAATTTCCTGATTCCGTAACCTCGCGAGGTGCCAAACATTTGGTTGAACTCGCTGATATGGTGGCTGAAGGTCATCGCGCCGTGATGTTCTATCTGGTCCAGCGCGGAGACTGTTTTGCCTTTTCAGTAGCCGGTGATATCGACCCAGATTATGAGGCCGGATTAATCGCCGCAATGAAAGCTGGCGTGGAGGTTATCTGCTATCAGTGCCATGTGACACCTAAGGAAATCAGCATTTCCGCGCCCTTGCCCATGGATTTACCAAGCTGAAACCCCTATATGTGAAGCTACTCTCTACCCTGATTTGATAGAATTGGCTGCCTGATGAACCTAGCTCTGGAAACAGAACCAAGACCGCGCCCGAACGAAATCCCACTGCACGGGCCAGAAGCGTTTGAGGCTATGCGCAAATCAGGGCGTTTCGCAGCTGAGATACTTGATTTCATCACACCCCACGTCGTACCGGGTGTGACGACCGGCGAGCTTGATAAACTTTGCTACGATTTTCACGTAGAGCATGACGCCGTTCCGGGCCCACTCGGCTATCGCGGTTTTCCAAAATCCATCTGCACCTCCATCAATCATGTGGTGTGTCATGGCATACCGGGCGACCGGCCTTTAAAGGACGGAGATATCGTTAACATTGATGTGTCTCCGATTATCGACACTTGGTTCGGCGACACCAGCAGAATGTTCTTCGTTGGCGATGTGAAAATTAAAGCCAAGCGACTTGTTGAAGTCACTTACACGGCGATGATGAAAGGAATTGAAGTCGTCAAACCGGGAGCAAAACTCGGCGACATCGGGCACGCGATTCAAACCTACGCAGAAGGTGAGAGATTCTCAGTTGTCCGCGATTTCTGTGGGCACGGCATCGGTCAGGTGTTTCACTCAGCCCCCAACGTGATGCACGTTGGCCGACCCGGAACAGGGGTCACGCTTGAAGAAGGCATGTTCTTCACCATTGAGCCGATGATCAATGCAGGGCGCTATGATACGAAGATTTTGGACGATGGATGGACGGCGGTCACCCGCGACAAATCACTCTCAGCACAGTTCGAGCACACCATCGGTGTGACGGCTGATGGTTTTGAGATTTTCACCCTGTCTCCCAAAGGGTACACCTGCCCGCCTTTCGTCGGCTAACCGCCGATGGCCAAAAAGCGCCCAACTTCGAAAGAAGATCGCGCGCTTGGCGAAGCACATCAGGACTTATTCCTCGAGAAAGCAACTCCCCCATCTAAGGCCGGCTATCACGGGCACCGGGCTCGACTCCGGGCTCGTTTCTTGGATGCTGGCCCTCAGGCCCTAGCCGATTATGAACTGCTTGAACTGCTTCTGTTTTCTGCCCTTCCCCGGAAAGACACCAAGCCAATCGCCAAGGCCCTCATTGAAACGTTCGGCTCCTTCGCAGATGTCATCACCGCTGACTCAGATAAACTGCTAGCAGTAGACGGACTGGGCGAAAGTGCAGTTGTCTCGCTAAAGGCCGTGCAAGCTGGTGCGACCCGTATGCTGCGCGCACATGTCATGGACCGTCCAGTCATCTCGTCCTGGCAGGCATTGATCGACTACTGCACCGCTCAGATGACGTTTGAAGATGTCGAGCAGTTCCGCATTCTGTTTCTCGACAAGAAGAACAAGCTGATTGGCGACGAAGCGCAGCAGCGCGGCACGGTGGATCATACGCCGGTGTACCCACGGGAAGTGGTCAAACGGGCGCTGGAATTGAATGCCAGCGCGATCATTATGGTCCACAACCACCCGTCAGGGGATCCAACCCCGTCTCAAGCTGACATCGCCATGACGAAGAAGATCGTTGAGGCGCTTGAGGCTGTCGGACTCATTCTGCACGACCATCTTGTGCTGGGCCGGGGCCGCCATATCTCCTTCAAGCAAGAACGTCTGCTCTAGGGTTTCCGCCTAAATCTGGGCTCTTTCCAGGTAGAAATAGGACCCACCATCTGGAAGTCTGGCGCAGAACTCTTTATACCCACCTCAGACACTCATCTGATCAGGATTACGCCAATGATTCCGCGGTATGCGCGACCAGAGATGGTCAAAATCTGGGAACCCGAAAACAAGTTCCGCATCTGGTTCGAGATTGAAGCGCATGCCTGTGACGCCCAAGCTGAACTTGGTGTTATTCCCAAAAGCGCTGCGGAAGCGGTGTGGAAACACGGCAAATTCGAAGTCGACCGGATTGATGAGATTGAGCGCGAAGTAAAGCATGACGTCATCGCGTTTCTAACCAATCTGGCCGAGCATGTTGGGGATGAGGCCCGCTTTGTGCACCAGGGCATGACCTCTTCTGACGTCTTGGACACATGCTTGTCCGTCCAGTTGGTCCAAGCCACTGATATTCTACTGGCTGATATTGAGTTGCTGCTGGAAGCCATCAAGCGCCGCGCTTACGAGCATAAAATGACCGTATGTATGGGCCGTAGCCATGGCATCCACGCCGAGCCAACCACGATGGGCCTAAAATTTGCGGGCATGTATGCGGAGTTTGATCGCAACCGCACCCGTCTTCAGGCAGCCCGCGCCGGGATCGCCACCTGCGCGATTTCGGGGGCGGTCGGCACCTTCGCCAACATCGACCCTAGCGTCGAAGTCCATGTCGCCAAAGCGCTTGGGCTTGAGGTTGAGCCTATTTCCACGCAAGTGATTCCACGGGATCGGCATGCCGCCTATTTTGCTACATTGGCCGTCATTGCCAGCTCGGTTGAGCGGATCGCCACAGAAATTCGGCACCTCCAGCGCACGGAAGTCCGGGAAGTGGAAGAGTACTTCTCGCCTGGACAAAAAGGCTCATCGGCCATGCCGCACAAACGCAATCCGGTGCTGACAGAAAACCTCACCGGACTGGCCAGAATTGTGCGCGGCTTTGCCATCCCGGCCATGGAAAATGTGGCGTTGTGGCATGAGCGCGATATCTCGCACTCGTCTGTGGAAAGATACATCGGGCCGGATGCAACGATCACTCTCGACTTCGCCCTCGCCCGCCTGACAGGCGTCATCGACAAACTGGTGCTTTACCCTGACGCCATCGACAAAAACCTCAATGGCATGGGCGGCTTAGTCTTCTCTCAGCGGGTGTTGCTGGCGCTCACGCAGGCGGGAGTCAGCCGCGAAGACTCGTACCGTTTGGTTCAGCGCAATGCGATGGAAGTGTGGGACGGCAAAGGCGACCTGCTGTCACGCCTGAAAGCAGACAGCAACGTCACGGACAAGATATCAGCTGATTCCCTAAGTGAGTTGTTCGCCATGGAGTATCACACCAAACACGTGGATACGATTTTCGCACGCGTGTTTGGCTAGGTGAGTGTTTGGTTAGGCGCCTTCGACGATCTGCTTATGGGCTTCAGCCATGCATTCTGACAACTTGGCATTCAACTCGGCGTCGTCGATAGAGAGACCTTTCGCTGCGATGTCGGCTTTGACTTTATCGAGCATGTCGTCGTCGCCGGGCTTTTCGAAGTTAGAATCAACCACTTCAATCACGTAGGCCGCTTCTTCAGCGCCGGTCATGCCAAATTTCGCGGCCAACCAATGCCCTAAAAGCTTATCGCGGCGCGCCTGGACCCGAAACTGCTGATCTTGGTCCATTTCAAACTTCCGCTCGAAACCCTTTTCGCGATCTTTAAACGAATCATTCATGATATTTCGTACCTTCGCTGACTTGATGGCCGGGGCTCACGCCTCGTTTCATTCCTGAGAGTGATATAATGGGCCAAGCCGCGCGGCGCAATTGCCAAAACAATACGATTCTGCGACACATCCATCATGTGCACAGTGGTTATTCTTCGCAGGCCCGATCATCCCTGGCCTGTGCTTATCGGGGCCAACCGCGATGAGCAGGTCAACCGCCCCTGGAAAGCCCCGGCGCGCCACTGGCAAGACCGGCCCGATGTTGTGGCCGGACTCGATGAACTGGGCGGCGGTACGTGGATGGGACTGAATGATACAGGTGTTGTGGCCTGTATTCTCAACCGACGCGGCACGCTCGGACCGCAAGACGGCAAACGCAGCCGGGGCGAAATCGTCCTGGATGCGCTGGATCATCCTGACGCAGTGCCAGCCGCAGAAGCCTTGGTCCAACTGGATGGCCGGGCATTTCGGGATTTCAACTTGCTGATCGCTGATAATAGAGACGCTTTTTGGCTAAAACTCGATTCCTCCGGCTCTGATCATGTCTCTGTTCAGGAAATTCCGCTTGGACTGTCGATGCTCACAGCGGGCGAATTGAACGATCAGAATACGCCACGGATTGCACGCTTTCTGCCGCAATTTGGAGAGGCTACCGTTCCAGAGCCAGAGGAAGGAATCTGGGCGGACTGGCAACATCTCTTGGCCGCCGGGCCAGACGCAGATGAGCCTGACGTCGCCATGTGTTTTCGCACAAGCTCTGGATTCGGCACATCCTCAAGCAGCTTGGTGGCTTTGCCCTCGGTTGAGGCCGCACATGCCCCGGTCCCGCAACAGATGAAGTGGCTTTTTGCCCCCGGGCCGCCCGATTCGGCTGCTTTTGCGCCAGTCGATCTGTCTCATTGATCAGAAAACCCGCCGTTTCCGGGCCTAGATATGAGTGTTTGAGAGGGACCGCCGGTCCTGCTATATCCCCCTCTCCTCAGGTTCCTTCGCTGCATTGGGTTTGCGAAGGCAAATTCCGGTGCACCTCACACCATGCCCAAGCGCAAACAGATTTTCGAAGGCAAGGCTAAGATCCTCTATCAAGGACCAGAGCCAGGCACGATTGTTCAATATTTTAAGGACGATGCGACCGCCTTTAATAATAAGAAAAAAGGCACGATCACCGGTAAGGGCGTGCTGAACAACCGCATTTCAGAATATCTGATGCAGCGCCTAGAAGACATTGGCATCGCGACCCATTTCGTGCGCCGCCTGAACATGCGGGAACAATTGGTCAAAGAAGTTGAGATCATTCCCATCGAAGTTGTCGTGCGCAACGTTGCGGCAGGTTCAATTTCAGAGAAATTCGCGATCCCGGAAGGCACACGCCTGCCGCGGTCAATCGTTGAGTACTATTACAAAAACGACGAACTGAACGACCCGCCGATCTCTGAAGAACACATCACCGGTTTTGGCTGGGCGACCATCCAGGAAATTGATGAGATGCTGAACATGTCCCTCAGGATCAATGACTTCCTGATGGGCCTGTTCCTCGGCATTGGCATCAAGCTAGTCGACTTCAAGCTGGAATATGGCCGCCTGTATCATGATGGTGGAGATATTCAGTTGGTTTTGGCGGATGAACTGTCACCGGACAACTGCCGTCTGTGGGACGTGCACACGGACGAGAAGATGGATAAAGACCGTTTCCGCCGCGACATGGGTAAAATCGAGCAAGCCTATCAAGAAGTTGCACGACGCCTTGGTATTTTGCCAGAGAGCGGCCCAGGCGATATTCAAGGAACCGACACCCTGCAGTAGCGATGTTATGATTGACGTAATCACTCCCCCTAACTGAGAGAACCTGTTAGCTCTATGGCCAAAGCGACCGTGCATGTAACCCTGAAATCCGGGGTTCTCGACCCTCAAGGAAAAGCTATTCAACACGCCCTCGAAAACCTTGGGTTTTCTGGCATTGAAGGCGTCCGGCAGGGAAAGTTCATTGAACTGGACCTGACAGAAACAAATACGGCAAAAGCCAAAACCGATGTTGAAAGTATGTGCCAGAAGCTGCTGGCCAACACGGTCATTGAATCCTATCGGGTTGAGGTGAGCGATTAAGACATGAGATCCGCTGTCATCGTTTTCCCCGGCTCTAACTGCGACAGAGACATTGCTGTGACCCTCACCAAGGTCACGGGTCAAAAACCCGAGATGGTTTGGCATCGCGACACCGCGTTGCCTGACGGCCTTGATCTCATCGCTGTGCCGGGTGGCTTTTCCTACGGCGATTATTTGCGCTGTGGCGCTATGGCCGCCAACTCCCCGATTATTGCGGATGTTAAAAAGAAAGCAGACGCTGGCGTGCTCACGCTGGGCATCTGCAACGGCTTTCAGGTGCTGACGGAATGCGGACTGCTCCCCGGGGCCTTGATCCGCAACCGGAACCTCAAATTCGTCTGCCGTGACGTTCTGTTATCGGTTGAGCAGCCAGACAGTCCCTTCACATCGCGCTACAAAAAAGGCCAGATCATTCGCATCCCGGTGGCGCATCACGATGGCAACTACGTCGCTGATGAAGACACCCTGCAACACCTCGAAGACGATGGCCGCGTGGCCTTTCGCTACAGCGATGAACAGGGGCACGCCTCTGAAGCCGCCAACCCAAATGGGTCGGCGCGAAATATCGCCGGTGTATTCAATGAAAAGCGAACCGTCCTCGGCTTGATGCCCCATCCAGAACGTCTTTCGGACGCGCGGTTAGGTGGTGTTGACGGGAAACCGATGTTTGAAAGCCTGTTGGAGCGCCTGTCATGACGCTGCCGAATACAAAAATCTCTAAAGAAGACATCACCGCCCACGGCCTGACCGAAGAAGAATACCTTCGTGTTCTGGACATTCTGGATGGCCGGGAACCCAACCTGATTGAATTGGGTATTTTCTCGGTCATGTGGTCCGAACATTGCTCCTACAAATCCTCGAAGAAGTGGCTCAAAACCCTGCCCACAAAAGCCCCCTGGGTGATCTGTGGACCGGGTGAAAACGCGGGCGTGGTTGATATCGGCGATGGCCTGGCGGCGATCTTCAAGATGGAAAGCCACAATCATCCGTCGTTCATTGAGCCGTTTCAGGGCGCGGCAACCGGGGTCGGCGGGATATTGCGCGACGTCTTCACTATGGGTGCACGACCGGTCGCGAATATGAACGCGTTGCGCTTTGGCGACATCAACCACCCCAAAACCAAGCATCTGGTGGCCGGCGTGGTCAGCGGCATCGGCGGTTACGGCAACTGCGTGGGCGTGCCGACAGTGGGCGGCGAGGTGAATTTCCACCCGGCTTACAACGGCAATATCCTGGTCAACGCCATGACCGTGGGACTGGCCGAAAAGGATCGTATTTTCTATTCCGCCGCCTCTGGGCCAGGCAATCCGGTGATCTATGTCGGTTCTAAAACCGGCAAAGACGGCATTCACGGCGCGACGATGGCCTCAGCCGAGTTTGACGAAGACACAGAAGAAAAACGGCCCACAGTGCAGGTTGGCGACCCATTCACGGAAAAACTGCTGATCGAAGCCTGCCTGGAATTGATGGCCACCGATACGATTGTGGCCATTCAGGATATGGGTGCAGCGGGCTTGACCTGCTCGACCTTTGAAATGTGCTCCAAGGGCGGCACCGGCATTGAGATGAACCTGAACGCAGTGCCCATCCGTGAAGCCGACATGACACCTTACGAAATTATGCTGTCGGAAAGCCAAGAGCGCATGCTGATGGTGCTGGAGCCGGGCAAGGAACACATCGCCCAGGCAATCTTCGAGAAATGGGAACTGGATTTCGCCGTGGTGGGGCACCTGACCGACACCGGGCGCATGATCCTGATGAAAGACGGACAGCAAGTGGCCGATCTGCCGATTGATCCGCTGGCGGAAGCATCGCCGGAATACGACCGCCCCTGGGTACCGACCCCGGATGCCGAAGTTGTGGCGTCGGACGTTGTGCACCATGGCGACTGGACCGACAGCCTGAAAAAGCTGATCGCGGCCCCTGACCTCGCCAGCCGCCGCTGGGTGTGGGAGCAGTACGATCACATGGTCATGGGCGACACGGTGCAACGTCCGGGCGGCGATGCGGCGGTGGTGCGCATTCATGACTCCGAGCGCGGTCTGGCGATCACCACCGATTGCACTCCACGGTATGTCAAAGCCAATCCCTTTGAGGGCGGCAAGCAGGCGGTCGCGGAAGCCTGGCGCAACCTGACCGCGACCGGCGCAAGACCGCTGGCGGTGACTGACAATTTGAACTTCGGCAACCCTGAGAAACCCCCGATTATGGGGCAGCTGGTGGGTGCGATTCAGGGCATTGGCGCGGCCTGTACGGCGCTGGATGCCCCGGTCGTCTCGGGCAATGTGTCGCTGTACAACGAGACCGATGGCCAGCCGATTTTGCCGACCCCGGCCATCGGCGCAATTGGCATTATTGACAACCTGGACCACGCCGCCACCGCAGGCTTTAAGGCCGAAAGCGAGGCCGTATTGCTGATTGGTGGACCGGACTCGGTGACAGACGGCTGGCTCGGGCAGTCGATCTACCTGCGTGATCTGCACGGCCTGGAAAACGGTGCGCCGCCGCCGGTTGATTTGGCCCAAGAGCGTGCCACAGGCGATGCGGTCCGCGATCTCATCACCTCGGGCAAAGCCACAGCCTGCCACGATGTGTCTGATGGTGGCGTGTGTATTGCCCTGGCGGAAATGGCCTTGGCGGGCGATATCGGCGTCACAATCGATACCGGATCTGATGTCTCAGCCCCCTGGCTGTTTGGCGAAGATCAAGGACGATACCTCATCACCTGCAACGCAGACCACGCTGCAACACTCCTCACAGGTCTCACAGACGCGGGCCTGACGGCGCGGCAGATCGGCATCACGGGCGGCGATGCTGTGGGCGTCGCAGGTGGAGCCTCTGTGCCAGTCAAAACCCTGCGCGATTTGCATGAGGGCTGGTTCCCGTCCTATATGGCTGCTTAAGGGCGAAGCCCGCAGACACCACACACAGAGGAGCACGACCATGGCGATGACCGCTGCCGAAATCCAAGAGATGATCAAAGCTGCCCTGCCAGACGCAGAGGTGGTGATTGATGACCTGCGCGGCGATGGCGATCACTATGCCGCGCGGGTGGTGTCAAAAGCCTTTGAAGGCAAAAGCCGGGTGCAGCAGCATCAGATGGTGTATGCGGCGCTGCAGGGCAAGATGGGCGGGCAGTTGCACGCCCTGGCCCTTCAGACCTCGACTCCAGACGCTTAAGACTGAAAAGCGTCGTTCCACACGCTATTTTCCGGTTTCCCTTGCCAAACCGGCAGCAAGCCCTATATCCCTGGGCCTATGAAGGCTGCTGAACCCAGCCCATCTTCAGTTTTTTTCGGAGTATTCTCCTATGTCAGACAACCCGGCCATTGCCCAAATCAAAGACGACGTCGAAAACAACGATGTGGTGCTGTTCATGAAGGGCACCCCGATGTTTCCGCAATGTGGATTTTCCGCCTCTGTGGTGCAGATTCTGAGCCAGTTGGAAGTCAAGTTTAAGGGCGTCAACGTGCTGGAAAGCGACGAACTGCGCCAGGGCATCAAAGACTTCACCCAGTGGCCAACTGTGCCTCAGCTGTACGTAAAGGGTGAATTTGTTGGTGGTGCCGACATCGTGCGTGAAATGGCGATGAACGGCGAACTGGAAGACCTGATGAAAGAAAAACAAGTCGCCAGCGCCTAAGAAAGCCGGGCCTTTAAAATGCCTCTTGTAAAATAGAATTCTTGTCGTCTTCGGACTTGATCCGAAGACCCAGAGAAACAACCTGCCGATTTTGTAATTTACCCTGGACCCTCGGGACTAAGCCCGAGGGTGACGGGAAATGTTCTATCGCGCGGTTTCTGTAAACCAGCCCTCATCTGCGAGCACCTACGCCTGCACAACACCGGCTGTCTTAGAGCCTAGAAAAATTTTGATAAGGGCTTTCGGAGCGAAGAATCTTGTTTCTGGTGGCCCCAACCTTGGAACGAGCCCATGCACGACAACCACTTTTCAATAAAATCAAAGACTTAGGGTGGAGCGAAACGAGCCCATGCACAACAGTGTTGCGCGGTTGAGTCCGAAAATTTCTACCCCCCTAAAAGGCTAGTGTTTCTGCCGGTTAGTGGCCCTGGCACTCTTCCAAAGTTTTGAACTGGGTGCCGTTGGCATCAAAATTATTCGGCGACAGCCACGCCTCAAGCCCGGCCTTCACCTGCGCCCACTCGCCATCGGTGATGGAGAACCACGCGGTGTCACGGCTGCGGCCTTTCACAACCATATCGTTGCGGAAGGTGCCTTCATAGACAAAGCCAAAGCGACGCGCGGCGCGGGCGGAAGCGGCGTTTTGATCATCGCATTTCCATTCGTAGCGGCGATAGCCGAGGTCATCGAACACATGACGCGCCATAAGGTACAACGCCTCGGTGGCTTGGCGCGTGCGTTGCAAGCGTGGCCCAAACACCACACAGCCAATCTCGACGCTGCCATGGGCTTCACGCAGGCGCATAAAACTGAACATGCCAGCGATGGTGTCTGTCGCGGCATCGATAATCACCATCGTTTCCCACCCGCTGCTCACGCGCTGACGCTCGAACTCTGGGGGAAACGTATCGGCGTTGAGAAATGGCCCGATAGGCATGTACGCCCATAGCGCCGCATTCTCGTCCCCACCAACTGCGGCATACAGACCGGCCTCATGTTGCGTCCAGTCGAGGGGCTCCAGCCGCACGGTCTCACCTGTGAGGGTGACCGAGCCAGGCCGCGCACGCGGCGCCCAGGTGGAGAGGTCTTGAATCATGACCAGAGCTTAGCGGGATGCGATGGACCGTGGAACCCTAGTCAATGCTGACGATATATCGTGATCTTGATCAACTTCACCTGTGCAAGGTTGATATATTGTGTTCACCTCACCTTCATAAAAATTGGAAGGAGGTCGGTGATGACTCTGCAACTCAGCCGACGGGCAGCGATAAGCACGTCCGCAGCCGGGTTAGCGGGCGTGGCACTCAGTGGCTGCTCCGGCGACGCGGATGTTTATGACCAAGCTGCAGCTGATTTGAGACGCCCGCTCTCAGGCGACCCAAGCCTGCAAGAGTTGGTGCGATATGCCACCATAGCAGCCAATAGCCACAACACGCAGCCCTGGATATTTCAGCCAACAGATTTGGGTATTGATATTCTGCCCGATTTCACACGCCGTACACCAGTCGTCGATCCGGATGATCATCATCTGTTTGCGAGCCTCGGCTGTGCCACAGAGAACCTTCACCTTGCCGCGCAAGCGAGTGGTCAAGCTGGCGAGGTTGTGTTCGACTCTTCAGAAGACGGTGCTGCCCGTATCGACTTACGGTCAAGCGCAACAAAGAACAGTGACCTATTTGGGGCCATTCCAGCGCGTCAGTGTAGCCGCGCCGTCTATGAAGCACGCCTGGCCCCGATGGATGTAGTGGCGCGCCTCGCCCTGGCCGCCAACAGCTATGGCGTTGAGGCGATGATCATAACCGAAACGGCGATGACGGAAGATATTCTGGCGCTGATTCTGGATGGCAACAGCCGCCAGGTTGAAGACCCAGCCTTTGTGTCTGAACTAAAAGACTGGCTACGGTTTAACCCAACCGCCGCCATGAGGACCAACGATGGTCTCTACAGCGCGTGTTCAGGCAACCCCACCCTGCCGGATTGGCTGGGCTCTTTCACCTTCGATATGTTTTTCACCACAGAGGCTGAGAATAAAAAGTATGCCGAGCAAATCAGGTCGTCTTCCGGCCTCGTGGTTTTTGTCGCAGCCACCGACGACAAAGAAGGCTGGTTTAACGCAGGGCGGGCGTATCAACGCTTCGCGTTGCAAGCCACAGCGGACGGGCTGCAAAATGCCTTCGTCAATCAAACCATAGAAGTGCCCGAGATGCGCCGGCCGCTTCAAGATTTACTGGGTCTTGGCGAGCGCCGCCCGAATCTGGTGGTGCGTTTCGGCTACGGCCCGGCGATGCCGCAGTCTCTGCGCCGCCCAGCGACCGAAGTGATGGTTTAAACAAAGATTGCTTGCTCTCGGAGCGTCCAATTAAGATAGACTTCTTCAATACACTGGTATTGATTACGCTTTATAATAAGTTAAAGAGTCCTGTTGGCCTCTCTCATCAAACTTCAAAAGTGCAGCTAGCTCCCAGGAAGGCCTATCGTACTTATTGTTATTCAAGAAAGATGGTCGCCTCTCGACTTTTTTTAGACGCGAGAACGGTGTTGGCATCGCAACCAACATTCTTTCATATCTAACTATGTCGGCTTTTTTGGTCGGTAAAAATTGCATCCCCGCCTTTCGAAGTTGCCTTATAATTTTCCAGAACTGGTCGTCATCATGTACATACCTTCTTAAGGCAGCAACTTCGCGGTTCAATATAGCTTTCTCAGATGCACGGTAGCTCTGAGTCATAGCCTGAGCTATTGTCGCGCCGATACCTGCTTGTTCCATAATTCTAAAAATCTTACCAGGCGCTTTGAGGCGGCGCTCTTGTCTGTAGACATTTTCTGGACTTAGCCAGTGTGTAACTGAAATCTCGTTTAGTACACCGCCAGAAAACTCTTTGGCCTTGCGTAAGAGGTCAGAAACACCGCCATAGTATGTTTGTGTTGATCTTGCAGAGATATTCAAGTTAGGCGTACTGATATTTGCCCATATTGTAGGACTGTAAGAACTGACCCGAATAAGAAGCGTAAAATTATTTTTATACACTTCTTTAGCTTTTTGCTTACACGTCTGCAGAGACTTGTTGAAGACTTCATCAGAGTCCTCAGGTTTTAAAAATAGTCGCCTTGTATTGAGGTATGCTTCACTAAGTTGAATTGAATCTACAAGCATCACAAACTCGCTTTATGGGTGTATGCGTCACGAAACACCTAAAGGAACTCGCATGATAAATAGGAATTTCACGCCCAACTTTAGCATGTATATTGATATATACATTACTACTGTTTGCAAATACTTATGACCGCCATAAAGATTCCCACACTAATTCTGCGCTTCACAAAGTTTATACTAACCTTAAGTCTGAGCATTACTGTATTTGAAAAAGACGCCCACGCCTATCAGGGCATCGCCCTCGCGCGGGAGTGCCGCCTGACCGAAGGCGAGGCCGCCGTGCGCTGCGCTGCGTTTATTGATGGCTTCATCGCCGGGGCGCAGATGTCGATCGACGGGCAACCGCTGCCACGCTGGAGCCACATGGGGTATAACTGGTGCGACGCAGGCGTACTGGAACCGGATGCGGTGCGCACCGCCCTGATTGACGCGGCCATGACCCAAACCGCCGTGTTGCATTTTCCCGCCAGTCTGGTGCTGGCGCAAACGTTGAGTGCCAAATTTTCGTGTGAGGATTAAGGGCACCCTGGAGTGCATGTAACCCTGGGTCCCCGCAATAAATGCGAGGACGACGGAGTGCGTTAGACCGTCAGCGTTAGACCTAAACTCTTAAACGCTGACCAACCCCGACACCGCAACTGGCAGGGAGCGCAGGCGCTGGCCGGTCGCGTTATAGATGGCGCTGGTGAGTGCCGGGGCCACGGCGGGCACGCCGACCTCGCCCATACCGCCTGGATGTCCACCCTGGGCCATGATGTGGGTTTCGATTTTCTTCGGCACTTCGGCCATGGTCATGAGGCGGTAGCCGTCAAAGTTGCTTTGCACGACCTTACCGTCTTCCACATCGATCTGCCCCCACAACGCAGCTGACAGGGCTTCAATGACCGCGCTTTCAACTTGCGCTTCAATAATGTTGGGGTTCACCACGGTGTGTGGATCCACCACAGTGACCACGCGATCAACCGTCAACGCGCCTTCGGCGGACACGGTGACTTCAACCACCTGACCAACGGACGAACGGAATGCCTCGACAAAGGCGACGCCGCGCCCGCGCCGCGAGCCTGCGGGGCCGGGCGCGAGCGGTTTGCCCCAATCGCCTTTTTCGGCGACCGCATCGAGCACGGCGACCATGTCTGGCTTATGACTGAGCAGACCCCGGCGGAATTCAATAGGATCTTTGCCCGCAGCTTCGGCCACTTCATCAATGAAGGCTTCCTGATAGAAGCCGTTGTGCGACATGGTCACACTGCGCCAGTTGCCGTTGGGCACAGGGTTTTCCTGGGCGTTGAGGGCCAGGCGCACGGAGGGGAACTGATAGGGCGAGCTGCTCATGGGCATGATCATGCTGATGTCGTCTTTGGCTTCGAACATCACGAAGCTGCCGTTGCGGGTGTTGAAGTCGGCACTGACCGGCTTGCCGACGATGACAAAGTCCAGCGCGGTCATGTTGCCGTCATCATCCAAACCGGCGCGGAAGCGGGCGGCGGTGGCCGGACGGTAGGTATCCTGCTGGACGTCTTCTTCACGGCTCCACGTCATTTTAACGGGCGTGCCAGGAAGTTCCTTGGCGATGGCAGCAGCCTGACGGACAAAGTCCATATCGGCGCGACGACCAAAGCCACCGCCCATCAGGGTGGCATGCACTTCGACGTTTTCTTTTTTAACACCGGTAATGCGCGCGGCCTGGGTGGCGGTCTGGCTCATGGACTGGCTGGGCGACCACACGGTGATGTGGGCGTCTTCCGGATTGTCGGTTTCTGACTCTTCGTACAACGCGGTGGCCCCCATGGGCTCCATGCAGACGTGGGCAAGATACGGGGTTTCGTAAACCGCTTCGACGGTTTTGGTGGCGCGGTCCCAATCGGCGGTGAAGGTTTCGTCTTCTTTGAGCACGTTGGCGTTGGCATCATCAAACAGTGACGCATATTCTTTCAATGCCGCCTTGGTGCTGAACCGTTCCCCTTCGGGCAGGGTCCACGACACATCCATTTCGGTGACGGCCTTTTGGGCGACCCAAGTGCTTTCGGCAACCACGGCGACGGCGTTGCCCAACACAGGCATGACGGCAATCACACCCGGACGGGCCATGACGGAGTCCGCATCAAAGGTATCGACCGTGCCACCAAACACCGGGCTGTGACGGACGGCGGCATACAGCATGCCGGGCAGTTTAACATCGACACCGAAGATGGCGGAGCCGTCGCTTTTTTCTGGTGTATCGAGGCGCTTGACCGGCGTGTTGAGCAGGGTGAACTGAGACGGGTCTTTGACTTTTGCGTCGCCCGGTGGCGTGAAGGCAGCAGCGGCTTCGGCCAACTCGCCATAGCTGAGAGAACGCCCGGAGGCGGCATGAATGACTTTGCTCTTTGCCGTGGTCAATTCGCTTTCGGGCACATCCAACTGCGCGGCAGCGGCCTGCACGAGCATGGCGCGGGTGGCCGCGCCAACGGTGCGGAGATAATTATAGTTGCCGAGAATGCTGCTGGACCCCCCGGTGATGGTCAGGCCGATCAGCGGCGTGACTTTGTACATCAAGTCGCGGGTGATGTCGGCAGCAGTGCCGGGCTCCATAAACATCACGGGAATGGCTTCGCCGACCACGTAGGAGCCGTAGTCTTTATCCAACGGCGCGAGTTCGTATTCCACATCGTCCCAATTGGCATCCAGGTCGTCGGCGACCAGCATGGGGATGGCGGTGGTGACGCCCTGGCCCAATTCAGCTTGTGGCACAGCGACAGTGATTTTGCCGCTGGGGGCAATTTTCACATAGGCGTGCAGCACGAAGGAGCCCGGCGTGGACTTGGCAAACTTGGGCTTGGCATCGCCGTCTTTGAGACTGTCGAGACCATAGGCAACGGCAAGACCGCCACCGGCTGCGAGACCAGAAACAATGAGGCTGCGACGTGTGAGTTTCATGGGTAGTTCCCCGTTCAAAGCGTGGCCGTGATACAGGCCAAGTCATATGCATCTACTATAGAGCATATCGGTAGTCGGCGCGGCCCAAACAAGCAACATTTTTAGGCGTTGCGCGTGCACCGAGTGGTCAGATTGGGATCAAAACGCCGTGAATATAGGAGGAATAGAGAAAATTACCGCCATGGCCCTTGTTCTTGTGGTGTTTCTTGGATTCGGGCGGCGAAGATTCGGGCGACGCAGACACCTGCTGTGCGGTGGGGTCTTACGGGAGGGCGGCAAAGAAGGCTATAGTTCGGCATCGACAGTTTAACAAACATCACGAAACAGGGAGACCGCCACATGTCTGACGAGCTTATTGACCTAGACTGCGATGAACAGTGTTTCAGCACGAAGCCTATCACCCGGCGCACCTTTGGCATCGGCACCGTCGCCGCCGCCGGATTGGTCAGCGGTGCCGGCACGACGTCTGCCGCACTGCCCGTGACCGAAACCGATGTGATGATTGAAACGCCCGACGGCACTTGTGATGCGGTGTTCTTTCATCCGACCGAAGGCAAACATCCTGGCGTATTGAAGTGGCCCGACATTCGGGGCCTGCGGGACGCCTTCCGCGACATGGGCCGCCGACTGGCCGGTGAAGGCTACGCCGTGCTGGTGCCCAACCCATTTTACCGCGATGGCCCTGCGCCCCTGCCCGGCCCGGACTTCAACTTCGCCACAGACCGGCAAATGGTGATGGGGCTGATGGGCAATCTGGTCGCCGAGGGTGCCGCAGAGCGCGATGCCACGGCCTTCGTCAACTGGATCGATAAGCAAGACGCCGTCGACACAGCCAAGAAGATGGGCACGACGGGCTACTGCATGGGCGGACCATTGACCATGCGCACGGCAGCGCATGTGCCAAACCGCATTGGGGCCGCAGGCTCGTTCCATGGCGGCGGATTGGTGACCGACCGTCCCAGCAGCCCGCATTTGATGATTCCCAAAATGCAGGTCAGCTATCACGTGGCTATTGCCGCCGATGATGACAGCAAAGAACCAGACGCCAAGAACGTGCTGCGCGCAGCCTTCGATGACGCTGGCGTGCCGGCAACCATCGAAGTGTATGAAGGCGCGTTGCATGGCTGGTGCGTTCCGGACAGTTCCAGCTACAACGAAGTGCAAGCCGAGCGGGCCTGGAGCACACTGATGGACTTGTTTAAAAGCACGATTGCGTAAGTTCAGCTTCGCCGCGCTTTCACCTGCGACCCAAAATAGAGCCGGGGCAGATGTAAGACTGCCCCGGTTTTACGTTAAGGTGCGGCTACGTTTTTGCGTCATGCGCAGGTAAACCGGCTTTAGCAAACGCGCGTACAAGACTTGAAACACACTCGTTCTGGATACTCTTTTCTCTTGACCTCTTCTGCTCCTCCAAAAATTGCGATCATCGGCGCGGGTGTCGCCGGACTGAGTTGTGCGCAGGTTTTAACGCAGCACGGCCATAGACCCATCGTGTTTGAAAAAAGCCGTGGCACAGGCGGGCGCATGGCCACCCGTCGCATCAGCGATGATCTGACCTTTGATCACGGCGCCCAATTCGTGACGGCCCGCACCGCTGCGTTTAGAGCTGTGCTAGAGAAAGCCCATGCGGTCGGCACTCTGGTGCCTTGGGTGCCAACGGTGCTGGATGACCGGTCGGGCGTTAAAGCGCCCCCGCCCAGTGCAGAACGGCCCTGGTATGTCGGCACCCCTGGCATGAACGCCTTGGCTAAGGCTTTGGCGGGCAAGCTGGCCGTGCAGTTTTCAACACGGGTTATGGCCCTGGAGCGGGGTGCCAACGGCTGGCGCTTACAAACATCTTTCGATCCCAAGGGCGAACTTTTTGATTACGCGGTCTGCACCGTTCCGGCCCCGCAAGCGCGGGTCATGCTGAACCGGGACTCGCAAACGGCCCAACAGTTGAAGCACGTGACCATGGCCCCTTGCTGGACGTTAATGCTGGGCCTCGCCTCCCCACTGACAGACCGTTTTGACGCCTGGCGATCAGACCAGGGAGAGATTGGCTGGGTCGCCTGCAATACGAGTAAACCAGGGCGCACTCAGAATAAAGCAAGTGGGGACAGAACCAGTTGGGTGATCCAGATGGACTCGGCATGGAGCGAAACCCATATTGAATTGGATGAGGATGAGGTCAGTAAGAAAATTCTGGCCCTGCTGGCTGACATTCTTGGACACCCCATCCCAGACGTTGAATTTGCCACCGCGCACCGCTGGCGCTACGCCCATACCAGAACGCCGCTGGGCAAGCCGTTCGCGTGCGATACCGGCATGACTCTGTTCTTGGGCGGCGATTGGGCTTTGGGCAACTCCGTTGAATACGCTTTTGAAAGCGGTCAGGCGATGGGTCAGGCCCTGGCAGACCGGTTACAGGCGTGACCGCGCCCAGCAAACACGCACCCAGTTTGGCGTCTTTCGGATCAAACCTCCGCGCCGTGGTGATGGGCGCCTCGGGCGGCATTGGGCGGGCGCTAACCACTGCGCTTGAGGCAGAAGCAGCGGTGGCGCAAGTGTATGGCCTGTCGCGCACCCGCGGTGAAAGCTCTGCGGATAAACTGTCGTGGATTGAAGCAGACCTGACGCAAGAAGACACCTTGGCTCAGGCGGCAAAGACAATCATCGAGGACGGTGGCCCGGTGCACCTGGTGATGGTTGCCACCGGTATTTTACATCAGGGTGATGATATCTCGCCGGAAAAATCCTGGCGCGCGTTGTCGGCCCCCACCTTGGAAACGCTGTTCAAGATCAACACCATCGGACCAGCGCTGGCCGCCAAACATTTTCTGCCCCTGTTGGACAAAGACAGAAAATCTGTGTTTGCGGCGTTGTCTGCCCGGGTCGGCAGCATTGAAGATAACCGGCTGGGCGGCTGGCACGCTTACCGGGCATCGAAAGCCGCGCTGAACATGATGATTAAAACCCTGTCGATTGAGTTGGCGTTTCGCTCGCCCCAGGCGCTGTGTGTGGGGCTGCACCCCGGCACCGTGGATACGGCGCTGTCTGAACCGTTTCAGAAAGGGGTGGCCGACGACAAACTGTTTTCGCCCGCGCAGTCAGCGGGCTACCTGTTGAATGTTCTGAACGGCTTAACAGCCGAAGACTCCGGCCATGTGTTTGCCTGGGATGGCAGCCGGATCCCGGCATAATCGAAAAGCCGGATCCCGGCATAAACAACAAGCCGGGTACCGGCGTAGTAATCACGCCAATTTCAGCGCACTAAAAAACCCCGCCGCACAATTTTGCACGACGGGGTTTTCCAGATGGGATCGTTTCGCCTTACTCGGGGAGAACGACCGTATCGATGACGTGAATGACGCCGTTATCGGCTTCAATGTCAGCGGTGATGACCATGGCGTTATCAACCATGACGCCATCGGTGGCATCGATTGATAAGGACTGGCCTTGCACGGTTTCGGCTTCGAGCGTCTGGCCCGCGATATCTGCTGACATCACTTTGCCAGAGAGGACGTGGTAAGTCAGAACAGCAACAAGCTGATCTTTGTTTTCTGGCTTCAACAGGTTTTCAACGGTGCCAGCAGGCAGTTTCGCGAACGCATCATCGGTTGGTGCGAATACGGTGAACGGACCTGGGCTGGACAGAGTTTCCACCAAGCCAGCGGCTTGAACAGCCGCAACCAATGTATTGAACGAACCCGCGGCAACTGCGGTTTCAACAATGTTAGCGGCTTTGGCTGCACCAGCGGATAAGGCCAAGCTGGCAGCAACAGCTACGGACGCAAGAACGGTCTTATAGGTCATGAAGGTCTCCAAGGTACCTTGAGGGGATAGGGGGCGATCTGTTCAATGGTGTGACAGAACGCTGTTGGGTAACGCACTGCTTACGCCCCGCCCAAGCCGCTGGATCAGACCCGGCTGTTTAACACCACACTCGGGAAAGGGGTGAATAGCCCTACAATTTTCCGGCAACGATGAAGCGGTGCGCCGAACGCAAAAGGAGTCCACCCCACGTCACAAACTATCTAGTGGCTCGCCCTCGGATTGAATCTGCACTCTCTCATAATTCATTGATATTATTCACTTTATTACAGAAATCATGGAAAAATAGAAACCTGCTTGACACAAATGTTCTTGTATTGTTCTTATCTCGACTCATTGCTTGGCCATTCAAAGTAAACACGAAAGTAAACACACATGCGCCGCGCCGAGACCATCGAAAAACTTTATCTCGACTTTGACGGGTTCTTTGCCTCCGTCATGCAGCAAGCCATGCCTGAACTGCGGGGGCGGCCTGTCGGCATCATTCCGTTTGAAACGTCGGCGGCCTATTCAACCTCTGTGATTGCCTGCTCGAAGGAAGCCAAAGCGGCCGGCTGCACAAATGTCATGCGCGTCCCAGAAGCTTTAGACCTCTGCCCGGAGCTTGTTCTTGTCACCCAACGCCCAGACCTGTTCCGCCGGGCACATAATGCCCTGCTTAACGAGATCGCCTGCGCAATCCCGATTGAGACGGTCAAATC
>JAVJSV010000004.1 GCA_040219235.1 Rhodospirillaceae bacterium
GCTGCTTTTTTCTTAGGAGCTGCTTTTTTCTTAGCGGCTGCTTTACGCTTAGGAGCTGCTTTTTTCTTAGCGGCTGCTTTTTTCTTAGGAGCTGCTTTTTTCTTAGCGGCTGCTTTACGCTTAGGAGCTGCTTTTTTCTTAGCGGCTACTTTACGCTTAGGAGCTGCTTTCTTCTTAGCAGCTGCTTTCTTCTTAGGAGCTGCTTTCTTCTTAGCCGTAGTTTTCTTTGTCGTGGCTGCCATAGTGATTAGATCCCCTGCAGTGGTTTAACAACAATAAGACGCCTCAAGGACAAGTAACATAACATGTTAACGCGTTTTTCGCACGCAACAATAGCTTACTGCTCTCACAACTTACCTACTTGTCTCAAGACACAATGAAAACAAACCGTTTCTTTTTCTTTAACGGTGTCTTTTGAGTCACACTTTATCTAACGACGATTAAGCGCTTTTGGTTCTCATAAACATAAAAGAATGCGTCGGATATCGACCGACGCATTCTTTAATCTCACTCATTCTGTTTGCTATTACGCGAATATTAAAACTACTTTTCGGCAACGCATGCCGGAAACTGAAACCCTTTCGTACCGTAATTCATGACCTTGCCCGGACTGTATGTATCGACCATTTCCAAGCGTGCTTTTTCCGCAGAAAACCCAGCTTTAACGGCTTCACCGGCGATGTCCATCTCACGATACGTTCCACCAAATCGCTCGTTGTTATTGTAGACCTCCCACTCTGCTAAGAAGCTTTCAAGAGGGGGTAATTCTTTAAGTCTCGGGTTGTCCATATGCATCATGACACCACCGTCTTTTAGAAGTCTTCGGCTCTCTGCAAAAATCTTAACAACTGCCGGGGTACTCGTCTCATGCATCATGATGTGAGACAAAACAACGTCAAAACTTCCGTCTTCAAAGTTGGTTTTTTCGGCATTTTGCTGACTGAAATGAATCTTGTATCCGAGGTCTTCAGCACGGGCATGGGCGTACCGAAGTAGCGACTCGCCGACATCGATGGCGTGAATTTCGGCATCCGGGTAGGCTTCAGCCCATGCAATTGTGCTCTGTCCGACCGAGCACCCCATGTCCAAAATGCGTTTTGGTTTCGCGTTGGGATACTTCTTTTTGTAATGCTCTAACAGAGTCCGCCCGAGGAAATCCATGCGCGGTCCGATGTTGCCGAGTGTGTACAAGAAAGTTCCACGGTCATAGAGTGCCCCAGCCGAAACATCATCGTCACTGTGCGAGGTGTGATAGGCACCAGGCTGAAGGTGAATATCGTAATAAGTTAAGTAGTAGGGGACTTCAAAATCAGGATCTAAAGTTAACGTTCCACCGGTTTTACCACTGGCACTCTTTGCGTTTTCGACGAGGCGGGGCAGGTCACGTTCAACTGAGTCGATCACGCTGTCCCAGGTCATTTCCTGTGTATGCCGCTGCATGGCCGAATACATTTGGTAGTAGCCATTTTTTGTCATTACGCCACGGACTTCATGGCGGTCTTTCGGGTCGCGGCCATTCTCTTTAACGAAATTTGGGTGAACGACGTTGTGGTAGACCGTTTTGTTGCCGGGAGAGACCTGACTGGCCAGATATCTGCGCACATCCATATAATAGTCCTGCCGGGACTGTTCATCGTGGATTGGGTCAACGAGGACTGCGTGAGCCATCTGTTTGGGCATTTCTATCTCCTGATAAAGCCTGTTTCTTAAACGGTACAACGTTTTTAACCATTGTGAGCCCTGCCGGGGCTGTTCGCTAAGCTCGGACGCTTTTGAGGCCCACTAAGTGGACGTTAGCTTGTCAGCTATTTAATTTCACCACTTTGAGACATCAATACAGCCAAAGCTTTAGTGCGCGGGAACTGTGCGAGAACGATCATCGCCATCACCATAATTGGCACACTCAAGATCATACCTATTACACCCCATATGGAGCCCCATACTGATAGAGCAAGCACAATAATCACAGGGCTAAGGTTCAGTGATTTCCCTGTTACGCGAGGCTCAATGACGTTTCCGACAACGACCTGTGCGCCCATCAAACCAGTAAGGACCAAGATCGTAAGGCCAGGGGAGGCAAATTGAAGGATGCTGAGCACGACCGGGAATGCAACCGCGACGACAGATCCGATGTACGGAATGTAGTTCAAGATAAAGATTAACAGCGCCCAAAAAGCGGCAAAATCAACATCAGCGACTATTAGAATTCCATAACTCAAGGCGCCAACAAGCAGGCTCATGAGTGTCTTAATGAGAATATATTTCTCAATGTTACGGCCAATGGCTGTGAGCGTTGATTTAATGGCCTGCTCGCGTTCAGTAGTAGAGGCGAACGCCTTGATTTTGAGGTCAAGTGTCCGGCTTTCTAGAAGCAAAAAGGCCACATAAAGAAAAATTTGAAACGTATTGCTGGCAATACTTTGCAAGGCTCCAACCAGTCTGACGACGGCTGATTGAAAGTCTATCCGTTCGTTAAGCTCCGCTATCGTTAATGGAGTGCCGATTAAACGTTCCGCAAGTGCTTGCAAATCCGCAAAGAAGGTTTGCAGTTTTGCTTGATAAGATGGTGCCGCATCGACGATGGCGCTTATGTTTCCGGCAACCAATTGAACAAGCACGACAATAAACAACAAAAAGATCAGTATTGAACCTGTTAACGATAGGCTGCCAGGAAGGCGTTTGCCCTGTATTTTAATGCGTTCAAGGCCGTGGGCCAGGGCTCTCAGTAGGTATGTAATCAATATCGCCAGGATCAGTGGCAGTAAAATACTCTCGCCGACAACCAGCAGATAAAGCGTTAAAGCAGCAACGCCGATAGAGGCAGCAAAAGTAACAGTATCAATGGGCCGCAAGTTCAACGGCGTGCTTACAGGGCTTTGGTCTGACATTGCGCCGATCCTTTTACGTCATCGCTAGAGAAAAAAGCGATAACTTGCTTGCAGAACAGTCTCTTTCGCACGAACCGGAAGGTTTAGAAACGCTCGCTCAGGTCTTTTAGAATCGACGTGAAGCGCTTCCAACGTCAATCTTTGTTTGTTGAACGGGCGTAATACATATGCTGCGGTCCAGGCGTTGCCATTTTCCTGGTTCAGGTCGTCGGCTGTGAAATCGTCATCGGCAACCTGAAAATGGTCGTATCGAAACGAAATCCGGTGATCACCAAACCGTTTGCTGAACAGCGTGAATACAGACCAATAATCATTGTCGACTTTAGATCCCAATACCGGCCGCGTATCCATCGATGTGTTCCCAACCATCGCCTGACTGATGAATTCAATGCCGCCAGGAAGTTCGTTCTCGTAACCTGCACTTAAGAAGTGTGTATCCCAGGCATACTGAAATCCATCGAAAGCGCGATCATAGGATTGATTGTCGTAGTAGAGCACGCTTAAGCGACCGAGCGCGTAATGGTCGATGGTTAAACCGGCATACCCGCCGACTCTGCTATCGATTTGATGAAATGGTTCCACCCATGGAGCCTGCCGTTCAACAGTGCCGCCGGGCTCGATCGTGCGGATCGGGGCGAGGGGAAGCTGATCAAAAAGACCAGCTTCCCGGTCATGCAGGGCCCAGCCGCGCCATGCCAATAATGTTCCTGCTGGGTCATTCGCCATGAAGGCTGCACCAGTAAAAGACAGGTCGAAATCATCAAATTCCCGGCCAACCGTAAACTCAGCCCCGAGTGTCTTTAACTCTTCGCCAACCCACGTATTGATCGCAGACGACGAAATTGTATAAGGGCTCGTCCACGCTATGGCTTTGTTCTCTAAGGAAATAGGAGGGAAAAACGCACCAAGTTTAACTTCATAGCTATATTCAGACTTGGGAACAGGCTTATAGCGCAGAAATGCTTCGATGATGTCGACCGGTTGATGCTGCTGGCTGTCAGTTTTGATATGGACGACGCCAGACCAGTCCCAGTTAAATTTAGGTAAAAAGATGAGGGAGGCTTCCGCAATGCGGCCAACCACCCGACTTTCTCCAGCTGCGTCTCCGCCCCAGCGTGTTTTTCCCAGGCCGCGCTCTTCCCAACTGACTGTGCCGTCGGTCAATACTAGCCGGGCATCCACGAGGCCGATTACATCCATACTCGGCAGGACGCTCTCTTGCGCAAAACTATGAGAGCAAAAGCCTAAAGTTGCTAAGCCAATAAGAAGGATTCGTTTCATGTGGTGGCTCAATGCGTCATTCAGAACAGTTATACGTTGTTTTTGGGTGCCCAGCGTGAGTCTTTGTAGAACGCTACAATTTCGTCGGCAGGGACAGGTTTGCTGATAAAGTAACCCTGCCCGGTATCGCAGCCATATTTATGCAGAATATTTAACGACTCTTCATTTTCGATACCCTCAGCTGTCACTTTGAGGCCGAGGTTATGTCCGAGATCAATGGTTGATCGGACGAGAATCTCATCTTCCTTGTTTGATGCTAGATTAAGCACGAATGATTTATCAATTTTGATTTCCTGAACCGGCAGCGCTTTAAGATAAGCCATCGAAGAATAGCCCGTGCCATAATCATCAATGGAAAGTGTATGGCCCGCGTTGTGCAGCGCTGTAAGCACGGCCATGGCATTGCTGCGATCTTCCATGATGGCGCTTTCCGTAATTTCCAAAACCAGTTTGTTGGCAGCGACGCCATGGTGAAGCAGAAGGTCGTCAATCTGTTGTGGCAGCTTTCGGTTGGTCAGATCACGCGCCGAGAGATTGACAGCAATAATGATATCTAGGCCTTCATCTTGCCATGCTTTAGCTTGGGAGATCGCAGTTTTCAAAGCCCATTCGCTGAGCTTCTGGATGTTCCCTGTTTGCTCGGCCAAAGGAATAAAGTCATCAGGCGACATAAAGCCGCGTTCTGGATGAATCCAACGGACCAATGCTTCGACATGAGTGATCTGTTGCGCCGCGATGTCTACCTTTGGCTGGTAGTAGAATTTGAATTCGCCACGATCTAAGCCCTTTCTCAGCTCACCCATCATCGTTAAGCGCTCAGGCTTGTGTGGGTCTGCTTCTGCGTCATAGGTTGCGAATAGCCTTGACGATGCTTTAGCCTCGTAGATGGCCGTATCAGCACGCTGGAGAAGGGTGCGCGCATCCTGACCATGATCAGGGTAGCACGCTTCACCAATAGCCGCCGTTACGTCTAAATGAATGCCAGCAATAGGGACTGGGTCTTCAAACGAGCGCAGAATACGATCTACAATGGGTTTAACAGCATTTGCAGCTGCGCCAGGCATCAGAATGCTGAACATCGTGCTGGAATGTCTGGCGACCATATCTCCCTGCTTGATCATGGCAGACAGCCTTTCTCCGATGACGCGGATTAAGTCTTCGCCAGTTTCATGACCAAGGGTGTAGTTGATCTCGGAGACACGCCCGATTTCAATCAGCAGAACGGTGAGCGGTGTTGTGCCGCCGTTGGCGATAAGTTCTCCCAATCGCCTTTCGAAATACGCTCTGTTCGGCAAACCTGTTGCTGCATCGTGCAAAGCCTGATGCTCAATACGGGCCTCGCGCTCAGCGATACCATCCATCATTTGGTTGAAGGTTTCGCCCAGCCGACCAATCTCATCGCTATGGTTGACTTCAATCTTATCTGTATAGGTGCCGGCTTGTATTCGCCGCGCGGCATGATCAAGGATGCGAATAGGTTTGGTGACGCCCCGTGCTATGGCAATTGATCCGACCAAAGAAACCAGCAGGGCAGTTGCCGCTAAGCCGGTAAGCACGACAAACAAGGGCTGATAAGGCACCAAGGCCGAGTCTAGAGAATACTGTAAAATAGCATTGACCACAGGACTTTCTTCAGGTGTTTGCAGACGCTCCACCAGGGTGACGTAATCACTATTATCCAAGGTGATTGTTGCAGGCGCTTCGCCCAAATATTCATCTTCTGCCGCGAGTGCGCCCGGAAGTTCTAGCTTCGCCGCTTCGGGAAGTGTGGACGCTGTCACAGCCCAGTCGCCGGCGGCATGCCCGACGGCAAATGTAACGTCAAGAGGAAGCGTGGATTCTCGCCTAAAATCTCTGGCAAACTGCCCATCGATTTCGACACCAATTGCGATCCAGGCAATGGGAACGGGCGCTAGAACGGGTGTCACGACAAACTCGTAAATCACGCCATCAAGAACCGTAAAAGATTCCGCCCGGCCAGCTTCTTCTGCTCTATCTATAAGATCGTAAAAGGGAAAGTCTGAAACTCCCCCATCGGGGTTTCCAGTGTCAGCTATTGTTTCGTAATCCAGGTTAATCAGCATGACCCGATCTGCCTCGATCCGCGCGCCTAGGTTATTGAGTGCGGAGAGGATGGTTGGATTGTCATTCGTTGCGACCGCTGTACGGAAGCCAAAGTCAGAGGCCAGTATTTGAGCGCCTTCCGCAAGAGACTGAACGGTTGCTTGGATGCGGTTTCCAAAGATCAAGTTTGCCGCCACCAACTGATCGCGGCTTTGGTCGAAGATGTTTCGGACAATCGCTTCCTGAACGGTGAAGTAGGCGGCACCCTGCAACAGCAAAAAAAGTGCCGTAAAAAACAGTGTCAACTTTGTTTGGAAACTCTTGAGCACGCTAATAGGCCCCGTCTTCGAAGTCAGAGCCTGATTGACTGCGGCGATCACGCTTTAGGCTAATTTCAAAGCTGGCCGGTTTTCCTACCGTGAGCTTCTGCATCGTTCGCTGTGTTGGCCCTCTTAACCGAGGGTGCCAGACTTGAGCTTCATAGCTCGCACCATCCGCGCCGCCCTCAATTGTTACTTTTCCAGCCCCATCCGTTTTGCCAAACATGTTCGTATCAACAACGTAAATGTAACCAAGCATGTCATCGTGAATGTTGCAGCCCAGAGCAACCTCACCAGGTTTGTCGAATACGGTTTGTTGTATCTCGTCTCCGCCATACAGCTTTAGCTCGAACTGTTTGGCTGGTGAAAAGGAATAGACGTGATGGCGAAACGGGTCTTCATTTGGAAATTCAACCAGCGTTCCGACGGAAACAACCAAGACATCAGGGTTAAAGCTTTGGCTGCTCTGCACCATCTGTTGCGTTGGGCCAGGTTCCGTGGGCATTCCTGAGTCTAAAAATACCACTGCATCTGCAACAGGCTGTCCCGCTGTATCAACGACTGTGATGTCCAAGGTTGCTGCCCTTGCTGATACTGCAAGGCACGCCCCCACCAAGAGAACCATAAACCAAGAACTATATCTCAACATGTGCCGCCGCATTGGTAGCTGTCCCCCACCGGATAGAACCTTCATTTTAAGCATTATTACCCGTGAACCATATCACTGCCAGGACAATTCCAATATGGTGCGAGCCCGAGAAGGCCAGACCTCTTAACATAAAGAAACAGCCTTAAAGCGAAATTGGCCATTGTTATTACAAGGCAGATTGTCTACGCACCACGCCATGTCTTACATAACACGATCTTTTCTGGCTCTTTTTCTGATCTGCTATAGCTCTCACGTTCTGGCTGACAGCCCTGGAGCCTCTGGTTCAGGCGTTAATGTTGCCATGGATGAAATCGTGGTTTCTGCCCAAAGGCTGGTCGATTCAATATCTTCCGGGGTCTACAGCAGGCAGACGATCGATCGAGATGAGCTAAATGGCCCTTCTCTGGGCCTGGATGATGTTCTGCGCCGCGTACCCGGCTTTGGCCTCTTTCGCCGACAAGCGTCTCGCGCTGCTCATCCCACCACCCAGGGCGTGAGTCTCCGGGGGTTGGGCCCCAATGGCGCTGGACGCACTTTGGTGCTCTTAGATGGTGTGCCTCTAAATGATCCGTTTGGAGGGTGGGTTGAGTGGGTCAATCTTCCGCCGTCATACATTGAACAAGCATCAGTTGTCCGTGGGGGTGGCGCTGGGACCTGGGGGAACAGTGCCTTGGCCGGCGTTGTCAGGCTAGATAGCCGGCAACTTATCGGGAACAGCTTGTCTGGTGACATGAGAGTTGGCAGCAAAAGCAGTTTATCAGGAAGCGTACAAGCACAAGGCTTAGTTGCTGATGGTTTAATGATGGCCTCAGCCCACCATGCGCAGACAGATGGCTACTTTCTCCTGTCATCTGAACAACGAGGGGAAGCAGATCGCCGTGCCGCCCGCAATTCAGAAGGGGCGCGTTTGACGTGGCGCACTGAAACTAAAAATGGGACTGTATGGTCAATAGGGGGCAGTGCGTCGTCGGATACCTTCATCAATGGTTCAGATGATGCTGGGTCTAAAACGGATACCTATGGCGTTTTCCTCAGTGCACTTAATGACTCGATAGATGGCGGTCTGTCCTTAGCGACGAACTTTTATGCGACATGGAAAGATTTCGAAAGCGTCTTTGCGTCATTCGACGCAGCACGCGAGACATCTCGCCCGGTACTTGATCAGTTTGATGTGCCCGCGGCAGGAATTGGCGGCAATCTCTTGCTGCGGTGGTCGGAGTCCCCAGATTGGTCGATAGAAGGCGGTGCAGACGTTAGATTTTCTGATGGGGAGACGAATGAACTGTTTCGCAATCTCGGAGCGGGCTTTACCCGAGAACGCCAAGCAGGGGGTCAGCAGGTTATTGCGGGGGCTTTTGTTGAGGCCAACCGTATTTTGTCTCAGGGAACGATCCTCACGGTTGGCGCGCGCAGCGACTACTGGCGGCAAAACAATGGCTCTCGCATCGAGACAGACACGACAAACGGCGACGTACTAATCAATCGCCGTTTTGCTGCACGAGAGGGTGTTTCTGTGAATGGCAGAGCTGGTTTCAAAGTGCCGGTTACCACATCTACATCCATAGGTGGGGCCGTGTACTCTGGTTTTAGAGTCCCAACACTGAACGAACTGTATCGCCCGTTTCGCGTTGGTAATGATATTACCGAAGCCAACGAAAACCTTGTGAATGAAAAGCTGTTGGGGGCTGAAACATCACTCGAATGGTCTTCTCGTACGGCATCACTTTCAGCGACGCTTTTCAGAAATGATTTGCATGACCCCATTTTGAATACGACGATCACGACCACACCTGGGTTTAACAGCGAATTTGGTGTGTTTATTCCCAACGGCGGAAGTTTACGGCAGCGCCAAAATATTGACCGTGTTGAGACCTGGGGCTTGGAGTTTGATGGGACACTGCAGGTGAGTGAGGTTCTCTCTTTCAAAGCGGGCTATCTGTATTCTGATCCGAAGGTCAAAAGCAGTGCAACGTCTCCTGAGCTTGAAGGAAATAGGTTGGCGCAAGTGGCCAAACATCAGGCGACTTTGGGTGTCCAGGTGGCACCAACAGATCGTCTGCGTTTGAGCGCGGATATGATTTATGCCGGGAAGCAATTTGAGGATGATCTAAATTCACGGGAGTTGGATGATGCTCTGACGGTTGATGTGTTTGCTGGCTATCAGGTCACAGATGAAGTTGAATTTTATCTTGCCGCTGAAAACCTATTTGATCATCGTGTTGAAGCGGGTCGCACAGCCGATGGTCTTGTCACCCTCGGCTCACCAGTGTTCTTATGGATGGGTGTCCGACTGACGTATTAGATAGGCAGAGAGTTTTAGGAGCGCTCAGTGATAAGTCCAAAGCTTAAACGCAACACTCAGAAGCCGGCGCGTAAAAAGTCTCTGATCAAGAAAATCGCGGCTAAACCTAAGACCACATCCCCAAGCTCAGATCCTGTTTTCTCAGCAGCAGCGCTTCAACTGGCCACATACAGTCTTGCGCGTTACCCGGACCGGGAAAGCGCACGGGCGAGCATGGCGTCTATGCTTGACTACGTTTCGGAGAAGGTGAGGGGGGTAAAGCGTTGGCTTGGCCCTTCTATGAAGCTGATTGTTTTGCCGGAGTACCTGCTGACCTCCTTCCCGGAGGGCGAACCCGTTCAACAGTGGGCTGATAAAGCAGCGCTGGATGTTGATGGGCCAGAGTACGAGCATTTTGGTAGGATTGCCCAGGATAATAAACTTTTTCTCGCGGGTAATGCTTACGAAACCGACAAGCACTTTCCGGGATACTACTTTCAGACGTCTTTTATCGTTGATCCCAGCGGCGATATTATTTTGCGCTATCGCCGCCTCAATTCTATGTTCTCTCCAACGCCTCATGATGTTTGGGATAAATATCTTGATCTTTATGGCTTAGAAGCGGTCTTCCCTGTTGCCGAGACAGAGATCGGCAGACTGGCACCCATCGCCTCGGAAGAAATTTTGTACCCGGAAGTCGCACGGTGTTTTGCCATGCGTGGCGCAGAAGTTTTTACACATTCTTCAAGCGAGTTTTCCAGCCCGGAACAGACCCAAAAAGATGCCGCAAAAATTTGCCGGGCCGTTGAAAATGTTGCCTACGTGGTTTCTGCGAATACAGGTGGCATACGCGATACAGACATGCCGCCAGATTCCTCTAACGGTGGCTCTCGAATCATAGACTATCGGGGGCGTGTTTTGCGCGTGTCTGGTCCTGGAGAGAGCAGCGGGGCCAGTGCGGAAATTGACTTAGGCGCCTTGCGTCGAGAGCGCCGTAAAACGGGACTTAACAACCCATTGGTCAGGCAACGCTTTGAGGCTTATGCAGAAAGTTATGCCAAGCATGTGTTCCAGCCCGCGAACAGTCTTCTCAAGCAAGATGGCTCGCTGCGGACGCCCAAGCGTGCGCATTTTGAAGCGGCGCAACAGAAAGTCATTGCCAAGCTGAGCAAGAAAGGGCTGATTTAGGCCCATACAGTTATTATTCGAACGCGAAATTTAAGTTGATTGAGGCGTCTCAAGCTAGATTTGAGTCTCTTTGGAGTTGCCGTCGTTCGTGCTAAAAACTTACTTAGGACGCAACCAGCCAAGAAGTGGCTGGCTTTAAATCCGGGGAGGAACTCGGAAAATGATCGACATGGACCGCCAAAGGGCGTTTGCCGTGCTTGGTCTGCCTGATGATGCCAGCAGCGATGAGATCGATGCCCTGGTGAGAGAAAGGCGGCGAAAGCTTCGTCAGCGCATCATTTTTGCTTCGTCTGCAGAGCAGCGGCGTTCCAGTGAACGTGCCCTAGCAGAGCTTGAGAGCGCTCATATTGTCGCGTCAATCGCGCTGGAGGATAGCCAAAGCCTTCCGCCGTCTGGATCAAAGCTAAACTTTGCCGCTGGCGTAACGCTTGGTGATCGATATGTCATAAGAGACCGCGTTGGGTATGGCGAGAGCGGTGCGGTATTCGCCGCGCTTGATCTTTCGTCTGGCAAAGATGTCGCGCTTAAATTTATCCGCTCTGAGCTGTTGCTTGTGCCCGGTACCCGTAAGCGCCTGAACGCTGCAATTGAAACGATATCGGGGCTAATTCACGAGGGTATCGCGCGTGTTTACGGCGTTTCAGACCTTATAGGTCATGCGGTTGTGCAAACGGAGTTGCTTCCTCAGCGCAATTTGCGATCCTTGGTCGAAAGTCATAGGCCCCAGCCTCTCGGTGCCCGCTGCGGTGGTTTGCCAATCAAGCAGGTTGCCGAGATCATTCAGCAGGTCTCTGCTGCCCTCGACGGTGCACGGCAGAAGACGCTTCACTTAAACCTTAAGCCCGAGAATATTATTTTGACGGATGATGGCGGCATAAAGCTGACGGATTTTGGCTTTGAGTCGATCCTTGGGCCGGCGCTGCAAATCACCAATCCGACGGCGCGTGAGCAGCGCAGATATCGCGCCCCTGAAGTGGCGAGGCAATCTGAATCTGGCACAAGCGGCGATGCCCCGGTGGGAGAACAGGCCGATCAGTATTCCTTGGCGGCGATCGCGCATTACTTGCTCTTATCGACCGCACCCTACCCTGATCCATCCGCGTATTCGCTGCAGCACATGGGGTTGAGTGAGCCTATGGCACAGGTTCTTTCACGGGCGCTCAGTGCGTCTCCAGCCAGCAGGTTTCCATCTGTGTCTGATTTTTCGACCGCGTTAGTTCGTGCATCCAAGAGCCGTATTTCTCAGCGTGTTGTTTTAAATTCTGTACTATCCATGACGCTGGCGACCATTATCCTGTTTGGCGGCATTTCTCTTGTCACGGGTGAAGATAATCCACTTTCTAAGCTTGCAAGGCCCTTGATGTCTATGATTCCGGGGCTTGGCACTCTGCCTGCACAACAGACTGAAGTGCTTCTGACCCAGGATAAAGTGCTGACACTCTCAAGAGAATTGACGTCAGCGCAGAATGCGCTGCGCAGAGCTGTATTTGAGGCACGCATTGATCTGCGTGCTAAAGCTCAAGTGATTGATTTAGCGGAGACCGGCGATCAGTTGCAGCAAGCTGAAGCCGAGTACAGTCAGGCTGATGCACATCTGCAACGGCTGACAGCGCTTTGGGATGTCGCAAATCCTGAGATATTTAATAGCCCAGATGCCCTAAATGCCGTCAATCTTATTGGGCTCGCAAATGAGCATATTACCCAAGGCCGGCCAGAAAACGCCGGGATGGTGCTGCGACGCGCAGAGATTGTGTTGCGGGAAAAGTTAAGAGACTACGCGCAGGCTGAAACGCTCATCACGCAACAGTTCTCAAATGTCGAAGGTAACGAGCCTCAAACCGAGAACTTGCGCCGTGCCTGGCAGTCTGCGTCGCAGGACCGACGGCGTGTGGCCATGGAGATGCAGTCAAGAATGGTTACGATTCCGCGCGGATCATTTGACATGGGTGACGTCGCTGGCGTTGGCAATGCAACTGAGCAGCCAATTCGGTCCGTGCTTGTGCCCGCATTCCAATTATCTGCTTATGAAGTCACAGTCCAAGAGTACGGTCTCTGTGTTTTAGATGGTGTCTGCGCAAACATCATAGATGACTCATCCGGTCTCTCTGTAAACACTCCACTCACGGGCGCGAGTTGGTTTGATGCACAAGCGTACCTGACTTGGATCTCCCAAAAAACGGGCGAAGACTATCGTTTACCAACCGAATCTGAATGGGAATATGCCGCACAGGCGAACCTGGGACTGGCTTATCCGTGGGGTGTGCAAGCCGGGCGGGGGATGGCCAACTGCATCAATTGTGGAAGCGCGTGGGAAGGTGTGGGCGTGGCTCCGGTGGCATCGTTCGCGCCAAACGCCTTTGGACTTTACGATATGGCGGGCAATGTCTGGGAATGGACGGCAGACTGCTGGTATCCCAACTATGAAGCGGCGCCTGCGATTGCGATTGCACGCGAAGACAATGCCTTATGCTCGGAACGTGTCATGCGGGGCGGGTCATGGGACAATGAAGCATGGCTTGCGCGAACCACTTACCGCGGGCGTGGCCGCGCAGATATGCGCCAGGACCTTACCGGATTTCGCATTGCTAAATCTTTAAACTAAGGTTGGTTGAATGCAGCCTTATGCGGCGTTTTTTGCGATGTAAATTGTTTGTGTGAAGGTGTTGCCCTGAAGTGGATTCGGGAATGTGACTTCTTCGGCTCGTGCTGAACCGAAGACACCCTCCAGATGCGTCACAAATGTTGCGCTGGGTAAATCGTTAGACCACAACCCAAAGACACCCTCTGGGCGGAGATGGCTTGAGAGCTTGGTTAGCCCCTCGGCGGTGTAAAAAGATGCATTTTGCTGCGCCAGTAGAAACTCGGGTGAGTGATCAATGTCGACCAGGATTGCATCGAATTTCCGCTGTGCAATTTCCGTATCAAATCCGTCAGCGCTGGCAGCCAGTTCAAAAAAGTCAGCCTGTCTGAAACGGCATCGCTTATCCGTTGTTAGTTGTGCGCCGAGAGGCAACAGCCCTGACCTATGCCAGTCAATCACAGCTTCTAGCGCATCAATAACAATCACAGACTTAACGGTTGGATGGTCCAGAGCTGCCGCAGCGGTATATCCGAGGCCAAGGCCACCAATCACAACGTCACCGCCACCACTTGGTAAGTCTGCTAAACCCAAATTCGCAAGGGCGATTTCCGATGCCGTAAAGAGGCTCGACATCAAAAAAGCGTCATCCAATTTGATTTCCAGCACATCAACATCAAGCGCAGGCTCGCGGCGTTGGCGCAGGCTAATCACACCGATAGGTGTGTCACGGCAATCAATTTCTTTAAAGGAGACACTCATGATCTAGGTTCTCAAAGCATTAAGCTTTCAGAGATGTTGGTCAATCAGATGAAATGTCTGGTGTTGCAGGTGTCACGGTATCTGCTGGGGTATCGGCCTGTTCGGGCGACTCTGTGTCACCGCGTTTCTCGGCGGATTTGGCTTGTTTTGCGGCCAGACGTTCTGCCTTCTTGGCAGCCTTTTGCCGATCTCGTTCAAATCGGTCGAACTGATAATTAGGTTTTCTCGCCATCGGCAGTTCTTCCTTTAGATAAAGTTTGTGAACCAAGCCAAGTATTGGCGAAGCCAGAATGCGATGATGCCGTCTCTAAGGTTTTAGAGACGGCATCGCATTTTCGTTAGTCGGCGAGAGATAAATTCTCAGCAGACTGCTTGCCGTTTTGGCCAGCTTGAAGTTCGTAATTAACTTTTTGGCCTTCGTTCAGGCCAGACAATCCAGCGCGTTCAACGGCAGAGATATGCACAAAAGCATCCTTCGAACCGTCTTCAGGCTCAATGAATCCAAAACCTTTAGCGGCATTAAAAAATTTCACGGTACCGATAGTCATTATATTTTTCCTCAAACACAGAGTGTTTTCTTCCTCATGTCACACCACGCGACACGACGGTTGGTGCAACGCTCACACTGTCAGGGGATAAATTAAGTAATCGGCGTACCGGCTATTCAAAGAATACTAAACAAATGTAATACGTATAAGAGACTATTTAGGGGATATCCTCGGGAAGTCAATAACGGTCGAATAATGACGTTATATTCTCAGCGCAGATTCTCAGGTCAACTGCAGTTGTAAGCCTCTACAATCACTACAAAAAAAGCCCCCAGCGTCTGAGCCGGGGGCTGATTTGTCGACAAGTTTTCTGTGTAAAATTTAGAACGGAAACTCGCGTTTCAACGGTTCCGGTCCGCCACGCTCTTCCATGACTTTCTTGAAGTACGTCCAGCTTGTTTCGTTTTCACGCTCATCATCAAGCGGTGGAGGCGAAGTATATTTTGGATAATTCGCTGCGATCTCATCCTTGATCGTCTCTGACATGTCATCCCAGCTTTCTAGCTTTTTGCCAGCTGTGTGCATGTAAATGATGCCGTCGCGTCCGGCCATTTGCATCCACGGAAGCCAGTCGGAGTGACGCACCCAACCGATTTGCACATTGGCTGTTGCTGTGTCCTCATCAAGTAAGGATTCAACATCGCCGAAGAAGTTGAACATCTCGGTCGCGCGATACGTGCCACCGATATACTTCTGGTAATCGCCAGCAAGAACATTGGTGTAGTAAAGCGGAATTGTGGATGTGAACCACCAGCGGTCGTTCAGCATATCGCCGGGGAATTTTGAAACTTTCCCATCCCGCCCTTTGCCAAAAGAGGGTCCAGAATTCACGGGGTCGTTGTCGACATGCAGCACTTCGACTTCCTCGCCGGTATATGGGTTTTCCCACGTGCGAAGAACTTCACCGGTTTTGGCGTCTTTATAGAGCAAGATTTCGCGGGTAATGAGCTTATAGCCATAGTTGCCGTCTGCATCTCGCACAGTGTCGCAATGGCGAATGTTCATGCCTTCCACGTCAAACAACAGTTTGTCAGACATGCCCATGCGTCGGCCAAAAGCGCTGCCATGCCACCAGTAGGTCACAGCCTCGCCATCATTAAGTGAGCATTGGATTTTGCGCATGATTTTGGCCATGCCTTCAGCGGTCTCCAGATCGTGTTGGCCAGCCGTCGCGATGCTCGGTAGAGCCAGCGCAAAGGCGGCAGCTAAGAGTGTTTTCTTAATCATGTATTTCTCCCTGATGAAGGGCAGCGGCGTTGTGATTTGCTGCCCCAGTAGAAGAGGAATCTAATTTTTTGAGGTCAAAGGGGTTAGTCTTCCAACTTCACCACTACTTTCCCAAGATTCTTCCCGCTGAGCAAGTGTTGCACAGCGCCAGGTACATCTTCCAGCCCCACAAAGGAGATGGGGTCTACAAATACTGTTAATTCCTCCCGCTGATACATCCCAATAAGCCGCTCTGCCGCATCGGGATGAAACGCCTCAAAGTGAGGGTTTATAAAGGCTCTGACCGACGCGGAGCGGAAATAAAGCTTCTGATATAGCCTTGGGCCGGTGATTTGTTCCCAAGGTTTTCCAACCTCAGACGTATATCCTGAAATGACCAGGCGTCCTTTGATAGCCAGGTTATCCACAAAAGCGTCGTATATTGCGCCGCCAACCGAGTCATAGGCAATGTCGAGTCCCTTCGGATACTCCCGCTTGAGCACGTCGCTAACATCTTCGCGGCGATAGTTAATGGTTCTGTCACAGCCAATCTGTTTCAGCCGGTCAGCTTTCTCGTCCGAGCCACAGAGGCCAATCACGTGATTGTCAGCTTTTTTGGCCAATTGAACTATGATGTGCCCTAAACCACCTGCGGCGGCGGAAACGGCAACGGTTTCGCCAGATTTCATTTCACCAACTTGTTCAATGCCAACCATGCCAGAAATCCCTGTTGGCATGAGGCATAGAATTTCAGGGGAAGCCGCTGGCACTTTGTATAAGCGTGATGTTTCGGCAATTTGATAATCTCGATAACCGGTGCCCACCTTCCAGGTTGCGACGCAATCGCCAACCTCAAAGTTGCTCACGCCAGGGCCGAGTTTCTCAATCCGCCCAACAACTTCTATGCCCATGTCAGTGGGCGGCGTGTAGCTGATATAACTGACGGCATCGCGAACCATATTGAGGTCGTATACCCCATTAACGCCGGCATAGACATTACGGACCAGGACTTCTCCTGGCCCGGGTTCGCCAATTTCAGCATCGACAATCTGTGTGCAGGCGGCGAAGTCATCACCATACTTCGTCATGATGAGTTTGCGAGATATGCGTTTACCAGACATGCGTTTACCCAACTTAGCTGTGCTTATGCGTCTTCCGTTTCATTACCTGAAATGTGAAACCGCGCCGTTGCAAGAGTGCCAACTGCCATAGCCACGGCGGCAATATCAAAGGTGATCTCCATGCTGGTGGCGTTGGCGATGGCCCCCCAGATGATGCCGCCCCCCGCCATACCCGCTGTGAAGCTCATCATGGTCATCGATAAACCGCGCCCCCGCACCCAAGACGGCAGCACCATTTGCGCCGCCACTTGAAACGACAGCATGCAAATCATCCATGCCCCACCGAAGAAGAACAAGACCACTGCAAAAAGTCTAATGTCTCTCACCACGCCAACACCGTAAAGGGCGATGGCGATGATCAGGCTGGCCCAAAAGACAGTCGCATCCCTTGAAAACCGGGTATTGAGCGCTGGGGCTATAAACAGCGCCGTGACGATGGCCCCGACACCGATTGCTCCCATCAGTGTGCCAAACGCTTCCGGACCGACGCCCAGCTCTGAACGGGCGAGGAGCGGGAGCAATGCCATCAGTGCACTGGCGCAGAAGAAGTGGACAGAGCCGCGAATGAGCACAGATTGAAAGCGTTTTGCCCGGCGCGCATACCTGACACCGGCGGACATGTTGGACCACAAGCTTTGCTTTTGGGCTGGTCGCATTGGCGGGCCTTCCCAGCGATAGACCACCCACATGAAGATCAAGTAACTCAGCGCATTAACCAAAAATGCGGGGGCGACACCAGCCCACCCGATTAACAGTCCAGCAAGCGCCGGGCCGATCAGTCGTGATATGTTCATGGACAGAGAATTGAGCGTTACCGCGTTCACGACTTCTGAACGCGGCACGATGTCTTGCAACGTCGCCGACATGGCTGGCATTTGGCAAGCGCCGCCAACGCCCAGGAGAAGCGTGAAGAAAATTAATAATCCGGGGGTTGTCAGTCCCAGGTGCGTCATTCCGGCCAGAGTTACGGTCACCAGAATCATCCACCACATCACAGCGATCATATAGCGCCGACGGTCGATCATATCCGCCAGGGATCCAGCGATAAAGGCCAGGAAGAGCATCGGTAACATTTGCGAGGCTTGGACCATGGCGACCAGCAGTGGAGAATCGGAAAGATCTGTCATCAGCCAGGCCGAGCCGATGTTTTGCATCCAGGTGCCAATCAGTGAGAACAGCCCGGCAATCCAGAAGGAACGAAATGTCGCGAGACGCAGTGTGCCCCATACCGAGAATATAGAGCTGGGTTTTTCAATGGGGGGCGCTGCGTTACCAGTCGCCTTAGCCTCATCAGCCGACACTGTGCCAGTTTTGTTATTTTCGCCATCTGATTGGTTATGAAGAGACATGACCGCTCTTAATCGGCAGCGGCTTAAGCTGTCAATGTGCCGACTCCAGTTATTCGTCAGATGACAGTGCGAAGCAGAATCGTTTATGGTTTGACCCACTAAAAATTCCACCGCTATACGCCAGTTCACATAGGAACATCTCGCATGAAACTCGTCTTTACGCCGAACCCTGAATATATCCACAAAGTCCTGGTGGTTGCCCATGAAGGTGGCATCGTTGACCGCCTGGAGTTTCAGCGCACCCGGCCTTTTGATGGCGAAACGATCTGGGATTTCCACCCGATGGGTAAGGTGCCAGCCTTGGTGCTCGATAATGGTGATCCGTTATATGGCGGTCTGGTCATTTGTGAATATTTGGATTCCCTCTCGACCACTGGGAAGCACGTCTTTCCAACGGGTGCCGCGCGCTGGCCAGCGCTCCGTCAAATGATGTTGGGGGATGGCATGTTTGATGCCACCACCCTGTTAAGGGTCGAGGGGTGGCGAGATAAGAAAGACTGGAATCTAGATTATATGCTCCGGGAGCGCCGCAAAATGATCGGCTGCCTGGATCGTATGGAGGTGGAAGTCCCGCAGTTTAAAAACGCTGATTTCCACATTGGCCATATCTGTATGGCCGGGGGGCTCAGCTATCTTGATCTTCGCAATCCGATTCAGGAGTATGTCATTGTAGATGGTGATGACGCCTTTAACTGGCGAGAGGGTCGCCCCCAACTCTCAGCTTGGTACGATAAAATTGTAAAACGACCCTCACTTGAGTGGCGCTTTACAATGGATGAATAAGGTAGACCTGTAACGCCTAACAGTTAGAAAGGCGGCGAGATATCCCGCCGCCCTCTCGTATTTTCTAAGTGGTCAAAGAGGCCGGGTTTTTTTGCTGCGCTTCCGGCAGGCGTCCCATAATCTGTTCCCAGTTATTCAGCGACGCCACGTGGAAGTACATGGCGGCGAGCCAGCCTTTTTTGCGCCATTCCAAGAAAGTTTCATCCGGGACTTCGCGCAGTTTTTGCTCGTTGATCGACGCAAAGGCACCGATATCAATTTTCTCGCCATCGGCGATGTCGACTTCGAGTGTGCGTTCTTCCATCAAGCCGGACTCTTTCAGCATGTTGGAGAACTCGGCTGTCGCTTGATAGGCACCATGAAACTGCTGGCACATATCCAATGCTTCAGTGACGGTCTCTGTCTCTTTTTCTCCGTTGAACAGCGCCCGCGCATCAGAGGCCGATGATTTGGCTTCGTGGTCAATGCCCAACTGAAGTCTCTCATCGCCAGGGCGGCCCAATAGGATGAAGGGATAGCGGCGGACATAAGCTGGCACGTAGCAGAATTTCTCCCAGGTCCCATTGTCATCGACGAAGACGTTTTGGTCAGGTCTGAAACCAAGGGCTGCCGTTGGCACAAGGTCCTTGCCGACAAAGACGATGGGGTAGTGGCGGGCTGACAGAACAAATTCAGGCAGGGTAAGGGGGACGGCATTTGTTTGATTGGCGTGGGCAAAATCAAATGTCGGTCTGATTTTAAAATCACCATGTGCGTCAGCGGTGACTGGCCGTGGCTCTTTGTAGAACAAAGGTGGCGGCATCCGATTTTGCTCGGCGTCGTTCGCGGGCGGTGTATTCTCTGCGGGCGGTGTGGTGTTCTGATCTGACAACGAATTCGTCCTTTCTCGCCTGGTCTTTGCTGGCCTGGTCTTGTGGGACTGGGCTTCAGCCTTCCAGATGTTGGAGGGGTATCCCCAGCGGTCTGAGGCGCAAAATAACGCCTTCCACGGCTGGGTCAACGTCAACACAGGCTTCCAGCGCACAATTTGAAGAAATCTTCCAGGGTGTATCGCCCGCTGTGGCGCATGTATGCTGCCCTCAAGGCTCGTAAATCAGGAGGCACAAGGTCATGGCATCAGGCATGTTGTCAGGAAAGACAGCCATTGTAACCAATACGCATCAGTTCGTCGGCCTTGCAGCTGCTAAAGTCCTGCAGGCCCACGGTGCCGCCGTGTACTGTCATGACGAACGCTTTTTTGATGCGTCACATAAAGCGGCTTTTGCTGAAAACCACCCTGATCTGTATGCGCTTTCAGCGTCACGAGGGGCAGAGGCCGTTGATGAGGTCTTTAATCTTTGCGGAAAAATCGATATTGCGGTCGTAAATGACTTCTTTCCGGCTTTACGTGCGCCGATGGGTGAGGCAACGGCTGATGACTTCCGGCGCGGCTTAGAAGCGCTGATGGTTGCGCCCTTTGAAACGGCGTCTGCGGCAGCGCTTCACATGAAGCCACGTCGTCAGGGTAAGATTGTATTTGTAACCTCAGCGGCCCCTTTTCATGGCTTACCCAATTACTGCATGTATGCCGCTGGGCGAGGGGGCGCAAACGCTTTAGCCCTCTCGGTTGCCAAGGAGCTTGCGCGGGACAATATCCAGGTCAATGCCGTCGCGCCAAATTATGTCGAAAGCGAGAGTTACTTTCCCAAGACGTTGCTTGAGGACAAAAACGCGCTTGCCAAAATGACAAGCAAGGTGCCCCTTGGTCGTTTGGGTAAACCTGAAGAGGTGGGCGAATTGATTGCGTTTTTGGCGTCTGAACGCGCTGACTTTATCACTGGTCATATCATGCCGATTGCTGGGGGGTGGGCGTAGTCGTCGCTTTAATTACTTACGGCCAATGTCCTGATAATCGATCTTGGTATTGGTTTTGTCAGGAATCGGTTGCCATTCAACGATAAACAGCCGTTCAGGTTTTTTTGCACCCTGTAGTGTGTAGTCGCCGCAATAAGTGAAAAGATCCGTATCTTCGTTGCAGGCTTCATAGATGTCGTTGCTGACCCAGATTTCTTCAGGGTCTGCTTCGGCACAGATGGCAGCGGTTTTTTGGACGGCCGCACCAAAGTACTGCTTCCCGTCGAGTATGGCTTCGCCAACATGAAGGCCAATGCGGACGACGAAGGCGAGGTCAGGTTCTTGGCGGTTGAAAAGATCGACTTCCTGCTGGATTTGGATGGCAGCGTTCACGGCAGACCGGCCCGTATTGAATTTGGCCATGAGGCCGTCGCCCGTGTGTTGAAGTTCTCGCCCATCAAAACGTTCCAGCGCTAAGCGGGCTGTTTTATTATGGGTCCTGACAACATTCTGCATGGTCATGTTTCCCAGTTGTGTCGTGAGCTCTGCTGAGTCAACTATGTCTGTGAACATAAAAGTATGCGTCGTCGGTATTTCAGTCTCTTCTTCAGCAGCACTCCAGTCATCCAGAAGCGTTCTCAGGTCTGGTCCTGTTTCATCGCTCTCGTCTAACTTGATGGATATGGTTTTGTTGCCGGCATCAATCATGGTCCGGTACGTTGGGTGCTCACCATACGCATTGACACTTTTTGCAAACGCATGAGCAGCGGATTTATTTGCGCCGGTCATCTCCATAAGCCGTGCGAGCAGCGCTCTTCCTTCGTCTGCAGTCAATGCAAAATGACGGCTCAACTTCGAACACGCACCAGCGAAGTAGAGGTTCAGTCCAAATTTACCGTGTCTGTCTATTTTACCGCCGCGCGATTGCAGCACGTGCGATACAGCGACAATGATATCTTTAAGTTGCTCTAAGACCTTGGTCATTTTCTCAGGGTCACTGTCGGCTTTCGAGGGTGCGCTTTCTGTTCCCGTTTCTTCGTTGGTTATTTGATCTGTAAGAGGCTCAGCATCCTCCAATCCAGAATCATCGGCAGGGGATGTTGCGTTAATGTCTTGTTCAAGACCGGCTGGTCCAGCATTCGGCATAGTCATGTCACTGCTAAACCCATCGCCATCCTCCAGAGACGCGGGGGCTGCCGCACGCGATACCCGCTGATCATCAAACACTTTTTCAAAACGTTGTGGACGATCAGCCAAAGCGCCACCCCATTTTTGTTTCGGCGGTTTGAAGCCTTTCGTCTGTCTTGTGAGCCTTTGTTCTTGTGATTCTAACCAGCCACGCGGCATGTATTTGTTCATCAATATGACCAAAGACCCAAGGAACAGAACAAGGAACCCAATCATAACCACCAAGCTTTGCAGTTCTTGGTTAACCGCAACGCCCATAGCGATCGCGGAGCGGAAGAGCAACACACAGAGCATGGTTCCGACGAGTGCGATGCCAGAGGCGTTTATGATAATAAACGTTAAGCTGCGGCTTTGTTTGAGCGGCTTCGTCCGGCGTGCCTCGCGTTGTGCGCGCCGGGCTTTGTTTTTTGCCGCCCGTCGTTGTTCCTGTACGGATTTGCCGCGGCTCGTCTCGCCCGTGTTCGCCATGTCATATGCTCTACCGCTCAACGCTGAAGTCTGCGGCTGTAATGTTAAGTTCTATGACGCGCAGTGCCGATGTTGTCCCGGTTCACTGCAGTCACCCCCATCGGTTTTTAGAGTTCAAAAACGGTGGATCTATTGCAAGGGCAATTTTAGGCCGTGTCCAATTTAGAGGCCGCAGCTAATTTATATAGGCCGCCTATGACCAATGATGAGTTCAAATGCTGGCTTTCTTATCGCGACTCGCGCCAACGGCATGCCAGAGCAAAACCGCTGCGGCTGCTCGATGTGGGCGCCAATGCTCCGCAAGATTTGCGAGGTCTTCAGCACTGATTCGGTCTGGGCTGTCTGATATCACCTGCCACCCTGTGCGCAGCGCGAGATCACCAGCCGGCCAAATGTCAGGTCGTCCCATCCCGAACATCAAATAAATCTCTGCGGTCCAGGGGCCAATGCCCCAGATGGTGGTTAGCCGATCCAGAACCTGGTGATCCGGTTTCCGGCTGAGGCTTCTGAAGTTCAACCTGTTGCTTAAGATGTCAGCGGAGAGGGCGCGCAGGGTTTTAATTTTACTGCCACTTAACCCCGCCTCTTTCAGTGTTAGGTCGCGCGCATCCCAAATATTTTGAGCCGTGACGCCTCCAAGCGAATTGTGAAGTCGAAGCCAAATGGCGGCGGCAGCCTTGGTTGAGATTTGTTGATCAACGATAATGCGGGCGAGCGTTGCAAAGCCTGGCTTTAAGCGTCGCGTTTGAGGCATGCCATACGTCTTGATGGCGCGCCGAAGCGTCTTGTCTGTCTTGGACAGCAGGTTCAAGGCGATGACCAGATCGTCTTGTGCCGACATTATGATTTACATCTGTGTTGCATATAAGCAGTGCTGCATTTTCCAGGCTTTCAGTCCGGGGGGGCCAGGGTTACAGTATATCCCAGTTCACTCAAGACTGGTTAGGTTCATAGCATCATGACACTCGTCAATTGGCAAAAGCAGATGCAGTCTATCGCGCTCGTGATGGTTGCGTTGATCATCGCGCTGCCCGCTGCTGCGAACGGGGTATTTCATCGCGGCAATATTGGGGAGCCGGACTCTCTTGATCCGCATCTGACCACCAGCGGATATGCGATGAACATCATCTTCGAGATGTTTGTCGGCCTAACAACGGTCGATGCGGATACCAACGTTGTGCCGGGGGCGGCGGAAAGCTGGACGATCTCTGAGGATGGCAAAACATATGTCTTCACCTTGCGTGAAGACATGGTGTGGTCGGATGGCACGCCGGTCACGGCGTCTGATTTTGAGTATGCTTTTAAACGCATGTTGAACCCGGCAACCGCATCGCGTGGTGCGCCGATGCTTTATATGATCGAGAACGCCAGGCCCGTGAATGGTGGCCAGCTGCCCGTTGAGGATCTGGCGGTGATCGCCGTTGATGACCGCACACTCGAGATTAGACTTGAAGCGCCAACACCGTTCTTTTTGGAACTCATTGTCCATAGATGTTTCCCTGTGCCGCGCTGGGCTGTGGAAGCGCATGGCCGCGAATGGACCCGGCCTGAAAACATTGTGGTCAACGGCGCCTTCAAGCTGAAAGAGTGGGTGCCCCAAACCTCGGTCACAGTTGTGCGCAATCCCAGTTTCTTTGCCGCAGACACAGTGGCCCTTGAGTCTGTTGTTTATTACACGACAGAAGATCTCTCAGCGGCCTTCAATCGCTACCGGGCCGGCGAGCTGGATATGATCATTTCTTTTCCCCCGTCTCAATTCGACTGGATCAAAGAAAATCTGCAAGACGATCTGCGCACCTCTCAGAATCTTGGGCTGGAATACATCACCTTCAACACCACCAAGCCGCCGTTTGATGACTATCGTGTCAGGCTCGCTCTCAGTATGGCGCTGGATCGTGAAACGCTGACCGAGCGCGTGATGCGTGGCGGCGAGACCGCAGCTTACAGTTTAATTCCCGAAGGTTCCCGTAAAGGTTATGAGCCCGCCTTTGCAGAGTACCGCGACTGGTCACAAGATCAGCGAAACGCGCGTGCCAAAGCACTCTTGGCCGAGGCCGGTTATGGGCCGGACAATCCGTTGGCGTTCAGTTTTCGCTACAACACGCAGGAAGTTCTGCGCCGGGTGGCCGCTGCGGCTGCCGCCATGTGGGAGCGGGCTTTGGATGTCGAAGTCAGCCTGCTGAACAGCGATCTGAATGTTCTGAACGCTGATCTTCGCAACGGTGATTATGAAGTCGCCCGTTACCAATGGTTTGGTGAACATCGCGATCCCTCGACATTTCTCTATCTGCTTGAGTCAGAGGCCATTGGGGACAACCACTCCAAGTACAGTAACCCGGAATACGATGCGTTGATGCAACGTGCTTACGCATCCCCCGATATCGACGAGCGCATGCGGTTAATGAGCGCCGCTGAGCGTATTGCCATGGATACCGCGCCCATCGCACCGCTCAATTTTTATGTCAGTAAGCGATTGGTCAAACCCTATGTGAAGGGGATCAATGATAACGTCCGGGGCATAAACCTTGGACGTTACGTCTCGATTGACCGGCCTTAGCGCTGCTGTGATACCGGAATAAATTTCCGGGTAAACACCCATTGCTTGTCCGTTGAGGCTTTTGCATCAAATTTGTAGCGGTCGACGGCGAACGCCTTTAAGGCGTCTGGTTCATTGATGCGGTTCTCAATGATATGCCGGGCCATCAGGCCGCGCGCTTTTTTTGCCAGGAAGCTGATGACCTTTGCCTTACCGTCTTTGATTTCCTTGAACACGGGTTGCACAACTGGGAAGTCGAGGTTTTTCGCCTGAACTGCCGAGAAGTATTCATTCGAGGCCAGATTGACCAAAGTTTTGGTCTTGGATTTGGCCACCATTTTGGCCACCATATCCGTCACAATGCCATCCCAGAACTGATACAGGGTCTCTCCGCGTTCCGTGTCCACCCGTGTTCCCATTTCCAATCGGTAAGGTTGCATGCCGTCTAAGGGTCGCAACAGGCCGTAAAGTCCTGACAGGATACCGACGTGTGATTGCGCGAACGCGAGGTCTTCTTTATCCAGGGTGCTTGCCTCCAAGCCCACATACACATCTCCGGCGAAGGTCAGAGCTGCCTGTTTTGTTTCACCCTTGCCGCTGACATCGAAGGCATGAAACCGTTCAACGTTGAGGGTCGCGAGGTCTTCGCTGATTCCCATCAGACGTCTGAGGTCTTGGGGTTTGTACTTTTGAGCCCGGCCAATCAGTTCCGCCGTATCATCGGGAAAAAGAGGTTTGGTCTTAGACAGGCCCTTAACAGGCGTGAAGTCTAATTTCTTTGCAGGAGAGAGGACGGTATACATAGTTCAACTCGCGAGGTTCAGAGCGTTTGTACAATTTCATAAAGGTATATCATGATCACCGTTGTTGGCATCAAGTCCTGTGACACCTGCCGTAAAGCCTTGGCATGGCTCAAGGCAGAAGAACTGAAGCATCATTTTCACGATCTGAGAACGGATGGGTTAGAACCGACCCGGGTCGCAGGCTGGATTGATGCCTGCGGGTGGGAGGCTGTCTTGAACCGGCGCAGCACCACATGGCGCGGTCTTTCCGACGCCGAAAAATCAGATTTGGATGCCAACAAAACAATGGCCCTGATTATGGAGCATCCGACACTCGCTAAAAGGCCGGTTTTTGAGCATAAAGGCCGCACACATGTTGGCTTCACAGAGGCCGTTAAAACGTTATTAAAGTCCTGATTTCGGGTGATTACGGGCTGAAACAAGCCCTTTCCATCCGTTGACAAGACTTGGTCTTTGCCGCAAACCGGTAACACCGCTAATCTATTGCCGGTGCAAAGGAAAACATTATGGCTGCGCCCGGATACCTCCTTGTTCTCGGTCATTCTCTCGTGCCGGAGAAAATGGCCAAATACTCAGCTGCCCTGCCGCCCATTTACGATAAATTTGGCGGCTTTTACCTTGGTATAGGTGGGCCCGGGCGGGGGGTAGAGCATCTTGAAGGGCCATGGTTCGATCACTCCATTGTGCTCGGCCGATTTGAGGCTCCGGAGGACGTTCGTAAGTTTTGGTATTCGCAGGAATATGAGCAAGCCAAGAAACTCCGCAAAGATGGTGGAGAGTTCAACGTTTTCAAGATTGAAGGGAACGAGCATGAAGCGCCCCATGGGGAGCCTGCGTTCCTGATATCCATTTACCGTGTTTTAGATCAAGAGGCTTTTGAACCTTTTGCCAAGGCCGAGGAAGAAAAGCTCTTACATCGCAGTGTGCCTTACATTCTGCAGGCGAAGGATCAAGAGACGGAGCGCCTCGAAGGTGATCTGATCGGGCATGATTTTTCAGTCGCCGCTTTTCCAACCCAGGCGTCGGCAACCAGTTTCTGGAACGATCCTGGTCATAAAGAAATACGTGAGGGCAGGGCGAAGTCAGCGGCGTTTAATACGTTCCTGGTTCGCGGTTTGCGCCGCTAAGTCTTGTCGGCGTAGATTTTTTAACGCAGCGATAAGCGATACCTGATGATACTTCCGCCTGTGATAGTTGGCCCATGATAGTAGGCATGACCCCAGACCAAATCTCCGCGTTTGCCATTTTGGCTGGTGTTTTGGTGTTTTTCATCGGTGGATGGCTGCGCTACGATTTCGTCGCCTTCGGCGCGCTATTCGCGGCGGTTGCGACAGGGATTGTGCAGGCTGAGACCGCGTTCTCTGGTTTTGGCAATCCCGCAGTCATCACGGTGGCCTTGGTCCTTATGCTGAGTGAGGGATTACGGCAATCCGGTGTGGTTGATCTGATCGCAGAATATGCGGTGCCAAAGACTCAAAGCCCGACGCTTCTGATTTTTGTACTTGCGGGTCTCGCTGCTGCGTTATCTGGTGTCATGAACAACGTGGGTGCTTTAGCGCTTCTCATGCCGGTGGCGTTGCAGGCCGCGCGTACGAGCAACATGTCTCCGGCCCTGTTGCTGATGCCGTTGTCATTCGGATCAATTTTAGGCGGCATGACAACGCTGATCGGCACACCGCCTAATATTCTGGTGTCCAATTTCAGAGCGGCTGGGACAGGTGAAACATTTGGGATGTTTGACTATTCCTGGGTCGGTGTTCCGGTGACGGCTATTGGTGTTGTTTTTATTGCCTTGATTGGCTGGCGCCTCATCCCAACAGACCGTAAATCGTCGTCTTCCGGTGATGCTGAATTCGACATCCAACCCTACATGACGGAAGTCCGGCTCAATGAAGATACGTCGCTCGTTGGGCGATTTGTTTTGGAAGCGATGAATGAGCTTTCGGAGCGAGATGTCACAGTTGCAAGTCTGATCCGTGGCGATCAACTGATGCCATATCCGGGGATGACAGAACGGTTACGCGAGGAAGATATCCTGGCCGTGAGCGGTGATGCTGAAGCCCTCGAAAAAGCGATTGCAGATTTCAAACTCGAACTGGTGGGTGATAAAGACCTTCACAAGGACGCCATCAAGTCTGATCGCATCGGGTTGATTGAAGCCGTGGTCACGCCCGGCGCGCGCATAGCCGGGATGAGCTTGAAAGAGATCAGGCTGCGCCAGCGCTATCAGATGAATCTCTTGGCAGTGTCACGCCAGGGCAAGCGTGCCATGACTCGCATGAATGAGCTTCGCTTCCGGGCTGGCGATGTTCTTCTATTGCAAGGGGATGTAGATGAGATTTCTGATTCGCTAAGGCGTTTGGGGTGCTTGCCCTTGGCGAAGCGGTCTTTGGGTGTTGGGCGGCACCGCCGGGCGCTTTTCGCAAGTTCTGTTTTTGCGCTGGCAATCGCGGCTGCCGTGTTCAATCTGGTGCCGATCACGATTGCTTTTGGCGTGGCAATTTCTGTCATGATTCTCGGTCGTATTGTGTCGCCCAGCAGAGCCTATGGCAGTATTGAATGGCCGGTCCTGATCTTGCTGGCCTGCATGATTCCTGTTGGCGATGCGTTAGATCGCACCGGGGCCGCCGACTTAATTGCCCAGGGCATTGTTGCCTTGACCGATCAATTCCCGGCTGTTGTTGCCCTTGTTCTGGTCTTGGTCGTCACCATGACCTTATCTGACATTATGAACAATGCGGCGACAGCGGTGGTCATGGCCCCAATCTCGATCCAGATTGCGGAGCGGTTAAATGCGAACCCAGATTCCTTTTTGATGGCCGTGGCCATTGGCGCGTCTTGCGCTTTTCTGACTCCCATCGGCCACCAGAACAATACGCTAATCATGGGCCCAGGTGGCTATAAATTCGGCGATTATTGGCGCATGGGATTGCCGCTGGAAATCCTGGTGGTTGTCACGTCGGTACCCTTTCTGCTTTATGCTTGGCCGCTATGACCATCAGATTGGACGCGGTCACCGTCCGGTTTCAAGAACGGATGATCCTCGAAAATTTAAGCCTGTCGCTCTCAGAAAAACGCGTCGGCCTGATTGGCGACAACGGGTCTGGCAAAAGTACATTTGCGCGCCTCCTCAATGGTTTGATTCTCCCGGATCACGGGACGGTTACGGTTGCAGGCTTAGACACAAAAAAAGACGGAGCAAAGGTTCGCTCACGTGTTGGATTCTTATTTCAAAATCCCGACAATCAGATCGTCATGCCAACTGTTGCCGAGGATCTGGCGCTTGGTTTAAAACCACTCAAACTTCAAGCTGCAGCACAGCAGGAGAAGGTTAAAGACGCCCTTGCGCGCTTTGGAATTTCACACCTCGCAGATAGATCGGCCCATCTTTTGTCGGGCGGCGAAAAGCAATTGGTGGCTCTGGCAGGCGTTATGATCTGCAATCCAGACGTGCTGATTTGTGATGAGCCGACCACGCTGCTTGATCGGCGTAATGCAGCATCTGTTCTTGAAAAAATTAATGCCTTGGAATGCCAAGTGATTTTTGTGACTCACCACCTGGAGCATCTAAAAAACTTCGACCGGGTTCTCTGGATCGGGGGAGGTCACATCCAAGAAGATGGAGTGCCGCAAGACGTTATCAAAGCGTATGGTGCGAGTTTTCAATGATTGTCGGTCTTTTCGTTCCTGGTGAAAGTCTAATTCACCGCCTGTCTGCCAGACGTAAACTATTAGCCCTGGCCTTACTCGGCGCGAGCCTTGTGATGCTCGGGGGCGTTGGTAGTTTAAGTGCTGCTGCGTTCCTCGTCGGGGCACTCTTTATTTGGGGCGCGGGTTTAGGGGTGACACGACTGTGGAGCACGACCAGGCCGTTGTTGATCTGGCTATTGCTGATTGTCGCGGCCCAGCTTTGGTTGGGGAGTGTTGAAACGGCAATGAAGGTGAGTTTAAGACTGATTGCACTCGTCTGGGCCGCCTCCCTTGTGACTTTAACAACAAAACTGTCAGATATGAGTGACGCCATTGTTGGTCTGGTCCAACCGCTGGAACGGTTTGGCGTGTCTCCAGAGCGCGTTGCGTTTCTCATCGCGCTCACCATTCGCCTGATCCCGGCCATGCTGGAGATCGTAAAAGAGGTCCGGGACGCGCAACGCGCACGTGGCATTGAGCGTTCAATCATCGCGGCTATTGTGCCTGTCATAACCCGCGTTCTCAAGCAGGCGGATGAGTTGTCTGCGGCCCTCACGGCACGCGGTTTTGAACGCTGGGATGTGCCGGGATGACAGCCAAAGACACGGTGCTGATTGCGGTCTTTGCGGCTTTGACGGCGGCGTTAGGATTGCTTCCTCCTTTACCGGTGCCGCTTATTCCTGTTCCCGTCACGGCCCAAACCTTCGGGCTTATGTTGGCTGGCTGTTTGATTGGTGCGCGGCGGGCGGCCCTGTCAATGCTTCTGCTGTTGGTGCTGGTGGCCATCGGGTTACCGCTGCTCTCTGGCGGTCGTGGCGGGCTTGGGGTCTTCGTTGGTCCCAGCGCAGGATTCCTGTTTGGCTGGCCACTTGCAGCGCTTGCCATCGGCTTTTTGACATCACACTTTCGAAAATCCTGGGTTGGTTTGTTCGCGGCGAATTTACTGGGGGGAATTGTTGTTTTGTATTGTTGTGGCATTCCCGTTATCGCTGTCGTGTCAGAGGTTCCCATCAGTACGGCAGCACTGGGGGCGCTTGCGTTTATCCCGGGGGATATCGTTAAAGCGGCCCTGGCAGCGTTCGCCGCATCTGCTGTGCGCCGGGCGTATCCTGAGTCAAAACAAACGCTCTGATATGACAGACTCTCATTCAGGTTCCGCTTCAGATCTCATTCAAGATGGATTTCTCAGAGCCGCTGACCAGACGCCGGACAAAACGGCATTGGTGTGCGCCGATGAACGATACACATTCGCGCAACTTGCAGAGCGCGCGCAAAACTTAGCTGGTACAATCAAAACCCAACTAGGCTCCGACCAAGCCCAGCCCCGCATTGCGATGGCTCTGCAAAACAGCCCTGTGGTTATTGATGTGTTTTTCGCAACGCTGTTGGCCGGGGGGCATGTCTGTCTCTGTGATCCCGCATGGCCTGAGTCTCTACTGAAGCGCATCCTCGATGATCATGACCCAGACCTCTTGATTTGCAATGAAGAAATTGCTGCAAAACATCAAGATAAAGCAAAGCGCTTAGAAATTCTTACGCCTCGCATTCTGATCGATCTCGTGTCTTCTCCGGCGTCTACGGAAAGTCCTTTCGACTCGCGTGTGCCTATCATAAGTCCCGATACTCCGTTTCTGTTGGGGTTCACCTCTGGGTCAAGCGGACACCCGAAAGGGTTTATCCGTAATCATCGCACCTGGACTGAGAGTTTTCATCACAGTGCGATTGAATTTAATACAGCGCAGACGGATTGCGTTCTGGCCCCAGGTCCTTTGAGTCATGGATTGTCACTCTACGCTATCATTGAAGCGTTGTGTGCCGGGGCGACGGCTATTCTTCAGCCGCGTTTTGATCCGGCAGCATTGATATCCATTATCAATACAGAGTCGGTGTCTACAATTGTGATGGTTCCGACCATGCTAGACGTCCTGCTGGAGCATGCCAAAGAGCGCACATTTTCAAACATAAACAACATCGTTACAGCGGGTGCCAAGCTGTCGCCAAATTTGCGAACCAGGGCAAAGGCTGTGTGTCCCATGTCGGATATTATCGAGTATTACGGCGCGTCTGAACTCAGTTTTGTCACGTTGGCGAAAGGGTCAGAGTCCGTTCCCGCTGCGTCAGTCGGTCGTCCGTTTCATGGCGTGAATATCGAAATTCGCGACGCTTCCGGCGTTAGGGTGCAAGTGGGGCAGGTTGGGACTGTTTGGGTGCGCAGCCATATGCTCTGTTCTGGCTATGTCGGGCCGACGGACGGCAGCGGTTTTAGAACAGACGGTGACTGGGCCACGGTTGGCGATCTCGGTCATTGTGATGCTGACGGCTATTTGTTTCTCGACGGACGGGAAGGGGCGGCAATAACGTCCGGTGGTTATACGGTCTATCCTTCTGCCATCGAAGCGACGTTGCTCTCTCATGCATTTGTTATGGATGCCGCGGTGATTGGCGTGCCCCATCCCAGATGGGGCGAGGTGATTGCGGCAGCGGTTGTTCCGGCCTCAAATGCTGCATTAACCGAGGGCGATTTGCTGAGTCATTGTCAAAAGGTTCTAGAGCCCTATGCCTGTCCCCGGCAGTGGCTCATTACCGAAACCTTGGCGCGCACACCAAGCGGTAAAATCAAACGGGATGTGCTCGTTAGGTTGTTTGATACCAAGTGAGCAGTCCGAATGCTCAGTAGTTCGCGCGGGCCCATTGTCCATTGCCGCGCGCACAGGCGTTGCCTGTGGCAGTCTCGGTGACATCGTTAAGCGTCATCGTCTGCTTAAATTCGCGGCACAGCATCGTGCCAAGCGTGTGTTCTGATATCACCTGAACAGCGCCATAGACGCCTTCGTAAGTCCATTCAATGATCTCACCGATCTCTGCCTCAAGCGCGACATTTTGGGCCGCGTTTTGCAGTCCTATTTGGTCGGCGTTCAATTGTGCGAGCAAAGCCGGGGGCAAAATACCAAACGCCGCCTGGCTGTTCGCTGTTGCTTCTTGTGAGTCTCTGAGAGCCTCAAGTTGCGCCTCATTGATTTCGACAGATCCCATTTGGGGTGTCGCAGGCGGCAGCGTCGGTTGTATCGATTGCGGTGCATAGTAGGACGAACGCGGCATGGTTGAGCGGTTTGCAAGGCTGCTTGGCGGATAGGTTGAGCCGCTAGGATACCGAACGCGAGGACCAGAAGTGTAGCGGTTCATCGTGTTCAGGCTGCGATTAACCGACCGGTTGATTTGACCCACACTGCGGGTCGCCTGGTTGCTAAATTGCGTCACACTTCGAGAGACTTGCCGGTTCAGAGTATTGAGGCTGCGATTGAGCGGTGCTGTGATCGGGGCCGGATTAACACGCAGGCCGACCTGTGCCTGGGCAGGCTGAGCGGTCATAACCTCGACGCCGATGAGGGTCACAACAGCCAGACCAAAAACTGACCCGGCTGACGTGATCACTTGTGTCCAATGTAATCTCATAAAGCCACTATATCGCATTCCTGAGCATCGCTCGACTCTGGCTTGGCGTCGTGCCGCATTTCGCAAACGCCGATCATAATCGCAATGAAAACAACACATTGCGTGATTCAACGATCCATAAACCCCGGCGTGACATTGGCCACATAGGTGGCTTTCAGGTAAGGAAAAGCACCTAGTGGAGATTCCACATAGTGGCAAAACCGCCAGCCCTGGTCGGTTTTGCGCACAATGGCGGAGACCCGGACGTCGAGACCCAAGGGCGCATCCTCCATCCCCTTGATCAACCCATCCCAATGCATCACAAAATTTAACGCTGCATGGGTCTCTCCCAGCGGTTTACACTTCATATCGAAGGTGCGAATGGCGAACTTCAGCAGAATTTTCTCTGCTTTCTGCCAGTACGGTTCAATCATACCCCAGCCATACATTGTGCCGGGCACTTCCTCGGCAATGTAAAACGGGTTGTCTTCTTCCGGGTCCCAGAGTTCGCGCAGTTCTGTTGGCTTGAGACGGCACCAGCGGTCTCTAAAACCAACCAGAAGGTCTTCCAATTCGGCGTGTAAATCGCTCATATGTTGTCCAATCTATTGCGTGTGGAGGGGGCTATTGCGCGTGAAGGGGGGGGCGTTTTGCGTTTGTGTCCACCCCCATCAAAACCCTAAAATCGCAACATGAAAACTATATAATGTCCTGATTGCTTACACTGTGGTCTTATATGGTCGCAATTGGGCGGTTTGACCCGTCCAGAGACGACACTTCGAGAGGTTTGGCAGCAATGCGTGTTCTGGTCATTGAAGACGATGTTAAGGCGGCAGGCTTCATCACCAAGGGGCTGCGCGAATCCGGCTATGTTGTTGACCATGCGGAAGACGGCCACCAAGCGCTGGAGCGTGCGCTGTCTGAAACTTACGATGTCATGATCGTTGATCGCATGTTGCCCGGCCCGAACGGAATCAAAGTCGTTGAGACAGTCAGGTCAGAAGGCATCGCCACACCTGTTCTTTTCCTGAGCGCTCTGGGCGATGTTGAAGATCGCGTCGAGGGTTTAAAGGCCGGCGGAGATGACTACCTCGTTAAACCCTTCGCACTTTCTGAGTTGCTGGCCCGCATCGAGGCGTTAACGCGACGGGGTAAAGCCCAGGGCGAGATCACCCATCTTTCAGTTGGCGATTTGGAACTGGATATCCTCTCGCGCAAAGTGACGCGGCAAGGTCAGCGTGTTTACCTCCACCCACGAGAATTTAAACTGCTCGAATATTTTATGCGGCATGCCGGGCATGTGGTGACGCGGACCATGTTGCTGGAAAATGTATGGGAATATCATTTTGACCCCCAGACCAACGTCATCGACGTTCATATCAGCCGTCTGCGCCAAAAAATAGATAAGCCCTTCGACTCCCCCATTCTGCAAACCGTGCGCGGCGCGGGATATAAGCTAGAGGCCGCGACCTAACCCGTGGCGCGCGTTGCACGTTTGCTGAGCACAACAACCTTTCGGTTGTCTTTGCTTTATACGGCTGTGTTTGCCAGCTCCGTGGGGGCACTATTTGTTTTCGTGTTCATCAATACCAGCGTCTTCGCCGAGCGCCAGACAGAAGCTGCCATTGAAGCTGAGGTGCAGGGCTTTCGGGAGACCTACCAACGCGAAGGCGTGTCTGGTCTCATCAGTGCCATCAATCGCCGCATTGACCCTAATTTCCGCACCGATGGCATTTACCTGCTCACCGGCCCAAATCTGCAGCCGATGGCGGGCAATCTGACCTCCTGGCCGCGCAACACCACGGCCGATGACCTGTGGGTCAGTTTTTCCATTGTTGATATGCAAACCGCAGACTCAGCGGCAGCGGATGTGCGGGCGCTACAATTTCTGATTCCGGGCGGCTTTCGGCTTATGGTCGGGCGCGATATTCGAGAAGCCAGAGACTTCCGCACCCAATTGCTCCGTTCTCTCAACATTGGTCTTGCCATCACCGTGGCCTTGGGGGTGTTGGGCGGGTTCTTGTTCAGCCGCTCGATCATGGGGCGGGTCGAGCGTATTACCCAGACCTGTCAACGGATTGTGCGCGGCGACCTGAGCCAGCGCATCAGTCGAACGGGGCAAACGGACGAGTTGTCGCGCTTGTCTGAATCCATCAATGAAATGCTGGATCAGATCGAAAGTCTGATGGTCGGACTGAGAGAAGTCTCGGACAACGTCGCCCACGACCTCAGAACACCGCTCAACCGGCTTCGTGTCCGTTTGGAAGTCGCGGCCGGCAAGACGACCAGTCCGGAGGAGCGCAACGAGCTGGAAGAGGCGATCGCAGAAGCAGATAGTCTGCTGTCTACTTTTTCGTCATTACTTCGGATTTCCCGTGCTGAAGCGTCTTTGCGTAAGACCTTCGGCGTTCTAGACCTTGGGGCCATCGCTGAAGACGTGGTTGATCTTTATGCGCCGCTGGCGGAAGACAAGGGGGTCCGGTTCGAGAGCAACATTGATCTATCCGCCGCCGGGTGGGGGGATCCCAGTCTGGTTGCGCAAGTGTTGGCAAACGTGCTTGATAATGCGGTGAAATATACGCCGGAGGGCGGTACTGTGGCTCTTGCGCTCACGCGCCAAGGGGATCAGGCGACGTTAGAAGTGTCTGATACTGGACCTGGAATTCCACCGGAATATCGCGACAAGGTGTTTGAAAGGCTGTTTCGGCTTGATCATAGCCGCTCTACACCTGGGTCTGGCTTAGGGCTCAGTTTGGTCAATGCCGTGGTCAAGTCGCACGGCCTGAAATTGGAACTCGCAGACAATGCTCCGGGATTGCGCGTTATCATTGAATTTCCGCCCCCACCGTCACATCCGCCACCGTTTGATCGGTCGGTGAAGATCAAAGATACAACTGCTTCTTGAAAAATTCCGTGCAACACAGTTGCCGTTAAGCGCGTTGATGGCGTAAGCCGTGCTGTAAGAGGGGATTTTGAGCTGTGATTAAATCCGTTTTGACTCAAAACGACAGGGCATCGTTTTTGTTATTCAAAATCAATGGCTGTGCTAGCTTAACAGTATGACTATTAATGAAAAACCGACGGGTTTAATCCGCGATGACGCGACGGCGTCTCAATCTGCCACGCAACTCGTAACAGTAGAGAATGGCTCTGCTGTTGTTCCAGATGCAGCGGCCCTTCTGACCGGCACTTTTGTGAAGGTCGGGAATGATCTGCTTATTCTGAGTCCGACGGGTGAGAGATATCTCGTTCAGGATTTTTTCACCCAAGAACCGCTGCCGTATTTGGCCGACGGCGAAGGTCTTATGGTTTCTGGCCGGATTGTGGGACGGCTGGCGGAAGGGCCGCAGCCCATCCAAGTCGCACAGGAAGGAGTCTCAGACGGCACCGACCCCATTGGCATTGCGCAGACCGTTGAAGGTGAAGTCACCGTCGAGCGTGCTGACGGCAGCATTGTTGTGCTGGCCGAGGGTGATCCGATCTACATGGGTGACCTTATCATGACCGGAGAGGGTGCGGCGGTCGGTTTGGTCTTTCTCGATGAAACAACGTTCGCGCTTGGCGAAGACGGCGAGTTGATTCTTGATGAGCTGATTTACGATCCGTCAACCGATACGGGCAGTGCTAGGTTTACGCTGCTCGCAGGGGCGGCGTCCGTCATCAGTGGATCCATCGCCAAAACCGGCGCGGATGCCATGAAGTTGGACACCCCGGTGGCCACCATCGGGATTCGTGGAACCAAAATTATCGCGACCTATGATCCTGTCACAGGGCAGATTTCTATTGTTAACCGTCCTGAGACTCTTGGCAGTGGCCAAACACAGGTTGGGGAAATCACGCTGACCCTGCCGAACGGCCAGGTGATTGGAACGATTAACAACACCAACGGTGGCTGGCAGTTTTCCGCCGGCGAAACACCAACAGCCACAACCTTTAGCGAAGCCGACGTTCAGGCCATTGGCGGCAGGGTCGATGCTCTTGTTCAGACCATTGCCTCAACGAATCAGCAAAACAACGGTCAAGACAATGGCGGTGAAAATAATGGCGGTGAGAATAATGGCGGTAACAACAATGGCGGTGACAACAATGGCGGCGGCGATGGCGATGCTGGCACCGCTGATGCTGAAGTGGTCACAGAAACCACTACGGCTGATGATGGTACGGTAACCACGACCACCACGATCACAACCACAACGACAACGACGAACACCAACACTGGGACGACGGGCACAACCACAACCACGTCTGGCAATCAGCAGACCACAACGACTGTTACACCAACCACCACGACGGTCACGACGACCACCACAACCAATAACAACACGAATGCCAATAACAACGTCGCGGATATCTTGCCAGCAAACATCAGCGTAAGTGGTCCATCCGCCTCAGTATCAGATAGTTCAGGCGGTGCAGGAACGGCTGTTTTTGTTATTACCCGCGGCGGGAACACGCAAATCTCTGTTAACGTGGCCTTTACTACGGCGTCCTCTGGTGCGGTTGCTGGACAAGACTACGTGGCTCAGAGCGGCGTTGTTACCTTTGCTGCCGGCGAAACAAGCAAAACCGTTGAAGTTGCGATTATTGCAGATTCCGCCAATGCGACTATCGCCGAACCTGCGGAATCTTTCTTTTTACAAATCTCTGCGTCCGGGCCAAACACGAACTTTATCAACACCTCTGCCTCGGCCACCATTGCCGCCGACCCGCCCCTGCCGGAACTGTCAATCAGCACGGTGAGTGTGGTCGATACGGTGGCCGGTGTTGCCGAGTTTACGGTCACCCGCTCGGGCGATTTAACCAAGGCCGCGACGGTTGAGTATACAACGCAAAGTGGCACCGCTGTTGCCGGAGAAGACTTTACGTCAAAGACGGGCACAGTTTCGTTTGCCGCTGGACAGGCCACAGCAACCATCACCGTCAACATTCTGGCCGATCCTAATGTTTTGGGGGTGCCGCCGAACGAGCCAGACGAGTCTTTCTCGGTTGTTTTGTCCAACGCGGTCGGTGCAACCATTAGCACCGGCAGTGGGATCGGTCTTATAAGCGCCGATCCACCTGCACAGCTCAGCACATTCAGCATCAATAACGTCACGATTAACGAGGGCGCGACCGCCACGCTGACCATCACACGCGGCGGCGGAACGAATTTTTCAGCCACCGTGAATTACACGGTTGCGCCTGGCACAGCCACGGCTGCTGATTTCAGCCAGTCAAATTTAAGCGGCACTATAACCTTTGCCAAAGGCGAAACCACAAAGACGATCAGCATCGGCACAGTCAATGATACGATAGACGAACAAGCGGAAAACTTTTTTGTAACGCTATCAAATCCTGTTGGTGGCACGATTGCTGCCGGTACGGGCACGGTCAGTATTAATCCCTCCGATAACGTTGTGCCAAACGTTTTCATTTCGGGTGTTGGTGCGGCTGAAGGCGGGACCGCGAGTTTTACGATCACGTTGTCACAACCCTCTTCTGTCCCAATCACAATTTCTTACGCGACATCTGACGGCTCAGCCATTTCGGGTCTGGATTTTGTATCGACGTCCAATACGATCACGATTCCGGCGGGACAAACGTCGGTATCTTTTAATGTTGGACTGTTGACAGATTCAGAGACGGAAGGCCCGGAGGTGTTCTCCGCGACCATCACCCAGGCCACGGGGGCCATCATCACAAATGGGTCGGCAACCGTAACAATTACTGACGTGCCGCCGCCAGTTGTGACACAAAACCAAGACCCGGAAATCCTCGGCACAAGCCACAATAATAAATACGCGCAGTTTGATGGTCTGAGCGACGGTCTAGCCACAAGTAGCGATGTCACCATCACCTCGCATACCTTAGAGTCATGGTTCCGGTCTGGCGAAACCACTGGCATACATCCGATTATTGGCGTCGATGGCACAACCAATTCAACCGGGTTCACACGCGCTTATATCGATAATGGAACCCTGACGGTTGTTGTCGAGGACAGCGTTGGAAATCAAAAGCAGATTGAATCCTCCATCACGGTCACCGACCAGGACTGGCATCACATCAGCTATTCTTATGATGCGGCCTCGGATGAACTGCGCCTGTTCATTGATGGCGTTGAAGACACTGCCGCAAACGTCGCTCAAGATGATACGCTCGTCTCCTTTTCCGCAAATGGACCTTTTCAGGTTGGTACGGGCGATATTCCATCTGCTGAATATTTCCGCGGCGGCATTGACGAGGTACGCCTGTGGACCACGGCCCGCGACCCGGACGATATCATCGCCACCGCGCAGGCCACGGAGCTAGACGCGGACCCAGACCTGCTGATCGTTTATGAATTCTCGAACTTTGATGGAAGTAGTGTTGCTAACCTCGGCGCAGGTAGTTCCGCGTATGATGCCACTGGGTCTGGCGACTCCATCGGTGATGCCGATAACGTCTCGCTCAACCTGACGGGCGGTCAGACTGTTAACACCAACATCGACGAACTGTCCGGCGATTTCACCATTGAAGCCTGGGTGTTCGTGCCCGGCCCCGGCACAGATAGCATTATCGTCAGTAAGCACACCAATACGTTCGGCAGTTTTGACAATGGCGAGTTTGCTCTGCTGATCTCCACTGGTGGTTTTCCAACATTCAGAATGGGCAACGGCAGTGGTGTCACTGAACTGCAAAGCAGTGGCATACTTTCGCCTAACACTTGGGTCCATCTTGCGGCCTCGTATGACGATAGCTCTGGGGCAATGGAGTTATACGTCAACGGAACCAATGTTACGAGCACCACCTTTAGCGGTACCCGTCAAACCGGAAATGAAAGCATTGTGATTGGGGGCTTGGCGACCGATCAGGGCATCGACAGTTTCGGCGGCAGCATCGGCAGCATCGCCCTTTGGTCAGACGTTCGTACAACTGGTGAAATCTCAGGCACGTACGCCAATGGTTTTAGCTCATCAAGCCAGGATGAGTTGGTTGGCTATTTTCCGTTTAGCGACGGGACGGGCAGCATTGTCACCAATGCGACCGGTGGACCGGATGGTATGATCACAGGCATGCCAGTCTGGAGCATTGACGCACCCCAATTAGGATTTACTAACTCCACAGGGACTTACGAAGATACTCCCATTACCATAGATGTGGCGGCCTACGACCCCGATGGCGATGCCCTCACGGTCACTGCCGGTAATGGGTCGAACGGCTCCACAACCGTTGTCAACGAAACAGTTTTCTATACCCCAAATGCTAATTATTTTGGCACGGATTCCTTTGTTGTCACAGTGGATGACGGCAATGGCGGAACCGACACACAAACCGTTTCAGTGTTCGTCAATGGGGTCGATGATGCCGCGACTCTGGCCCTCACCAATACCGGCTTCGGTTATTTTGATAGCGACGGGCCAGTGATCATTGATGGATCGGCGGCGCTCACAGATGTGGACACCTCAGACTTTGACCTTACGAAAGGTGGCTCGTTAACGGTCTCGGTTACCAGCAACAGCACCAGCGCCGACAATCTAACAATTAAAAACAATGGCACATCCCCAGGCCAGATCGGTTTTTCATCAACCAATGTCACCTATGGCGGAGTCACGGTTGGCACTTTCTCAGGCGGGGCGATGGGAACCCCACTGGTCATCGTCTTAAACAGCTCTGCAACACTGGCCGCAGTTCAAGAGTTAACCCGCAACATTGAGTTTGAGAATACGGGCTCGGGTGAAAGCGGCACCAAAACAATAGAATTTTCACTCCTAGAGTTTGGTGGAGGAACAAACGAGGCTGTTGACTCCGTGTCGGTTAACATGAACGCATCCGGCCCAGTGACATGGGATGACGGCGGCGGCGACGGCCTGTGGTTCACGGCCACTAACTGGGATGGCGATACGGTGCCGACTTCCGGCGACGATGTTGTTATTTCCGGATCTGGCAGTGACGTCACATTCACCACATCTGGTGAGGGGACGTTCATCTCTGGCCTGGTACTCTCGGCCTCCGGAACCCTGAGCGTCGATCAAGATTCTCTTGGCGTAAATGGAACCACCACCATCAACTCTGGCTCGATCCTCACGGTCAACACCTCAAACGGTTTCGAAGTCGGCGGGACGCTAACGAATGCTGGAGAAATCCGCATTGGTGATGGCGGCTCAGGTGATGGCGCTCTGAACGGCTCAGGTATCGTTGATAACACTGGAGTGGTGAAAGGCTTTGGCGGTTCTATTGATGTTGATACTTTCAACAATAACTCTGGCGGTTTGATTGAGGTGACTGGAACGGCCTATGGCTCGTTTGCCATTAATTCAAACACCTTCATTAACAATTCCGGCGCGACCTTGCGGGTGTCTGGCAACTCAAGCTTTAACGCCGATTTGTTTTTCGGGGTCGACTTCATCAACGATGGCACGATTGAACTGACCGATAGCGGTACAGCGGGCAGTGCCAGCATCGAAATTATATCGGGCATAACAACCAACAACGGCACCATCCATAGCATGGCGGGCGTCGGCGGCGGAACGCGTCAGCTTGTTGGCGGATGGGATAACACCGCCAGCGGCACCATCACCATTGATGCCTTCACAGACATCGATGGCCTTATTCAGAATGCTGGGACCTTTGATATCAACGAGGACCTGACGCTCACAGGGTCTTCAACACTCAGCAACGACAGCGGTGGCGAAATTGATATTGCGGCGGGTAAATTCCTCACCATCGAAGGCTCCTCTTTGCTGTCGCTGAACAGCGGCAATTCCTTCACCGCGGGCGCAGGCGCGACCATCGACGTAGTGAATGGGTCGATCCAAGTGAATGCGGCGACCAATCTTGGACCAAACATTGAATTGTTGCTCGGCACATCTGGCGGCAATAATGGCAACATCACAGGCTCTGCCGCACTGACGGTTCAAAACTCTGTTGAGTTTATCCGCGGCACCATTTCGGCCCCGTTGGTCATCGATACCGCAAACGGCGATTTTGTTAAAACCGGCTTTGACACGGCGACGATCACTGGCGATGTGACGATCAACAGTTTGAGCGCATTTACCATTCGCAGCACCAGTGGCTCAGTGGAGTTAGACAATTCCGGCACCATCACCAATGCGGGAACGATTACCCTTGTAAACACAACAGATGCAAACCCCGTCACGCTTGATCTTACTGGCGGCGGTCTCATCGAAAATACAGGCGATGTTAATTTTGCCTCTGGCCCCAGTGGAAGCCGAATCCTAAAGGGCGGAAACATCAATAACAACTCGGGTGGCACCGTCCTTGTAGATGCCAACACCGATCTGCAAAGCGCCATTATCACCAACAACACTGGCGGCACCATTAACGTGACGTCTGGCAACACCCTGACTCTGACCGGCAGTTCCATCGTTCATGAGTCTGGCGCGACCACCGGCGGGGCAGGCACGCTGTCATTGACAGGTTCGGGCACGAACACGCTCACGCTGAATGCGGCGCTGACCCTGTCAACGCTTGATGTCGTGCTCGGCGCGGGGTCGGCAGGTATCATCGGTAATATCGATGGCGCGGGTGCGTTGACGGTCGACAGCGATGTGACGCTCGTGCGCGGCACCATTTCGGTTCCGATGATAATCGGCACTGGAACGGTCACCTCAACCGGTAACAACACCGGAGCCATTACCGGCAATATGACCATTAACAGCGGCGGAACGCTCCATATTGGTGCCACCGGCGGCACGACTGAACTCGACTATGGCAACGGCACCCTCACCAACGCGGGTCTGATTTTGTTGGCCGAGTCCTCCGGCTCCAACGGTATTACCCTTGAGTTGGATGTTGGTGGCACAGGCGATATTGACAACACGGGCACCATACAAACCACGGCCATCTCAACCGGCACGCGCACCATTCAAGATGGCAATATTGCCAACAGTGCTGGTGGCACCATCGATATTGATGCCGACACCACCTATGCCAACGGCACCATTACCAACGCGTCTGGCGGTGGCATCGAGGTGGCGGCCGGGAAAACGCTGACCCTGAACGGCGCGACGATTGATCACCAGGCTGGGGCGAGTATGTCCGGTCCAGGAACACTTGCGCTCACAACTGGCACGTCGAGCTTGGTGTTGAATGATGATCTGACCCTCACCAATCTCTCTGTCGTGTTGGGCACGGGTTCCGCAGGCAATGTCGGTAACATCAGTGGGTCCAGCACGTTAACGGTGAACAACGATATAACGTTGGTACGCGGTACCATTTCGGCCCCAATGATAATCGGCACAGGCACGCTGACCTCGACCGGTAACAACACCGGCGTGATTACCGGTAACCTTGCCATTAACAGCGGCGGTACGCTCCACGTTGGTGGCACCGGCGGCACCGCTGAGCTTGACTATGGCAACGGCACCATCACCAACGCGGGTCTGATCCTGTTGGCTGAGTCGTCTGGTGGCAATGCCATTACTCTTGAATTAGATGTCGGTGGCGCAGGCGATATCGTCAACACCGGCACCATCCAAACCACGGCCGGGTCAACCGGTGTCCGCACCATTCAAGATGGCAATATCACCAACAGCGGCACCATCGATATTGATGCCGATACCACCTATGCCAACGGCACCATCACCAATACGGGTGACATTGAAGTGGCAACCGGCGAAACGCTCACGCTCAACGCTGCGGTCATCGATCACCAAACCGGGGCGAGCATGTCCGGGCCGGGAACCCTTGGCCTCACGTCTGGCACATCGAGCTTGGTGTTGACCGAGAACCTGTCCCTTTCAACACTGAACCTCGTGCTGGGTACGGGATCCGCAGGCAACGTCGGCAACGTCAGCGGGGCCGGCACGTTCACGGTCAACAACGATACCACGCTGGTGCGCGGCACCATTTCAGCTCCCCTTGTCATCAATACTGGTACAGTCACCTCGACCGGCAACAACAGCGGCGCGATTACCGGCAACGTGACAATTAACAGCGGCGGCACGCTCCACGTTGGTGATACGGGCGGCACCGCTGAGCTTGACTATGGCAACGGCACCATCACCAACGATGGTTTGATTTTGCTGGCTGAGTCGTCTGGTGGCAATGCCATTACCCTTGAACTGGATGTCGGTGGCGCAGGCGATATCGTCAACACCGGCACCATCCGCACCACCGCCACAACAACCGGTGCCCGCACCATTCAAGACGGCGATATCACCAACAGTGGCACCCTCGATATTGATACCGATACTACCTATGCCAACGGCACCATCACCAACACGGGTAGTATCGACGTGGCATCCGGGGAAACCTTAACACTCAACACCGCGACCCTGGTTCACCAATCCGGCGGAAGCTACAGCAGCGGCTCAGGCACGCTTGCCCTCACAACTGGCGCGTCGACCTTGCTGTTAGCGGATAACCTCACCCTCACCAACCTTTCTGTCGTGCTGGGCACTGGCTCTGGCGGTCAAATCGGCGACATCGCCACTATGAACAGCAGCATCTTGACGGTGGATAACGTGATCACCCTGGTGCGCGGCGAGATTTCGGCCGCGCTGGTCATCGACAGTGGCTTGGTTGTCGGAACTGGTAACGACACCGGTCTCATCTCGGGCGGCGTCACCGTAAACAGCGGCGGCACGCTTGAAGTGCGCAGCACCGGCGGCACCGCAGAGCTCAATGTTACAGGCGCGATCTCCAACGATGGAATCGTCCTTATCGATAGCACCAGCGGTGCCAACACGGTGACACTTGACCTGACCGGCGGCTCACTTACCAATAACAGCGGCGGCATATTCAGCGTCACTGCAGGCGCAGGTGGAAACCGCGCGCTTATCGGAACGGTCAACAACAACAGCGGCGGCATCTTCAACGTTGACGGTATTCTGAATTACTCGGGCGGAACGCTCACCAACGCAGCCGGCGGAATCGTAAATATTGGTGCCGGTGCGAAGCTCAATATTGCCAGTGGCGCGACTCTAAGCAACAGCGCGACCGTTAATGTTTCTGGTGGCGAGCTGGAAATAGACGGCACGCTCACCAGTTCTGACACCCTGAACTTTGAGGGCATATCCGGTAATAATGCGGTGTTTGACCTGGATGTTGATTACACCAACTCAAGCACTATCGTTTTGACGTCTACAGATAGTGGCAACACGGCAGGGCTTGAAATTGAGGCCGGCGACACCCTCACCAACAGCGGCATCTTCCAAACCGATGGCACGGCAGGCACCGCCCGCACCATTGACGGCGACTTCACAAACACATCATCCGGAACACTGGATATCAACGTCGATACCACCTACTCAGGCGGGACGTTGACCATCGCCAGCAGTTCAACGTTCGATGTCGCCAGCGGAGCCGACTTCACGGTCAGCAGTGGGGGGACGGTGGACATTGACGGAAACCTCTCCGGGTCCGGTAATCTCATCAACAGCGGCACGGTGAATTTCAATGCGTTTAGCACCTCTAACGCGCTGAACAGTTTCACCAACAATTCCGGTGGCCTGATCCTGATGGACAGCGCGGGGTCAGGAGATGTTCTCACCCTCACGGTTGCAAACAACAGTTCCAATGCTGGCACAATCCGGTTTGATAGCAGCTTGGTCGCCTTTACAAACACACTGGCGGTAGGCGCAGGTACGGGCACCTTGACCAATACCGGCACGATTGAAACACTATCAGACGGCAGCGGTGAGCCGTATCTCATCAATGCCATCGTCGATAACAGCGGCACACTCGATGTGGATGGAGATTTGAGCATTGATTGGGGGGGGGCGAACAAGTTCATCAGCAGCGGTACCATCACTGTTGGGTCGACGTCTACGCTGACGTTCAACAGTTCTAACACAGCGGCTGATGCGATTGATCTTCAGTCTGGTGGGTCGGTTACCATTGACTCGGGCTCAACCTTCTTCACCGATGCAACAGACGTAACAAATGCTGGCACTATTGTCATTAATGGTACCTTCAACACTGGTGGCGGTGACCTGACTAACAATACAGGAGGTTCCATCAGTGGCAGTGGTTCATTGAATCTTAGCGGTGGCTCCTACTTCGATGGCGGTGGATCGAATACGTTTGGGCTTTCCCCAGGGAGTTTTACATTTGAAAATGGCTCTGTCTCTTATAGCGCCGGGACCTATTCTGAATTTGAGCTGGGCGGCGTCATCGCTGGCAGCGAATATGATGAACTGAATGTCAGAGGCGGCCTGTTCACTTTAGGCGGTACGCTGGATGTTGTCTCTTACGACGGTTTTGCCGCTCAAGAGGGCGATAGCTTCGCGATCATGAATTGGGATACTCAGTCCGGCATGTTCCACGAGGCCAACGGTCTTGACAGTTGGGGCAGTGTCGCGCTTGATCCTATCTTCACCAACACCGGTCTCACCCTTGTCGCCCGCACGGTCACCGATCAGGGCGATGACACAGCCAACGTCTTTACGGGTTCTGCCAATGATGACGTTATCGTCGCCCTCGGCGGCAACGATACGCTCTCAGGCGCAGGCGGCAACGACCTCCTGCTCGGCGGCGACGGAGATGATGTGCTGTCCGGCGGCGCAGGCGATGACCGCCTCATTGGTGGCCTCGGCACCGATACGGCGGATTACTCAAATGACATCGCGGGTGTGGTGGTCGATCTTGCCAACGGCACGGCCACAGACGGCAGCGGTGGTATGGATACCCTGATCTCCATTGAAAATGTCATCGGGTCTGACTTTGATGATGTGTTCACCGGTAACAGCCGCGACAACGTGTTTGTTGGTGGTGCGGGCGCTGATACGTTTGTGCTCAACGCGCCTGATGATGGCAATGATCTCATCCAAGACTTCACCTCTGGCGAAGACAGCCTGTTGTTCACAGCGGCCTTTGGCTTCGCTCAAGGCACGGCAGTTCAGGGCGAGAATTTCTCGGTCATCGGCGGCACCTACGATGGCTCCAACGCCGGGGCCAATACAGCACACGCCGCAGGGCAAGCCAGCATCATCTACTCCCAGGCCGACAGCGCAATTTACTACGATGCCAATGGCAAGGACGCCGATGGTTATACGGTTGTCGCCAGCCTCAACCCTGGCACCACCATCGTGGCTGATGATATTCACTTCGCGGCGTAAATCGTCTCCATGACGCGCTTCGCCAATCAGGTTGTCTGGGTCACGGGGGCGTCCTCGGGCATTGGCGAAGCATTGGTCTATGCTTTCGCTCGGGAGGGGGCGCATGTGGTGTTGTCGGGCCGACGTGAGGTCGAGCTTCAGCGTGTCGCCTCCACCTGCACAAACCGCACAGGCCAGGTGTTTTGTGTCCCCTTCGATATGCTCGACGAAAACGGTCGTAAGGCTGCGGTCGAGCGCGTTCTCAGCCGGTTTGGCCATATCGATATGCTGGTCAACAATGCAGGCGTGTCGCAGCGCTCTCTTGGTAAAGACACCGCCCTCAGCGTCGACCGCGCCATTATGGAACTGGACTATATGTCCGTCATCGCGTTGACCAAATTGGTGCTGCCGCACATGCTGGAACGCGGTTCTGGTTATCTGGTCGCAACGTCCAGCGTTGCCGGAAAATACGGCGTGCCTATGCGCACGGCCTATTCAGCGGCCAAGCATGCGTTGCATGGGTTCTTTGATGCCCTGCGCGCAGAGCTGGCGGGCGACAACATCAACATTTCCCTGCTGGTGATTGCCGGTGTTCAAAGCCAGGTTTCGGTGAATGCGCTCACCGGGGATGGTTCCACCTGGGGCAAGATGGACAGCGTTCAAAGCCGGGGCTTAACGGCCGAAGACTGCGCAGACATCGTTTTAGACGGTCTCGCGAAAGGTGAGCCTGAAATCAACGTCGGGCGCGGGGCCGCGATGAAAGCCCTGTGGTTGAAACGCTTTTTCCCCAAGCGGCTTCACAAAATGATGACCAAAGCCCGCACGACTTGATCAAGCTTTTCTTACCACGCATTCACCGCAAGTACGTCGCAGGGTGGGCGCTCAAGCAGGTCTTCCGCAACACTGCCCAATACAGCGTGAGGAACGCCGGTACGTCCATGGGTTCCAATCACCAGAACGTCTGGTGCGATTTTAGAAATTTGATCATGAATCACCTGCCATACCGTACCTTGTTGCAAGACCCGCTCGAGCTGGGGCGCATTCGGTTCCAGGCTGGTCAGAAACGTTGCCATCTCATGCTCAATCATTTTCTGAAACTGAGCCTGATGCTGCTTGAGGATGTCTTTCTGGGTGTCATCGCCAGATAGAAACCCTCTGAACGGCACATCATAGGCATGGATCAGATGAAACTGGCTCTTCGGTGCAAATCTGATCGCAAATTCTATGGCGCGCCGCGAGTAAACCGAGAAATCAATGCCCACCATAATTTTTCGATAAGGGGCGTTGTAGCGTTCCTTGACCAACAGCACGGGGGCTTCTGCGGCCCGGATCACCCGTTCAGCGGTGGTGCCACGGAACATGTCCTTCAGCGTGTCTTCCCGATGCGTGCCGAGCACAATCAAATCCGCTTCCGTCTTATCTGACAGGTCAAGAATATCGACAAAGGCCCGCCCAAAGTCGACCTGGACCTGGATAGAGCTTGGTGCGGACTCCTCTGCCGTCAGCGTTTTGAGATGGCCATGAAGGATCTGCTCGGCCGCCTTTTTTTGTGCCTCAGCCAGATATTCAGGAAGGTCCGAATCAATGATGTGCGCAACCAGTAACGAGGCGCCATGTTCACGCGCTAAATTTACAGCGCGCTCTAGCGCTCTATCGGACCTGGCGGAGAGGTCCGTCGCCATTAAAATATTTTTCATGCTGTAGGCTCAGTGGCACGCCTTGGACTGTACATGTCCTCAGCACTCCGGTTCACGTTGTTAAATTCATAATAAAGACGTGGTTACTGGCGATCCTACAATCAAGAGTCCGTGATGAAAAATTTTTCAAAAGGCGTTTTCACGTGCCCAGCCGCATATCTGGCTATATCCGGTTCCAGGCATCCAGGGCAGCGATTTTGTAAGCTTCGGCCAGCGTCGGATAGTTGAAGGTGCTCTCGACAAAGTAATCAATCGTGCCTTCAAAATGCATCACGGCCTGGCCGATATGAATGAGTTCGGTCGCGCCTTCACCGATGATGTGCACACCTAACAATTTCCGGTCCACCAGGGAAAAAATCATCTTCAACATACCAGATTTGAGGCCCATGATTTGCCCGCGCGAGGTTTCCCGGAAGCGCGCAATGCCGCATTCGTATTGAATTTTTTGGGCCCGCACCTCTTGCTCAGATTGCCCAACGGTCGACATTTCCGGCACCGCATAAATGCCGTAAGGGAAAAACTTTGGCGGGTCCGTGACCTTATGATCAAACGCATTGCATGCTGCCAAACGCCCTTGCTCCATAGACGTTGATGCCAACGCCGGAAACCCAATCACATCGCCCACCGCGTAAATGTGCGGTGTCTTCGTTTGAAAGCAGTTGGCGTCAACTGCAATGCGGCCCCGGTTATCGACGTCAAGGCCGCAGGCGTCCAACCCAATGGTGTCCGTGGCCCCCACACGGCCTGCGGCATACAACACCATGTCTGTTTTCACGACACGGCCTGAGTCCAAAGTCACAACGCATTTACCGCTCTCGTTTTTCGCGATGCTGTCCACCTTAGAGCCAAGATGGAAGATGACCTTGCGCTCTTTCAACTCATGAATCAGTTCTGCGGTCAGGTCATGGTCCAGAAACTCCAAGATCGGTTCGCGCGGGTCAATCACCGTCACCGGAATATCCAGCGCACTGAAAATCGTGGCGTATTCCATGCCAATCACGCCCGCCCCAACCACGGTCAAGCTACGTGGTAAATTTTTCAGGCTCAGAATATCATCACTGTCGATGATCTGTTTGCCATCAAAGGGCACGTCATCGGGACGGTAGGGTTTGGTGCCGACACAGAGTAAAAATTTATCCGCCGTATACCTTAGTTCAGCGCCAGCCTGGTCGATGACTTTGACGGTTTTATCATCCGTAAAAGACGCATGGCCCTGAACCGTTCTTACCGCGTTGCGAATAAACTGGTTTTCCAGCACGTCAATTTCGTGGTTCAGCGTCAGGTGCAGTCGGGTTTTAAGATCCTCCGCTGATATGTTTTTTTTGACCCGGTAATTTGGTCCATAAAACCCGCGCTCGCGCCAGCCCGTCAGGTTAATGACGGTTTCACGGAGCGTCTTACTGGGAATCGTTCCGGTGTGCACAGACACGCCGCCGATGCGGAAGTTCTTTTCGACCACCAGCACGCGCTTGCCGAGCTTGGCGGCTTGAATGGCACCGCGTTTGCCGGATGGTCCGCTGCCAATAACAATCAAATCAAAATGGTTGGCGGTCTGTCCCAAGGTCTTTCCCCATACGTGCCATCAATTTTACGATCCGAGGCTTATACTACGTGATGAGTCCCGTGAGCATGCTCGAATAATAACAATAAAAGTTGTTATTCGCAAGGGTTTTCCCAGAAAGTGTGGAAAATCATGGTGCATGGGCTCGTTCCAAGGGGGGATCGCCAGGGCCTACCATAGGCTCGTTCCTCCACTCATACGTTCATGGGCTCGTTTAATCGGAACCAGTCGTGCATGGGCTTGTCCCACGGACAAGCCCACCAACAATAATTCTCGAACCAAGGGGAGAGCCCTAACAGAATCTCTTGTTCCAAGCGCGAGGCACGCGACGTTATTCACTAAGTCGCGCCCAAGAAGCGTGCTAGGATCAGATGTTATGCGGAGCTAACAAAGTGGCCGCATCAAATACGCCTTGCTAGGAGCCATACAATGGCCACCTCTATTCAGTCAATTCTGCGAGTCCTGACCCTCATCGTCTCCGTTGCTCTCATTTCACTGAGCTTTTCTGGGTGCAACACGATCGGCGGCGTTGGCAAAGATATCGAAAGTGCCGGTGGTGCTATTGAGGATGCTGCAGACTAAGGTCGAGCGTTCTTATTCAGCGGCCTGTTTGCCCGGAATAAAGGGGCAATAGTCTTCCTTCTCGACCAGGTCATAGGCAAAGATAAACTTCGCCATACCGCACAGCACGGCCATGATCATGCCTAGCTCCAGCATTTCGCTATCGCTGAAATGCTGGCGGCAGCGTTCATGCAAGCTTTTGGTCACACTGCCGTTGGGGTTGGTCAGCACCATGACATCTGCCAGGGCGAGGGCAGCGCGCTCTTTCTCAGAGAAGGGCCCTGTTTCGTAGTCATCAAGGCCATCAATCTGTTCTTCTGACACATTGGCCGCGCGGGCTGCGGCTTTGTCAGAGCGGTTGCAGTGTGCACAGCCATGGATGTTTGCCAGTCTCAGGCGCACCAGTTCAATCAAGCTGCGCTCGATGCGGCCCGAATAAAAAACTTTTTTGTAAAAGTCATTCATGTACCAGTCGTACATATGCGGGGCGTTGCCAAACACCTCGGTGAAGGTGGCGTCGCCATGCATCTCCATGGCGTTGTCCCACGCTGGTTGCATGCGCTCTGGCAGGTCATCTCTGGCAACGCGTTTAAAATGTGGCTCCGGTTTCATAAGGCCCTCCGTTAATCTGATCCTGGGGTCGAATGCCGTCTTCTCATCCCATGATCTGATCTTGCCATATCCGGCGGGCTTGCCATAGTGGGGTTAAATGCATTGAAAACCCTATGTTTCGAAGGATCTCAGACGATGTCTGATACGTTAAATAGCCTCCTGCCGGAATATCAGTTCTCCGAACATCACACGACGGTTGTGCTGGGAAAACCGGATCAGGTGTTTGACGCGGTTGAGGCCATGGACCTGAGTGATTCCCGCATTGCTCGGGTACTCATGCGGTTATGGCGCATCCCGGCCAAGATGGTGTCAAACAAGGTGTCAGACCGGAACATGTCTGTGGCGGATTTTTTGCCTCTCGTGCGTACCCCGCCGACTGACCTGGCGCGCGGATTGATCGGTGGCCGCAATGCGCCCGCTGATAAAAGCACCATCGATGCTGATGTGTTTCGCGCTTTTGATGAACCAGGATGCATCAAGCTGGTCTGGGCTTTCTGGCTGACCGATCTGGGCGATGACCGGGTGAGGGTTGATACCGCAACCCGGGTGTTGTGCACCGACAACAAAACCTTGCGCGCCTTTAGAATTTACTGGCTCATCATCCGGCCCTGGTCGGGGCTGATCCGCATGCGTCTGCTGGCGTCGATTAAACGCAATACGGAAGCTGCTCACAGCCAAGCTGCGCCTAAAGCTTAATGACGACCTTGCCGATATGCGCGCCGCTATCCAGATATTTGTAGGCTTCTAACGCATCATCAAAGGCAAACACCTTGTCGATCACAGGGTCAATGCCATTCACTTCAATCGCCGCAATGCACTCTTCCAGCATGGTGCGGCTGCCCGAGGTGATGCCTTTGAGCGTCAGATTGTTGAGCAACAGCGTCCCCAGGTTTGGCTCGCCACGACCGCCCAAAGCGCCAATCAGACCAATCCGTGCATTAGGGGCGCATGCGGCCATTGATTTTCCAAGAGTCGCTGTGCCGCCGGTTTCCACCACAATATCTACGCCGCCGGTTTTGTCCTTCACTTCCTGTTCCCAGTCTGGGTTGGAGCGGTAATTGACGGTGATATCTGCGCCGAGCGCTTTCATCCGCTCCAGTTTCTCATCGCTGGACGATGTAATGACGGCCCGACAGCCAAACATTTTAGCCACTTGCAGGGCAAACACAGACACGCCACCGGTGCCCAGCATCAGGACGGTTTCGCCGGCTTTGATTTGGGAAAAGGCGTGCATGGAAGACCACACAGTGGCCCCGGTAATCGGCAGGGTCGCGCATTCTTCCGCGGTCATGTTTGAGGGGGTCTTGGCCAAGCAATGTGCTGGCACAACAATACGTTCCGCCAGCGTGCCATCCGCCGTGCTGCCCAGATCGTTGCCGAAATAGGAGGGTTTGAACGCGCCGTCGACCCAGCCCGTAAAATGCGTGGCGCAGACCTTGTCACCCAATTTGACGTTGGTGACCCCTTCACCGACCGCGATGACTTCACCCGCGCCGTCTCCAAGCGGAATGCGTGTTTCCGGCTTTGGGCCGCCATATCCGCCGCGCATGACCATCAGATCACGGTGGTTCAGGGCGCAGGCCTCAACGGCAACAACAGCCTCCCCATAACCCGCAACTGGATTTGGCCGCTCGACCATGCGCAGTGAGTCCAAACCCTTTTGATCGCCAATTTCCCAAGCTTTCATTGTGTCGTCCTTCGATTATCTGGAGTTTTAAGCGTGTGTGGTGACGATCTTACCTAAATGCGCCTGACTTTCCAGGTGGGGAGACGCATCTGCCGCATTTTCTTGGCATTGTGTGGGGCACTCTGACGAGAACGTCCGCCGCTCGGTCAACCACAGACTCCCGATCTTTGTTTGCCCGGCGTACACTCATGGCCGGCGTACACTCATGGTTGGTTCGCAAGGAGTAAATTCATGCCCGTCAGCTTATCTGGTTTTGTCGCTGTTTTGTGCAGTGCAGTCATGCTCAATATCGCAATACCAGGACGAGGACATGCAGAGCCTTTAGCTTGCATGTCTCTCGTTGCGGAAGATTTCTCGCGTGTCCCTGATGCGCCGACCCAGATTACTGCAGCCCGCGAGATTGGGGCCACAGACGCGATGCCATCCTATTGCAAAATTGAGGGGTATATCGCGCCGACCATTGGCTTTGAAATCCGAGTCCCGACGGACATCTGGAACAGCAAACTTTTGATGCAGGGCTGCGGCGGTTTTTGCGGTACCACGGCGATGATCGCCCAATGTGATGATGCTTTGGCGCGCGGGTATGCCTGCGTCTCAACCGATTTGGGGCATAAGAGCACGCCGATTGACGCCAAATGGGCGTACAACAATCCGCAGGGTGAAATCGATTTTTACTACCGCGCGACTCATGCAACTGCTCAGGCGTCTAAAGCCATTGTCACGCGGTTACGGGGTGAGCAGATTGAGCGCTCGTACTTCCGGGGATGTTCCACCGGTGGGCGCCAAGGATTGGTGTCAGCCCAGCGGTTTCCAGCTGATTTTGACGGCATTATTGCGGGAGCTCCGGCCGGAGTCAGTGCTGGGGGTGGCCTGCATCTCATTTGGAGCGCGTTGGCCAATCTGGATGCACATGGCGCGCAAATTCTGCCCGCCAGCAAAATCCCGATGCTTCATGAGGCTGTCCTCAAAGCCTGCGATGCAGATGACGGATTAAAAGATGGTTTGATTGACGATCCACGCACCTGCGGCTTTGATCCGGCATCCTTAAGGTGCAGTGGTGCAGATCGCGACAGTTGCTTAACAGCTCCTCAAGTTGAGGCTGTTCGCCGTATTTACAAAGGGGCGACCGACCCCGGCGGCACACCGCTTTACCGCGCGGTTCCAATGCCGGGCTCCGAGTTAAACTGGGTCCCCGCTTATGTGGGCGTCAACGGCCAGCCTTCAATTTACTATCACTTTGGCGGCGACTTCTTCCGTTATGTGGCCTTTGCCGAGGACCCCGGTCCTGATTGGCGGCCTGAAGACTTTGATTTTGCAATTGATCCGCCGCGTATGGGTTACAACCGCCATCTCAACAATGCCGCCAGCCCTGATCTTAGGGCTTACGTTGCGCGCGGTGGAAAACTCATCTCTTACCAAGGCTGGTCTGATCAGTCCGTGCCACCGCTAGGCGTGATCGACTACCTTGGTGACGTAGAACGCTTTATGGGTGGGCAGGAGTCTGTCTCTGAGTTCTTTAGAGTGTTCATGTTGCCAGGCGTGGCCCATTGCGTCGGCGGAGAGGGGCCAAGCCGCGTTGATGCCTTGAGCGCTTTAGAAGCCTGGGTGGAAACGGGCGAGGCTCCCGATCAGTTGATTGCCTATAAGCTGAAGGCTGACTCTGGCACCTTTGCTGCTGCGGCCCTGCCGCCATCACCCGATAATATTGAAATGTCCCGACCTGTATATCCGTATCCGGATGTCGCACGCCATGTCACCGGCAACCCAGACGAGTGGACTAACTTTAAGCGTCTCTCGTTACCTGCAGAGTAGTCTTAACTAGGGGGCAATTTGCAACCTAATTCAGCTATTACGCGTTTATGAAGTATGCAAACTTGGAACACATCTGAGCGAAAAGATACTTTTCTATATGTGGGACTTTTATTGCTGGCGCTGTCGGTTGTGTTTGGCCTATTGGCAGAAAATCCCGAAGTTTCAGTGACCTTAGGTGTATTGCTGGACCTAGGGGCTATTTTTCTATCGACCCTCGGATTTTTTAGTGTAGCCGTAAATCCGGTGTGGCGGGCCTACAAGTCCCGGTCTCCCTCTTAAGCGCACCCGAATAGGCTCTCAATTTTTATATAATTTTTATGGTGCCTTACAGTCGCGCGAGTGACTGCCGAAGATGGCATCTGGCGTTGAAACCCTATAGAAAACAACGCTTTAAAAGACCATCAGAAAGCTATGAAGGTTTCTTATGAGGACGTTCGGCCACATTTTTGCCGCGCCGATGCTTACGCCTTTTTTATGTAAATAGGCCGTAATCCACATAGCGTTTTTACGGCCATTCGATGGAATCTCTTACTCGGAAAAAGACGCGGAGCAGGGAAGTGCTCAAGGATCGTACCCGGTACTTTCCGCTCCGTGTCACCACCCGATGAGGAGGCTGAGATGGCCGCATTTGATACGGATCTTGAGACGTTGTTGCCCGATTTAACCAGGTTTGCCCGATCACTCACGCGCTCGGAAGATGACGCATTCGATCTTGTCCAAGACTGTGTCGAGCGGGCTCTTCTTAAGAAAGAGTACTATGAGCAGGGCACCAACTTGAAATCCTGGTTGTTTACCATGATGCGCAACATCTTTATCAGTCAAAAGCGTCGTGAAACGGTAGCGCACAAATACGTTAAGCATGTCGGCAACAGTGGAGACCGTGTACAGCGCGCCTCTCAGATGCACCATATTTTCTTATTGGAAACGATGTCTGCGATCGGCGACTTATCAGCTGCAGAGCGCGATGCCGTCGTCATGATGGGTGTTGAAGAAAATTCGCATCGTGAAGCCTCTGTCAGTGCAAGGCTCCCTGTCGGAACGATTAAATCGCGTTTGTCTCGTGGCAGAACGAACTTGAGAGCGGCGCTTGGACTTGAGGGTGCGCTGTTGGTTGCGGTCTAGACATTTAATTTAGTTACCCACTGCCGGCGTCTCCCATCCCCCCCATTAGCCGCCAGTGGAACCTTCTCCCCGCAGGGCTTACCCTGCGGGGAGTTTCTTTTTTTGATCTTTGTTATGAGTCAGATTTGAACCGATACCCAACACCAGGCTCAGTGATAAAGACCTTTGGGTTTGCTGGATCGGCTTCTAATTTCTGCCGTAAGTGCCCAATGTAAACGCGAAGATATTGCGTTTCTTCCACATACCCCGGTCCCCAGACTTCAGTTAAAATTTGCTGATGCGAAATGACTTTATTGGGATGCGAGATGAGTATCCGCAACAGGTTGTATTCTTTTCGCGAGAGTCGCACGGGGCTTCCGCTGAGCAAGACAAGCCGCTTACTAAGATCAACCTCTAAATTAGCGGCGCGAATTATTGGATCGTCTGCAGACTCTGATCCACCAGCTTGGCGCAGTACGACTCGCATGCGTGCCATCAATTCGGCCATGCCAAATGGTTTCGTCACATAGTCATTGGCGCCGCGATCAAGAGCATCGACTTTATCGCTCTCGTCGGAGCGAATAGACAACACGATGATGGGAACCTGAGACCATTCTCTGATTTGAGAGATGACCTCTAAACCGTCGATATCTGGCAAGCCGAGATCAAGGATCACCAAATCTGGGCTTTCTACTGTGCAGGTCTTTAGGGCTGATTTACCGTCGCCCGCTTCCACGACGTCGTAGTCGTGCGCCCCAAGGCTCGCTTTCAGGAATCTGCGAATTTGAGGCTCGTCATCAATGATGAGGATTTTTGCGCCGGTGTTCGCAGAGTCCAGACCAACGGTCATCATCAAATACTCTCTGTTAAGTTAGCCGTATCGGCTGGCAGATGAATACGTATCGTTGTGCCCTTGTCCGGCCCATCGCTCAAGGCTTCAATAGTGCCGCCTTGGCCTTCAATAATACCTTTACAGATGGCCAATCCTAAACCCGTGCCAGCAACTTTCCGATCACGGGCTTTGACTCGGAAAAACTTATCAAAAACAGCTCCTAAGTCGCTACTGGGGATCCCTTGACCCTCATCTTTAACATCGATCAACACATGCTCGTTTTGGGCATAGGCTGTTACTGTGATTGTTGTATCTGGCTTGGAATATTTACAGGCGTTCTCAATCAGGTTCATCAAAACCGTTTCCATCAATACAAAATCAATATTTATGAGAGGGAGCCGCTCCGCCACATCAACATAAAGAATGTGTTTTTCCAGGCGCCGTTGGGCGCTGTCTAACACGGTGCCAATCAGATCGTCGACATCCGCCAAACGGAAAACAGGCACCAGAGCACCAGATTCTACTCGGGTCATCTGCAGCAGATTGTTGACAAACTTATTAAGACGCTCCGCTTCTTCGAGAATGGTGGAGAGCAATTCTTGGGTGACCTCTGGCGTGTAATTCGATCCATAGGTAATGAGACTTGAAGCAGATCCAATCACTGATGCGAGAGGGGTGCCGAAGTCATGGGAAATAGATGATAGAAGCGCAGAGCGAAGACTCTCGGTTTGGGAGATAACGCGCGCCGCTTCGAGGTCTTGGGTTTGAAGGGCCCGTTCGACCGCGACAGCTGATAGTCTGCAGACGGAATCAAACATGCGACCCGCCTTGGCATCACGAAGTATGCTGGTATTGAAGTGCCTAAAAGCAAGAATACCGACCACACCGCGCGCGGTCATCAAGGGCTGAAAGAACGAATTTAGCACTGAGAACTTGTCAGTTCCCTGACCGCAAGATTGACTATGGGAAAAAGCCCATCGCGCGGCTTCTATTTCATCCAGGTTGAGGCTCGCATCTTCAGGATAGACCGGTTGCAGGACGGTCGGATCAGTTGCCTTGTTTGTGTAATGAGTATCGTCTAAAGACGATAAGTTGGTATCGATTAATTTAGCCTGCTTATGCGGCAGCAGAAGGTGGGTTTCGGTATCAAACAGGGCTGCACTTTGCCGTGCGACAGCGGCATAAGTTTCTTCGGGCGTGTCTGATGTAGCGATGTCACGCGTTAACTGGAAAAGGGCACGTGCCTCACCCTCGCGTTCCCGGGCAGCTTCAGCCTGATCACGCAACCGCCCTGCCAAGTTGCTCGTTATTCCCGCCATGAGGATAAACAGAATCACGAGCAGAATATTGTCTGGTGAACTAAGGGAAAAAGAAAATGAGGGTGGGACGAAGAAGAAGTCGAAGAGGATCACACTGACCACGGAAGCAAAAAGTGCTGCCGCAAAACCGTAAGCCGTGGCGCTAAAAATAACAGCCGTCAAAAAGACGATCGATAGATTTTCCGCTGGCATGAGATTCTTAAGCCATTGGATTGAGAGCGCAGCGATGCATACTCCGAATAGGCTGAGAACGTATTCGTGATACCAGGGCCGATGTTGATCAAGCCTCCAGGCGAGGTTGCTTTGGGTCTCGTTTGCTTGGGAAGATTCTTGTATCGCGGTGATGCCTCTATCGTCTGCGATTGCCTTCAAACGCTTAATGACCTTCTGACTCAGGCCAATATCCCAAGGCCAACGGCGCTTTGGCCCGAAAACGATATGACTAGGCTTTTGCTGCTGCCAGTCGTTCGCAATTACTGAAACAGCATCTTTCGGTGTTGTTATGATGAGGCGGGCATCAAGTCGCGTCGCCAGTCGTTTAATTTGCTCTGCCTGAGGCGTCATCAAAGCGCTCAACCAGGGCGTCGTAGGCCCGACCAAATAGATCGTTAGTGCTGCGCCAGATTCCTTTGCCAGCCAATGCACTTCGCTGACCATACTTACGTCGTAAGCACTTGCTCCGATAATCGCAGCAAAACTTGGATGCGTCGCGTGATTGCTTTGCAATAAGTCGCTGCTGGAGGCGCGTCGATCTTTGTATGTTGTGACGATCTGATTTGAGTCAGCGCCAGACATGTTTAAATGTGCCTCCTTAGGTAGCTAACGATACTTGGATCTGTATAGGAGGCCATCATATTGCGGCATCTAGTGTGAAGATAGTCGATCATTAACGCACTTAATGTCCCTGTCGTTGCAGGGCAACTATGACGATGTGTCCAGCGTGTTTCTTATGGCACCGAAGATCATGCCTGTCGCAAATAGGGCGGCCGCGGCCAAGACAATTGAAGGTCCTGCTGGAATGTCCCATTGGTAGGATGCGAACAAGCCTAAGACCGTTGCGACACATCCTGTAAAGATCGAGGTAAAAGCCATTTGTTCAGGTGTTTTGGAAACATGACGCGCCGTTGCCGGTGGGATAATCAGCATGGCCGTGATGAGGAGAATACCCACGACTTTCATCGAAATGGCCACCACAATCGCAATGAGAACCACGAAGGCAATTTCAATATATCGACCAGCAACGCCTTCTGCTCTGGCCATTTCTTCATTCACCGTCAGAGCAACGAGTGGGTGCCAAAGGATACCAATGATGACCGAAACGACTATAGCGCCTACCCAAGTCCACGCGACGTCAGCGACAGAGACGGCCAGGATGTCACCAAAGAGATAGGCCATCAGATCGATGCGGACACCTTGAAGAAAAGTGACCGCGATTAGACCCGCGGCGAGTGCCGTGTGCGAGAGCAAACCCAATAGGGTATCGCTGGACCAATTCCGTCTCTGTTGCAACCAGACGAGAAGAAGCGCGACGGCAACGCCGGTTGCGACCGTGCCTAGTGTCGGCGCGGTCCCGAGAAAGAAACCAATTGCAACGCCTAAGAGTGCCGCATGTGCGAGTGTGTCTCCGAAGTAGGCCATGCGCCGCCAAACGACGAAGCAGCCTAATGGCCCAGCAGCAACGGCAACGCCCAGGCCGGCTAAGCTGGCGCGAACAAGAAAGTCATCCATCATTCAGGCGGTCCTCATCCGTATTAGTGATCATGACAGTGATGACTATGAAGGACTTCACCATCTGGCCCATGATCGTGATCGTGTTCATGGGTGTAAACCGCCAGCATATCCGCCGCACTTTGCCCAAAAAGTCTTAGAAACTCGGGATGTCGACTGACTTCTGCTGGTTGCCCTGAACAGCAGATATGATTGTTAAGACAGTAGACGCGATTGGTTGCAGACATCACAACGTTGAGGTCGTGTGACACCATGATGACGGCACAGGAAAAGCGGTCGCGTGTTTCCTGAATGAGCCTGTAAAGGTCAATGGCGCCTGCGAGATCGACATTTTGGGTAGGTTCATCAAGCACCAATAACTCCGGATCGCGCAGAATAGCGCGGGCCAACTGCACCCGCTGCATCTCGCCACCCGATAGGACATGAATGCTTTTGTCTAAAATGTTGCCCAGCTTGACATGTTCAAGTGCAGCCCTGAGGTCGTTATCGATTTTGCGCTGCGTGAGCGTGAGGAACCGTCTCACGGTCAGGGGAAGGGTGCCGTCAATGATCAATTTCTGAGCCTGATACCCGACAATGAGACCGTCCTTGCGTGACACCTTGCCGCCATCAATACTTTCGAGGCCGAGAAGAGCCCGCACGAGCGTAGATTTTCCCGCACCATTGGGGCCAATCAGCGTCACAATTTCACCGGCCTGAATATCGAGATTCACGTCACTTAAAATGGTTTGATTGCCACGTTTGACAGTCAAGCCTCGGGCTTCGATCAGAGCGTTGGATATATCCATAAAGCGCCTAAGTCTGGGGCAAGCAGTTTGGGCAAATGCCGGAGATTTCTACGACATGCTGGTGAACCTGAAACCCGGCGGATGCCGCTGTTGCTTCTACAGCTTTCGCAATTGGCTTTGCCTCGACCTCTGCCGCTGTTCCACATTCATCACAAATAAGAAACTGAGCTTCATGGTCATGGGATGGATCAGAGCATCCAATAAAAGCATTCCTGCTGCTGAGTTTATGGGCAAGTCCGGCCTCCATTAAGAAATCAAGTGCCCGGTAGACAACCATGGGCGCGGGACGTCGGCCATCATCGGGCAACAGGTCTAAAATTTCATAGGCGCCAAGGGGTATATGGCTTTGCCAGAGAATTTTTAAGACCCGGCGGCGTATTTCGGTCAGTCTCAGGCCGCACGCCTTGCTTTTTTCTTCAGCCGTATTCATCGCTTTTTGAATACAGTGCCGATGATTATGACGGGGAGCAGGAAAACTCATAGGCCCAATACTTTAGCTTGATAAACGCATTAAACGTTATGATATAACAAAATGTAATTCAAGCTTGCGGGTTTCTCTGTCTTATGTCGTTCCTACGTGCGTTCTTTCGTGTATCTGTTATTTTAGCGTCTTTGCTCAGTCCATCTCTGATTTTAGCGCAAGGTGCTCCGCTTGATGTAACTGGCGCTCCGCCTGATGTCATTGTGAGTGTCAGACCAATACATTCGCTGGTGACAGCGGTGATGGACGGTGTCGCTGTACCAAAACTGTTGCTGGGCCGAGGGGAGACCCCGCACTCCTACAATCTGACGCCATCTGATGCGCGAGTCTTAAGCCAGGCGGATATGGTGGTTTGGGTTGGTGAGCCACTTGAAACGTTCTTGGAGCGCCCCCTCGCGAATTTGGCTTCTGATGCTGTGATCCTAGAACTGATTGAGGCGCCAGGACTAACGTTGCTGGATAACCGAGATGGCGGCGTGTGGGACTTAAGCGAGAGTGGCGATACTCATAAACACGATCATGATCATGATCACGGCCAGATCGATGGGCATATTTGGTTAAGTCCTCAAAATGCGCGCGTCATCGTAAGCTGGGTTGCGCAAGCGCTGGGCGCGCTAGACCCCTCGAATGCCGCACAATACCAAAACAACGCGGCAGCGCTTACCGCGCTCTTACAGACAATGGAAAATGATATTCGGGCAACGTTAGCAACGGTCACACGCCAACCCTTCCTCACTGCCCATGACGCGTTGCAGTACTTTGATCGATATTTTGATTTATCTGCGGTCGGGGCGATCGCGGTTACGCCAGACCGCGCGCCGAGCGCGAAGCGGCTTGCCGAGATCCGTGACCATGCCCAGGCGTTGGGCTCATTGTGCATACTCACTGAACCGGGGTTTGAGCCTGGGGTTATGCGCGTCATTGAGGAGTCCGCAGACGTGCGCGTCGGCAGAATTGATCCTTTGGGTGTAGAGATCGAGCCGGGCCGAACTCTGTATATAGATCTCATGACTGGAATTGCAGGTGCGCTTGTTGCGTGTCTGCAAAACAGATAGGCGAACTTTTAGCTCTTGCTTTTCCCGCCGCGGACAACGGTTTCTTGACCTCTGTTATTGTCCAATTTAAACCGCTGTCCGAACAGGGTGAGCGTTAGCGCATGATCTGGGCCTTCGCCGACCGCGCGATAGCGCTTCTGAAATTCTTCCTCCGAGAGATCACTCGGCAATTGACACAAATCTTCAAAGTCTTTGCGTGTGCGCACGCGCCCAGACCAAGATTCACCAGAAGGCGCTAGTGGAGCCTCTAAGTTCAAAAGGTCAGGGGCTAATCGCGCGAAGAGTTTAGTGACACATTCAAAGGCCAGGGTGTCCGCAGCAAGACGGTCTGCCCACGGCATGAGTGAGGTAAGGCGCGTGCCAACAATCTCTCCGCCATCCACCTGTTCGGTCATGCGGTGTGCTGTGGCGCCAAACATCTCTGCGCCATCGTAAATGGCAAAACAGGAGGGAAACAGACCTGGGTAGGCGGGCGGACCAGGATGAAAGTTATAGGCTCCGCTTGAGAGCGCTTTCAGCACCGGGTTTGGAATGATTACGCCCGTACAAAAGGCCACCAGTCTGCAAGGTCCAGTGACATTGGACAGGGCTGTTTCGATGTCTTGAAGGGTTTCGGCGGTCTTGATCTGAGGTTTATGAGGAAAATTAACGCGCTCTATGACGGCTTCTAAAGTCGCCAGAAACCCAGGCTCAGTCAGGATAATGAGGGTTGATTGGTCCATATCGCTACCTTAGTTAATCTGGCCTCTGCGAGCCAACACTCTTGAAATTACAGCCAGCCTTAACTACAAACAGTATATAAATCAGACCTTTTTAGTCTGAGTTTTAAGGTGAGCAAATAGTGTTTAAAGTCAACAAGTTAACAGACTATGCGACCGTCGTGCTGATTGATATGGCGCGAAGCGGGAAAGTTCACCCCACCCAAGCTATTTCAGATAGCACCGGTATTCCACTTCCGACCGTAGCAAAGCTGATGAAGCACCTCGTAAAGTCTGGTCTGGTGATGTCCCACCGGGGCGTGCACGGCGGGTACCGTCTGACGCGCCCAGCCTCTGAAACCACCATCGCTGACGTTATAGAGGCCGTAGAAGGGCCGATTGCGCTCACAGCGTGTGTAGAGACGTCGGATGAGCACTGTGGGTATGAAAGTTTATGCGCGGCCAGTGGCAAGTGGAATCGCGTGAATAGAGCCGTCACAAACGCCTTAAAAGAAGTGACACTGGCCGAAATGATTGATGATCTGAGTGGATCAAGCCCATTTGCGGTCATCGCCGATGGGGCGGAGAGCCCTTCAGCGTCGGCAAAGCAAGATGAGGTGCACTAACAATGGTTGCGACCAAACAAACTGTTGATGCTGTTCGGGATGTTGAAACCTACAAGCACGGTTGGGCGACGGATATTGAGTCCGATATGGCCCCAAAGGGCCTCAGTGAAGATATTGTCCGTTTTATCTCGGCCAAAAAGGAAGAGCCGGAGTGGATGCTCGAATGGCGTCTGAAAGCTTATCGCCTGTGGCTGACGATGGAAGGCCAGGAGCCAACCTGGGCAAAGGTCTCTTACCCAAAAATTGATTATCAAGACGCGTACTATTATGCCGCACCCAAGTTAGAGGACGGACCAAAGAGTCTTGATGAGGTCGATCCAAAACTCCTGGAGACATACGAAAAGCTTGGGATTCCTTTGCGCGAACAAGAAATGCTGGCGGGTGTGGCTGTTGATGCCGTGTTTGACAGTGTTTCGGTGGCTACGACCTATAAGAAAAAGCTCAATGAGCTTGGCGTGATCTTCTGCTCTATGTCGGAAGCGATCAAGAATCATCCGGAGTTGGTGCAAAAGTATTTGGGTTCGGTTGTTCCGTACAGCGACAACTTTTTTGCAACATTAAACTGTGCCGTTTTTACCGATGGCTCCTTTGTCTACATCCCAAAGGGCTTGCGTTGCCCCATGGAGTTATCCACGTACTTCCGCATTAACGAAAAGAACACAGGGCAATTTGAACGCACGTTGATTATTGCTGATGAAGGCTCCTACGTGAGCTACTTGGAAGGCTGTACGGCACCGCAGAGAGATGAGAATCAACTTCACGCGGCTGTTGTTGAATTGATTGCGCTTGATGATGCTGAAATCAAATATTCAACTGTCCAGAACTGGTATCCCGGTGATGAGGATGGCAAGGGCGGCATTTATAACTTCGTGACCAAACGCGCCGCGTGCCGGGGGCGCAACTCTAAAGTCATGTGGACACAGGTCGAGACTGGCTCCGCTGTGACATGGAAGTATCCGAGCTGTATTTTGCAAGGGGATAATTCCGTTGGGGAGTTTTATTCCGTCGCCATTACAAACAACAAACAGCAGGCTGATACCGGCACGAAGATGATCCATTTGGGCAAAAACACCCGCTCCAAGATTATCGCAAAGGGTATTTCTGCGGGCCGTTCAGACAGTACCTATCGTGGGCTCGTGCGCATTCAACCGAAGGCGGATGGCGCACGGAACTTTACCCAGTGCGACAGCTTACTGATTGGTGATCAATGTGGGGCACATACAATTCCTTACATTGAAAGCCGCAATCCGACGGCGCAGACAGAACATGAAGCAACGACCTCAACCATCAGTGATGATCAGATGTTTTATTGCCAGCAACGCGGCTTGAATCCTGAAGAGGCGGTGTCTCTTATTGTGAACGGCTTCTGCAAGGAAGTCCTGCAAACGTTACCCATGGAATTCGCTGTCGAGGCGCAGAAGCTGGTCGGCATTAGTTTGGAAGGAAGTGTTGGTTAATCCCCCGCACTTAAGTAAAGAGTTATACGTATGTCACTTATCGAAATTAAAGACCTTCACGTCTCCGTGGATGACAAGGAAATTCTGAAAGGGATTGACCTGACAATTAACGGCGGCGAGGTTCATGCAATCATGGGGCCGAATGGAACCGGCAAGAGCACATTGTCTTATGTGTTGGCTGGCCGCAAGGGCTACGAAGTAACAAAGGGAAGTGTGTCCTTTGATGGTAAAGACCTACTGGAGATGGAAGCGGATGAGCGAGCAAGGGCCGGTGTCTTTTTGGCGTTTCAATACCCCTTGGAAATTCCCGGGGTTGCAACGTCGACCTTCTTAAAAACCGCTTTGAATGCAAAAAGACGCGAAAGCGGTCTGGATGAGATCGACGCGATGGAGTTTCTCAATCTTATCAAGGCACAGACTAAAGAACTTGAGATGCCTTACGAGATGATCAAGCGCCAATTGAATGTAGGGTTCTCGGGCGGTGAAAAGAAACGTGCCGAAGTTTTGCAGATGAGTTTGTTGGAGCCCAAGTTTGCCATTCTGGATGAGACAGATTCTGGTCTAGATATTGATGCCCTAAAAGTTGTGTCCAATGGTGTAAACGCCTTGCGTGACCCGGAGCGCGCTTTTTTGGTAATCACCCATTACCAGCGCCTTCTGAAGTACATTATCCCTGACTTTGTCCATGTGATTGTTGATGGAAAAATTGTGGAAAGCGGCGATAAGTCATTGGCTGAAGTTTTAGAAGCTGAGGGTTATGCTCGCTTCGAAAAACGTGCAGCAGCTTAAGGCTGGGTATTGTCATGACCACCGTCGAATCCTCACCAGAGACCACTTTCGGTTCAGCCTATGCAAACGCGGTAGGCGCGCTGCCAGGCGCCAATGAATCCTGGATAGATTCAATACGGCAGACATCCAGAGCCATTGTCGAAGCCGGTGGTTTTCCAGGTCCCAAGACTGAGGCATGGAAGTACACGTCTCTTCGCGAAATTGCTAATACATCATTTATTCCGGCGAGTGAGGCAGATGATGTTGATGTTTCTGCCGCCCCTGTTGGCAGTCCGGTTCTTGAAGGTGCGTTGCAGGTTGTTTTTGTAAATGGTGTCTACCGTCAAGATCTCTCAACGTCGTTTAAAGATGTTCAATCCGGTGTGACGTTTGGGCCGCTTGCTGATGTACTCAAAAACAATCCTGAATATCTCAAAGATATTCTGGCTTCTGCAGCCGTGCCGGCTGAGTCATTCATTGCAGCCCTGAATACCGGCTTCATGGAGCAGGGGATATATCTTCACGTTGAGGCTGGTGTTGAAATGTTACGGCCTCTTCAGGTCGTTTCCATTGGAGCTTCGGGAGCGCAACCAGGTGCTTTTCATCCAAGGTTGCAGCTTGTTCTCGACAAAAATGCAAAAGCGACTGTGCTGGAGACCCATGTTGGGTTGCCGGGGCAACCTTACTTGAGCAATCCTGTTACGGAAGTAATTCTTGGTCTGGGTTCTGCCTTAAAACATTACACTTTGGTTTGCGAAGATAGTGATGCCTACCATCTTGGACGGTCCGCTGTGTGCGTTTCAGAAGGCGCGCAATATGAGTCCTTTCTGTTATCTCTCGGTGGCAAACTTGCGCGCCGTGAAGTCCAGGTTCGGCTGGAAGCTCTTGGTGCCCGCGCGATTGTAGACGGTGCTTATGGATTGTCAGGGTCTGATCATTCAGACATTTCGTCTGAAATTCTACATCTGGCCCCTGAAACGATTTCTAAGCAGACTGTTAAAGGTGTATTGGGCGGAAAATCGAAAGGTGTGTTTCAAGGACGTGTTCATGTGGCTAGAGAAGGGCAGCGCAGTGATGGGCGACAACTTCATAAAGCTATGTTGCTTAATCGTGGACCAGAGGTGGACTGCAAGCCGGAACTGGAAATCTATGCTGATGATGTTCAATGCGCCCATGGCGCGACAACCGGCGAGATGGATTCAGAGCACATTTTTTACCTGTTAAGCCGCGGTATTGATGAGCAAGCAGCCCGCGCCATGCTGGTTGAAGGCTTCTTGGATGATGTCATTTTTGATATCTCCGATGATGCCGCCAGAACCCTGGTTCTGGATATGGTGAAGCGGTGGCTTGTGCGGCAAAGTGCTCTGATTACGGAGGGCGTATGAACGCCATCTCAAAGCAGACAAAAGCAAAAGACATACGCCCATTTGATATCGAATCTGTGCGCGCAGACTTTCCGATTCTGCAACGCACCGTTCATGGAAAGCCCCTCACATATTTAGACAGTGCAGCATCTGCCCAGAAGCCCAAGCAGGTTATCGACGTTATCCGTTATCAGTACGAACATGAGTACGCGAATGTCCACCGCGGTGCTTATTCTTTAAGCGAAGCGTTAACCGGCAAGTATGAAGAAGCGCGCGAAAAAGTGCGTGCCTTTATTAACGCCGGTTCTGATCGCGAGATTGTCTTCACGAAAGGGGCGACCGAAGCGATTAATCTGGTCGCTGCCACATTTGGTCGCATGCTAAAGGCGGGTGATGAAGTTGTGATCACGGGTCTTGAGCACCACTCTAATATTGTTCCGTGGCAGTTGTTGAGGGATCAAATTGGGATCACGCTTAAAGTTGTACCAGTCCTAGCAGATGGCTCGGTTGATCTAAGCGCCTTCGAAGCAGCGATGACGGGTAAAACCAAATTAGTCTCTGTTGCCCATGTGTCTAATGCCCTGGGTACAATACTTCCGGTGAAAGACATCGTTCAGCTTGCTCATTCTGTTGGCGCAAAATGTCTTATTGATGGTTGCCAGGGTGTGGTTCATGAGGTTGTCGATGTCCAAGCTCTGGACTGTGATTTCTACGCCTTTTCAGGTCATAAGCTCTACGGTCCAACCGGCATTGGTGTGCTGTATGGAAAAGAAGAGCTGTTGAGTGAAATGCCACCGTATCAGGGTGGTGGTGAAATGATCAGTACAGTTACGTTTGAGCGCAGCGAGTGGGCAGAGCTTCCGGCAAAATTTGAAGCCGGGACACCGCCAATCGTGCAAGCTGTGGGATTAGGGGCAGCAATAGACTACGTCAGTTTATTTGATCGCGCGGCAGTAGCTGCTCACGAGCAAGATCTACTAAATTATGCAACCGAACAACTCAAAAGCATAAACAGTTTGAGACTTATCGGGACGGCCAAGCATAAAACGGCTGTGGCTTCTTTTGTGCTGGACGGGGCACATCCCCATGATTTAGCGACGATCTTAGACCGGTCTGGTGTCTGTGTTCGTGCGGGACACCACTGTGCGCAACCGCTTATGGATAGCTTTGGCGTTACCGCTACTCTGCGTGCCTCTTTCGGTATGTACAACACGCGAAGTGAAGTCGATGTTCTGATAGAAGCCTTAGGCCGTGCCAGAGAGATTTTAGGTTAATGGAAGCCGCCGCAAAAGATAGCGATCTGCTGGGATTGTACCAAGAGATCATCCTGGATCACGGGAAGTCGCCGCGTAATGCGGGTGTCATTGAAAATGCAGACTGTCGAAGTGATGGCAAAAACCCACTCTGCGGCGACCGTGTTACCGTCACGACTGAACTAGACCAGCAACAGTCCATTGCTGATATCAAGTTTGATGGCAAGGGATGCGCTATTTCGATTGCGTCTGCCTCCATGATGACTGAAGCGGTCAAAGGCTTAAGCATTACAGAGGCCCGATTGATTTTTGAGGCTGTACGCACCATCTGTTCGAAAGAGGCATCCGTTTTGGATGCTATGCAGGATGTCGGTAATAAGTTGGCTCCAAGACTTGAAAAGCTTGCATCTTTGAGCGGGGTTCGCCAATTTCCGGCGCGAGTCAAATGCGCAACGCTTCCGTGGCACACCCTGATGTCATGCCTTGATGGAAAAGCAACGGCCTCGACGGAACGATGAGGCGGAATAATGAAAGTTCTAAGGAGTCTAAAGTTATGATGCCGCCTTATTCGATGCCGGCTATGGAAGGTGACCCACCCGAGGAAGGTGATACCGTGACACGCGGTGCGCCACTGCCCGACGACGCTGATTACATAATAACCGAATCAGCTGCTGTAGAGGCTCTACGGAGTGTTTTTGACCCGGAAATCCCAGTCAATATTTATGATCTCGGATTGATTTATGAGCTCAAAATTGGTGACAGAGGGAACGTTAATGTGCTGATGACTTTAACCGCGCCAGCCTGTCCCGTCGCAGGCACGCTTCCGGGTGAGGTTGCTGATTCTGTTGCGGCCACCAAAGGAGCTGGGGAGGTTGCTGTGACCATTACATGGGATCCTCCTTGGACACCCGAGAATATGTCTGAAGTGGCGCGTGTCGCCCTCGATATGTTTTGAACGTGACATGTTCTAAATAAATTCGACTGCGTTTAGGAGAATTAAAATGACCAGCTTAACGAGGACTGCTCCGATCACAATTACAGATGCTGCCGTTGCGCGTGCAGCACACCTGATTGGGCGGTCGGATCATCCTGTTGCCGGAATACGTGTGGGCATTGATACCAAAGGGTGTTCTGGCTTTTCGTACAAAGTCGAATATGCCGACGAACAAGGTAAGTTTGAGGATGTCGTAGAGCAGAATGGCGTTAAATTTTTTATAGACCCGATGGCGGTTATGTATCTGTTGGGCTCTGAATTGGATTATCAAGAGTCCAAGATGGAGAGTGGGTTTGTGTTCACTAACCCGAATGAAACAGGGCGCTGTGGATGTGGCGAGAGTTTTTCTGCGGCTCCAAACCCTGATGCGAAAGAATAGGCGTTTTACATTACGCCGAAAGTCGTTTCTCAACCTCGGCTAACAACTTCACTGGATGCACGGGCTTCTGTAGCAAGCTGACAGTGCCATATTGAAACTCTAAATCATCTTCGACGAGGCTCTCCACAATTTCAGGCTGTCCAGTAACTAATATAATCGGGATGGACGGCTCACGGTCTGCGAGCACTTGCCGGAGTTGTAGACCACCCATTGTCGGCATCATGATATCTATAATGGCAATCTGTATATCTTCACTTTCAAAGATGATTAGGGCGGCCTCTCCATCTTCAGCCTCGAAGGCAGTATAGCCACGTTCTCTTAGAACATGACTGAGCGACTCGCGCACCAAGGTGTTGTCATCAACGATTAGAACGCGCCCAAGGCTTTCTATTTTAGCCTCCTGTATTGATGAATAGACTCTGCGGTAAAAGTGTTCCTGAGTCCGATCCAGGAACAGCTGAGACAACAAATTTAGGGTGTATTCTATTCATGCTTGTGACTTGTGAACGCTAAGACCATTCAAATTTAAGGACTTAGAGTAAAGATTGGTATTGTAATCTGCAACGTCTCGGCGCACGTATATTAAATATGGAGACAGTTTTAATAATCTTGCTTTCAATATCTATGCTTGCTGTTCTTGGCGTGTTGCTGACGGGCCTCTTCGCTTTCGTAAAGGGCGGGGATTTTCACGATAAATATGGCAATAAACTGATGCAATGGCGTGTGACCACCCAAGCCATTGCAGTGGTTCTTGTCCTGCTTCTGATTGCTGTTCGGGCGGACTAGTTAACCCCAGTTAGCCTGACACCGCAGCGTACGCCATTCGGATGGCTGTCAGCACCAGAAAACCAGAAAAGAGAAACCGCAGAGATTTCTCGGTCAGCGCATGCGCCAGACGGCTTCCAAGGGGAGCGGTTAGGACAGTGGTTGCCGTTATGAATGCTAGCCCTAGTATATTGACGTATCCGATAGAGCCGAGCGGCAGGCCCGCAAGACCCCACCCTCCGATAATGTACCCCGCGGCAGCTGGGATAGAGATGATGAGCCCAAATGCGGCTGACGTTGCGACGGCCCGGTGCATCGGGTAACGGGCAGCATTTAGGATCGGAACGGATAGCGTTCCACCGCCAATTCCCATCAGCGCCGAGAAAGCACCGACCATGGCCGAGACAACAGATGCGGCAGGTTTGTATATCCAGAGCCCTGAAAGAGTGTTGTCATCGCCGTATTGGGGCATTGATCGGTCACGAAACGCGATATCGAGGGCCACACATAAAGCAACAAAAGCGAAGACAAGTGCGAGTATTGTTCCGCTGAGTAGTCGCGTTGCCAGTATGGTTCCCAATAACACGCCAATAACCAAGCCTGGTGCCCATGATTTGAAAAGAGGCCAATCCACGGCCCCCTTTCTGTGATGGGCCCGCACTGAGGCAAGGGACGTTGGCACAATCGTAGCTAAGGATGTACCGATCGCCACATGAAGCCTAACATCCATGGGGACATCGAGCGTTCCGAGCACCGTGAACAGCACGGGTACAATAATGATACCGCCGCCGACGCCTAAAAGCCCGGCAAGAATACCCGCTATAGCGCCCGTTGCTAGAAGGCTCAGTATGAGAGGGTATGCCGTAATCAGAGAGTCTATCAAAAGGCCAGAGTCCTGTCGTAATTAGAGAGGTCTGACCTAACTAGAACGTCGGCCGCTCTGGTCGGTAGGTCACCTTGTGGGTTTTTTCAAAGGCAGAGATTTGATCGATCAAATCTTTTCTACGATTGCGCGCGGCACCAACTTGCGCCGGCGTGATCGGCGTCGACTCAAATGAGTTGTCGTTTACCATAACCTGAATTCTTTGGAGAAACTCGCTCATTGTTAAAGCCTCAATGATGTCTGCTGCGAGGCCGAGGAAGTAGCTATGGCGAACCGGTTTTTTGGGATTCACATGATAAGCTGAAACGGCAAAAGACCCTGTTTTTCCGTTTTTACGTTCGAGCACTGCAGCTCTGTAGTATGTAGGAAATGAGGAAAAAACGAAGGCCGTCTGGCTATCATGTTCGACAACCAGATCGTCCAACGCGCCGACAATATTACTTGAGGCTTCATTGATTATATCTTGGCTGACATCTCCGCCATGGGCCAGCATTTCAATCTCATCAATGACCTCAACGTTTTCTCCGCCACTCGAAAATATGGGTTCGCCATCCAAGTGGATAGAGATCCATAAGGCCGAATTATAGTTGGATTCATAACTTGACTGTCCCCGCATCCAACGGCTTTCCCAATCCATATCTTTGGCGTCATGAACAATGTTCGGATCACGCCGGAACTGGTCAATAACCATACCTGCGAGCCGTAATGTGGCGGGCATGTTTTGCCCCCGCAGCACACAGCTATAGGTTTTATCTTTTAATTTAAGCGGGAGGATGATCCGGTTTGACCGAATTTCCAGGACCTTTTCTTCTTTGGCTCCGTCACCCAATTCATCAAACCGATGAACGGTCGATTTTTCACGGTACAGAGTGAGATTAGCTATTTCTTTCATAACGAATGACGCAGAGACCAATTGTGAGGTGCCAAAGAAGGGCCTGAGATAACGCAGGCTAGTTTATTGTAAATCGGGCTGTGACAAACAACAAGGGAAGTCCCGATCAAGCTCGAAGAGGAGGGTGATAATAAGAACGGAAAATATTCTTATTCTGTAGATACTTAGGGGCGTGCCTCTTGTGGTGGCATGTTCACTCAGCACTTAATCGATGATAGGCAAGTCCGGGCCGCGCTTGTGCACCAAATTCTTCAATCTGTTCGAGAAAAAGGCTCAGATCAGCCATCAGTTTAGCAAATCCCGGCCGCCGGGTTAAGGATCGCTCATCCACATAAAGTGCTCTGTTTATTTCGATTTGGAGCGCGTGGACGCCATTTTCGGGGTCGCCGTAACTTTGTGTCGTGAACCCGCCAGCATATGGGTTGTTGCGGATTACGGAATATCCAAGGCTGCCGAAAACACGTTCCGCTTCCTCGGTCACCAGCGAGGAGCACGACAGTCCATTTCGATCTCCTAGGACAATATCCACGGACTTGTTCATTTTATCTTTGCTATGGGGCAAACCGGCTGAGGGCATGGAATGGCAATCCAACAAAATACAGTAGCCAAACTGATCCCTGGCGGCGTTGACGAGACGGCGTAATGCGTTGTGATAGGGTTTATAAAGCCTGTTAATGCGCTCGTCTGCATCTGCCCACGTCAACTTTCTCGCATAGATTTCTTTTTGATTTGCAACGATCCGGGCAATTGTCCCAAGCCCAGCAGTAACCCTCGGTGATGTCGTATTTGCGAAGTCTGGCAGAGGATCAGAAAACATCTCTTGGTCGAGTTCATAGGGTTCACGATTCAAGTCCAGGTAGGCCCTTGGGTACAAGGCTCTGATTAGCGGAATCCCCATCGTTTTTGCTGCTGAGAACAATTCATCAACGTAACAGTCCTCTGAGCGTCTTAATGCGGCTTTGCTCAAAGCGCTGGCATCTATGAGATCGGCTGGATAATGCGCGCCCGAATGAGGAGAGGACAGAACCAGCGGTGTTGTGAGTTCCGTCGGTTCAACCACTTCAATGGGTTCAGCCATATCTGTAATCTTACTCATACGCATACTTTCTTTAGGGGCAGCTCTGACTTCGCCTTCTTCTTAGCCCAATAGAGGCAGACTCAGGCATACTCCTTATAGCTCCAGCATACCTCAAACCAATCGATCTGAAACACTTGCAATAAGTGCAATCTCCACCTAAAAGACGGGGATACGCCTCGGGGTCAACCCCAGGTAAAATGAATTCATGGACGCGTAGCTCAGCGGGAGAGCACCTCGTTGACATCGAGGGGGTCACTGGTTCAATCCCAGTCGTGTCCACCATTTTCCTCCCACAGTTCCTATATTTTACCCCTCTACCTGAAGGCATCGGGATGTAGACCTGATATCTTTGACGGATAGATACCTTTGATTATTAATCGAAGGCCAATAACCTGTGCCGTTGCATAGTCGGTGCTGAGCAAAAGGATATCAAGCTTTGGAAAAAAATCGGCAATGGCTGCTTGCACGCCACCCAGAACCTGAAGAAGTCATTGGCTTTAAGCACTTTGAATTTACGGAAAACGCTATACCGGACCCAGGCGTTGGTGAGATTGTCTTAAAAACCATTGCTCTTGGAACGTCACCAGCTCAGAGGTCGTATATTTCCAAAGGGCTCAGCATGCATGATAAAATTGCTATTGGTGATGTCATGCGGGGCAGGGGCGTGTGCGTTGTAACCAAGACACGCCATTCTGCATATTCCGAAGGTGACATTGTGATCGCTTCTCCGGGATGGCAGAATTATTCGTTACAGAGTCCCGCGCTCCAGAATCCAAACGTTCTTAGTCTTCAATCTGTTCCTCATCCGGTTAGCCCCTTAACAACACTGCTCGGGGTTTTGGGCAGCGCGGGTGCGACAGCCTATTTTGGTCTTGTCGATGTTGGCGCTGTAAAACCAGGTGACACCGTTGTTGTCTCTGCCGCAGCTGGCGGCGTTGGGTCTGTTGTGGGCCAGATTGCCCGTATTGCCGGGTGCCGTGTTATTGGCATTGCAGGTGGGGCTGAAAAGTGCGCCTGGCTTACGGATGAGCTCGGGTATCATGCGAGTATAGATTATAAAAACGAGGACGTTGGCGAGCGGCTTGATAATCTGTGTCCAGATGGCGTCGATGTCTTTTTTGATAATGTTGGTGGAGAACTATTGGATACGGTTTTGGCGCGGATCGCTCTGAACGCCCGCATCGTCATCTGTGGTTTTATCTCAACCGATTATCGCGATGACCTGAACCAAGGGCCAAGAAACTATAAAAATCTTGTGCGTAAACGCGCGCGCATGGAGGGGTTCTTTATCTTCGATTACCGCCATCGGTTTGCTGAGGCAGAAGGCCGCCTTAGACAATGGTATCGGGATGGCTTTTTGGTGAACTCGGAGGACGTTGATGACGGGCTTGAGAAAATGCCGGGCACCTTGGGTAGCCTGTTCACCGGAGGAAATAGGGGCATAAAGCTGTGCCGTGTGGCTCCAGATCCGGTTTAATTGTCCTCCGCGAACGTTATGGTTTCGTAATTTATTTTACCTTTGTTGGGTGCGTACCCGGTAACGCGTGGCCCCACCCCATCCAGCAGTGGAATTTCGTGCAGCATCAGGGCTGTTGCCTGATCATGATAAAAGCCTAGAACATCGCGGGTGAGGCGTATTCTTTCGTCTAGGTCTGGGGTTTCCATAGCGGCTTTCATGGTAGGCATAATCCGCTCATCGCAGTACCAGGGCGACGGCCAGAGGCAAGAATGAAGACGGAGTGTTCTGAGCGGTTCAAATGTCGGCCACGCCCCAAATACCTGACTGAAGCCATCCCCCTTCCATTGCCCTTGCAAGATAATACGGACCATCTGGGACGTTGGAATTGAGATAATGTTGAGGGTGACGCCAACGTCGGCGAGGTTGGCTGCAACCAATTGATAAATGGCACTGTCCGAAGCGTTGGACCCGATGATCACTTCGATATCAAGTTTAAACCCGGCCTCATAACCGGCTTCTTTCAGAAGGGCGCGAGCTCTGTCAGGATCATAAGGATAAGGCTTTAAGTTTGGATCGTATCCCAAAAGGCCCCGCACGGCCCCTTGCGTTGCCGGTTGGCTCATCCCCGAGAGCAGAATTTCCGTGATGGCATTTTTATTCACTGCGTAATTCAGTGCGCGGCGCACGCGAATATCATTTGCGGGCCGTCCGTCTTGAACCACAAAAGCAATGCTGATGACATCAATAGGATTGCGCTGGTGCATGTAGCCGCCAGCACGCGTAATCAACGGTATGTCGTCAGGCCCCATGCCAATCGCAATATCTATACCCCCCGTAACAATGGCCTGGAGTCTGCTGGTTGATTCCGGCAAGTGCAAAACCTCCATCTTTTCGATTACCGGTTTTCGCCAGGAATACGGATTGGTTTCATAGGACACACGGCCCTGGCGCCAGGCGGTTATTGCAAAGGGTCCACTGCCGATGGGGTCACGCGCAAAAGCGTCGGGGCCGAGTGTCTCCCAATGATCTGGCTCGACGATATATAAAGCGGCAAGCAGCCGCGGCAAAATCGCTGTCGGCGCGGAGGTCGTGACAGCCAGCGTGTAGGCATCAAGTGCTTGTGCACCGGCAATGATATCAAGGTCACGCGCGACGCTAGATGTTTGTCCATGTGGAGTCTTCAGATAGTCGAATGAGCTTACAACATCGGCTGCCGTAAACGGCCTGCCATTAGAAAATGCCGCATCCGACCGCAGTTCAAAGTGCCATGTTGTGGGGGTGATCTGCTGCCAGGATTTTGCGAGCTCGCCTACGAGAGTGCCATCTTCTTGAAAGGTAGTGAGGGTTTCAAAGGTTGGCGACCATGTGTAAGTCGAGAACACACTTACGGACCGATGTGGGTCCCCATCACTGGCTGGAAAGGCGACCACACCAACCCGTAACGGTTCTTGAGCACTCAAAGCCAGAGGGTAAAGGGCACAGGCAAGTGCAACGGCCAGTAAGCGAACATGTATGGTGAATATCATTCGGCGCAATTTCATCTCTTTTGACTGAAAAGCATAAAGACATTGGCTTTGTTCAAAGCCGTTTTGATGTCATGATACCTTTCAACAGACAAATTGGAAATGTGGACAAAGACGTGTGGTGTCAGGCTGTCCCGGTTTTCCAGGCGTTGGGGGATTAAGATGCTTAAGAAATTAGGTGTAATTTTGGTGCTGGCGTTGTCCGCTTCTCAGGCGCAGGCTTTTTGCATCGTAAATCGAAGTTCGGAGACCGTCGCCTTTACCAGAGGTGGCCCTTTTGCGGGTATGGAAACATTATACGCCGGGACCATAAAACCAGGTGTACAACGTTGTACCTTGATCACCGCCAGAGCAGATGGAACATACCCTGTATCTGTTTACACAGTTACGAAGCGCGGCAACTGCGCGGTTGTTCGGGGTTGCTCATACGATTCTCAAGCTGAACAGGTCTTTTTCCAAGGTGCGGGAACAGCAAGTTGCCCTGTCGCGTTTCAGGACAATTCTTGTAGCTGATCCGTAAACGCAATGTTTGCTGCAGTCATTTAGAAATTTTAGTTAAGTAGAGGTGTCGTTATGGTTTTATCAGTGAATGGTCTGTCGTCGTTATCCAGACGGAATATTTTAGCAGGGGTAGCTGGTGTTGCTGCGACACACGTCGCACTACAGAGTCGGACGGGCCAAGCGGCGGGGAATTTCGATCCTAAAGACCCAGTACAGGTGCTACGTACCCTACACCGCATGCGCGGCAGTGAAGATGGACGCATTGCCATGGGCTGGCTCAAGGGCCAGCGCTTCGGTGTGGTCGATGCGGAAATCGTACCCTTGATGGGCATGGTAACAGGCACATTCGCGCGTCATAAAGTCTTGGAAGATGGTTCGATTGAACTGACCAGTTTTGAACTGGCTTTTTATACGGATTTCGAAACGGGCAAACTTATTGATACGCTTAAAATTCCCTACACGGGCAAAACCGTTGAAGTGCCTAAACTGAAGCTCGGCCCAAGCAAGTCTGTCGTGAAGCCGGAGTTTTATTCGTTAAGGGAAGTCGGCGGCGAAACCCAGCGCACCGCTTCCGACGATGCCATGCGGCCTACGGGGTCCATGCGATTTGAGCATTGGCTTGGCCCGGTGACGGTTAAAGATGGTCATGTCTGGATTACAGAGGCGTCCAGCGCGAAAGTTGTCCCTGCAGACCCGCAAGCCAGCAGTGTCATTTATAGCGAAGCTGTAACCTACAAAGGCAATGAAGCTGACGTGAACAATCCAGACCTGCCGACGCTTGACTCCACATTAAGTTACACCGGAATCACAAGTTGGCGTCCCTGGATGGAAATGGGAGATCACCCAGGCCACACCACGTCTCATGCGCTCGGAAGTAAGTCATACGATCTGGATGGTTTACCCGATGACTATCGTGAGATGGCTGAAAAGCACTATCCTGAAGCTATTGTCAATCCCGGCGCGATTCTTGATCAGTTAGGATAAGCACGCAACGTCGCGAAGATGGATCACCTGTTTTTCAAGTCACAAACTTGATTGCGGACTTCGACAGTGATCGTGCGGCGCTCGCAGATGCTAACGTCTTCGGTGCAGATCACACCTTTAGCGTTAGAAATCGTTAGCCGTCCGTTGTCGATGCCCCAATCAACAAGGTAATCGCAACCGGGTAAATTTATCGGGAATTTATAGGTGAGATCACCATCAATTCCGATGTCACGCTCCATGAGTTGCCAGCTGTAGTCTCTAAAGACGTAGGAAAAATCCATCGTCACTGTTTCGTTGCGATAGTTTTGCACCAGCATCACGGCTTTATCTTCGCTTTGCGCGTAAGTTGATTGAGTTGGTAACGCACTGAAAAAGAGCATCACCGCAACAGTCGATGCTGAGGGCTTTAAAGCAGTATTCGCGACAGAAGGCATATTGCCACCTCTTTAAGTTGTAAGCACGCGGGGGCCGACTCATGCTTACACATCAAGGTCTGTAACAAACTCCGCGTTGTCTTGAATAAACTGAAAACGCGCTTCAGGCTTTTTACCCATGAGTTGCTCGACCAGATCAGCTGTCGCCTTGGCGTCGCTGTTTGAAGATGCTGTTGTTTCCGGAAGGGTAACGCGCAGCAGACTTCTCCGCGCAGGGTCCATGGTCGTTTCTTTAAGTTGTGCCGGTGGCATTTCTCCAAGTCCCTTAAACCGGCTGACCTCTACCTTCCCACGGCTGTCAAACTCTGTTGCGACGATCCGCTCTCTGTCGGCATCATCCATCGCATAGAAGGTCTTACCTCTTTGGCTTAGGCGATAGAGTGGCGGCATAGCAAGATAAAGGCGTCCTGCCTGAACCAACTCAGGTAACTCTTGGAAAAAGAAGGTCATCAACAAAGCAGCGATATGTGCACCGTCGACATCGGCGTCCGTCATAATCACGACTTTCTCGTACCGTAGTTTGTCGAGATCGAATTTATCCCCTCGGCCACACCCAAGAGCTTCAAAAAGATCCTGAAGTTCTTGATTGCTGCGCAACTTATCTTGTGACGCTGAAGCCACATTGAGAATTTTACCACGCAGGGGCAGGATAGCCTGGGTTTCCCGATTTCTGGCCTGTTTGGCTGAACCACCGGCTGAGTCTCCTTCCACCAAAAACACTTCGGTGCCTTCGGCGGTGGCTCGACTGCAATCAGAGAGTTTGCCGGGCAGCCTTAACCTCTTGGTTGCGCTTTTGCGGACCAGATCTTTTTCTTGCTTACGGCGCAGACGCACATCGGCCCGTGACAGGGCCAATTCAAGAATGTGGGTGGCCGTATCAGGGTCACCTGAAAGCCAGTGTTCAAAGTGATCCTTAAGGATGCTCTCGACCAGTTTGGTCGCAGAGGCCGAGGACAGTTTTTCTTTGGTTTGGCCCTGAAACTGTGGTTCAGGAATAAATACCGACAGCATGCCGCACGCCCCACCAACAACATCTTCGGCGGTGATCGCGCTGATTTTTTTATTACCAGCCATCTCGCCGAAAGACTTAAGGGCCCGGCCAAGGCTGGTTCTAAACCCGGCTTCATGGGTGCCGCCTTCCGGCGTGGGTATCGTATTACAGTAGGAGTTCAGAAAACCGTCTTGGTCTTCCGGCCAGCAAACGGCCCAATCAACGCGACCGGTTTCATCAGAGGTTTCAACCGAGCCTGAGAAGATGCATTCACCAACCAACTCCCGTCCTGCTGTAACAGAGGATAGATAATCCTTGAGGCCTTGGGGGAAGTGTAACTCTACTTTAGCTGGTGTGTCGTCTTTTCCGCGAATTAAGGATTCATCGCAAGACCATTTGATCTTTACGCCTTCAAACAGATAAGCTTTTGAGCGCGCCATTTTATAAATGGTCGCAGGCTTAAAGGCAGCGTCGGCTCCGAAGATGCTCAGGTCTGGTTTGAAACTGATAACCGTGCCGCGCCGGTTGGCGATTTCTTTTAACTTTTTCAGTTTTGACTTTACTTCGCCGCGACTGAAATTTTGAGTCCATAAGGCTTTATCGCGCGCGACTTCGACAGTCATTTCTTCTGATAAAGCGTTGACGACGGACACGCCGACCCCGTGCAGGCCGCCAGAAGTCTTGTACGCTCCGCCGCCAAACTTTCCGCCGGAATGGAGGGTCGTCATGATGACTTCAAGGGCGGATTTGCTGGGAAACTTTGGGTGCGGGTCAACGGGGATGCCGCGGCCATTGTCGCGCACCGTGACTTCGTTGTTTTTACCCAGGTGAACCTCGATACTGGTGGCATGTCCAGCGACCGCTTCATCCATCGCGTTATCAAGAACTTCAGCAACCAGGTGATGCAGGGCTTTTTCGTCGGTGCCACCGATGTACATGCCCGGCCTGCGGCGCACAGGCTCTAGGCCCTCAAGGACTTCAATGTCCTTGGCGGTGTATTTTGATTTCTTAGCGCCGGTCTGTTGGAAAAGGTCTGACATGGGCGCATTATATACAGAGTGATGCAGCCAACAACTGCATAAGGTAGGAATATTCCCCTTTACTTACAATATGTTGTGGAAAAGGTTCCCGCGTGACTGAGCCCATAGACCCCAAAATCCCTCAAGGCGAACTTTCTATTCGCACCGTTGCCATGCCTGCTGATACCAATCCCGCTGGCCATATTTTTGGCGGCTGGGTCTTAAGCCAGATGGATTTGGCGGGCGCGACGCATGCGGCGAGCTATACCGGAACGCGCGTCGTGACCGTCGCCATTGATGGTATGAAGTTTCATAAACCCATCCATATTGGTGATGAGGTCTCTTGTTACACCACAATCACGCGTATGGGGCGGACGTCTGTGGTGCTGCATGTGGAGACCTGGGTGAGGCGGGCCCGCCACGGATCACCGCTGATGGTCACAGCGGGGCTTTTCACCTACGTTGCAATCGACGAAAATGGCGACGCGACGCCCATCACACCAAAGAACGACTAATCCTAAAGAGGACGCTTCATAATGCCTGATACGGCTCATCCCACCAAAGATATTCAATCGATGCTTGCGGCCATTGTGGGTGACGAATACGTCATCACTGAAGAGGCCGAGCGCAGTGTCTACAGTAATGATATCTTTTTCTGGGATGAGTCTGAAACGGCCGATGTTGTGGTGCAGCCAGGTTCTCCGGACGAGGTTGCCCGTCTGGTCACAGCAGCGGCAGATTTGAACCTGTACATTTCCATTCGTGGTGGGGGCATGTCGTACACCAAGGGCTATGTGCCAGCCGAGCAGGGCTGCATGTTGATGGATTTGCGGCGTCTTAACCGTATCCGGGAGATCAACGTGACAGATCGCTATGTCGTGGTTGATGCGGGCTGCACCTGGATCAGCGTTGCTGATGCCTTGAAAGAGCATGGCCTGAAGCTTGATTTTCCTGCGCCGTTTTCCGGTCTTTATTCCACTGTCGGCGGGGCGATGTCCCAGAATGTGCCGTCGACCATGAAAGGCGTGCTCGGCCTAGAAGTTGTGCGCGCCGATGGGGCAAAGGTACGCACCGGCTCCTGGGGACGGGTGAGTCCAGACACGCCGTTCTTCCGCGACTATGGTCCGGATCTCACAGGTTTGTTTCTCGGCGACACCGGATCCTTTGGAATCAAAACCGGGGTGTCGCTGCATATCAGCAAAAAGGTCGGGGTTACGGCCCACGGCTCGTTTGCCTTTGAAACCTATGAAGATATGGCCGAGACAATGATTGAGCTTGGCCCTTATGACTTTGTCACCCGCCGCGTCGGTCTTGATCCCTTCAAAAGTCAGAACGCCGCCAAGGTCGGCTTCAAGGAGGCGATCAAAACCCTCGGCGATGTCACCACCACCGGCTCAAGCCTAGTGTCGGGCCTTATGGATTCCATGAAGATGGCCACCGCCGGAACCAATTTCATGGATGGGGTGAAGTGGTCGCTTCATCTCACGGTCGAGGGCTTGACCCAGGATGCTGCGGAGGCCGGTCTGCAAATCGTCCGCGACATTTGCCTCAAACGCAGCCGCGAGATTGCCAACATCATGCCCCGGGCGATGGAAGCCCGTGGCTTCTCGGTGCGCGGTTTTCTCGGCAAGGATGGCCAGCGCTGGGTGCCGACCAATTCACTGTGGCCGCTGAGCCGCGCCGTTGAAGTGGCCACTGCGGTGCAGGACTTCTTCAACAGCCGCCGCGCCGAAATGGATCAACACGGCATGTGGGAATCCTACATGACCAACTATGGCCAGGGGTACTTCATGTGTGAGCCCAGTTTTTACTGGGTGGATGAAGTGAGCGAACATCACCTGCGCCATCTGCCCGCTGAGGAAGCGAAAAAGTTCAAGTTCATCCCGGCCAACCCGCACGCCCGCGCCTATGCCCAAAAACTCAGGTTTGAGTTGCGTGATTTCTTTCACGACCTTGGCGCGGTGCATGTCCAGTTGGCCAAATTCTATCGCTATCAGGATGCCCTGGCACCGGAAACCGCACGCCTGTTGTCAGATCTGAAAGGTGTGCTTGATCCAGACCGCCGCTTTAACCGCGCCAATCTGGGTCTTTAAAGCAGCCGGATTAAGATATCCGACCGGTGCGCTTAAACGGTCCCATTTCTGTCAGCGTATCGACATCGTCTTCAACGGCGGGCCGTTCTTGTTTAAGGAACTGCGCCACCGCTTGGCGAAAGCCGTCATCTGCAATCCAATGGGCCGAGTAGGTCTTGCGTGGCAAATAACCCCGCTGCAGTTTGTGCGGCCCCTGCGCCCCGGCTTCGACCCAGGCCAAGCCGTGGTCGATGGCGTAGTCGATGGCGCGGTAATAACAGACCTCGAAGTGCAACATGGGATAATTAACGATCGTCCCCCAATTGCGACCATACAAGGTATCACCGCCCAGTAAGTTTAAGGCGCCGCAGACGATGTCTCCGCCTTCTTCACCCATAATCAAAACAACCTGATCTCCCATGCGCTCCGATAAGAGGTTGAAAAATGATCGGGTCATGTAGGCTTGACCCCATTTACGGTCTGAGGTCAGGCGATAAAAGCGATAGAACGCATCCCAGTGACGGGTGGTGATGCCGTCGCCGCTGACAGCGTAAATATCTACCCCGCTGGCGTTGGCCTTTTCGCGCTCTTTGCGGATGTTCTTGCGTTTGCGCGAAGACAAAGCGTTCAGGAAGCCGTCAAAATCGGCGTAGTTCTCATTCTTCCAGTGAAACTGCTGGCCATACCGCTCCAGCAAGCCGGCCTCGGCCATCAGGGCGAAGTCGTCTTCGCCCGGAAACGTGATGTGCAGCGAGGACACATTCAGCCGGTCGGCCACCTCAATCATTCCGGCCAGCAGGGTGCGTTTCAGTGCAACGATGGTCTGTGCCTCAAGACCGGGGCGAGTCATCAGGCGAGGCCCGGTCACGGGCGTAAAGGGCACGGCACATTGAAGCTTGGGGTAATAATGCCCTCCAGCACGCTCGTAGGCGTTGGCCCAACCCCAGTCAAACACATACTCACCATAAGAGTGATCTTTTAAATACATGGCGGCACAGGCCAAGAGAGTTCCGTCAGGAGTCTCCACGGCGACATGCTGGGATTGCCAGCCCGTGTCTGCCGTAACAGACCCGGAATCTTCAAGCGCACTATAGAACGCATGGCGCACGAAAGGGTTACAGTCGGGGACCCGGGCGCACGCATCCCATTGCGCAGCATCAATGTCGTGTATCGATGGCACGATGCGAACGGTCATCGAGTCAAAATCGATGTTGCGGAAGTCTTGTGAAACGTCAGTCATACCCTAAAGTGTCGTGCCAGATATTGTCTTGCGAGTTGTATTAACTAATTTCAACCACGGCCTCGACTTCGACCGGCGCATCAAGGGGCAGGGAGGGGCAGCCAACAGCCGCGCGGGCATGGCGGCCCGCATCGCCAAAGACATCTACCATCAAATCTGATGCGCCGTTGATCACCTTGGGGTGCTCTGTGAAGTCTGGGCCGCCGGCGACAAATCCACCGAGTTTAATAATACGTTTGACCCGGTCTAAGTCGCCGTCACAGGCGGACTTCAGTTGAGCGATGATATTTAAGGCGCTTTGCCGGGCGCAGATCACAGCTTCTCCGACCGAAACATCATCCCCGACTTTTCCGTAAAACAGCAGTTTTCCATCTTTCATCGGCAACTGGCCTGAAATGAAGACCAGAAAGCCAGAAACCGCGAAGGGAACATAGTTTGCAACCGGTGCTGAAGCCTCAGGCAGAGATAACCCAAGCTCAGTCAAGCGGGCTTCAATACCACTGCTCATTACGATTGTACTCCTGGGGCACGGTTTATGACGTGAGTGCAAATCTGGATCATTGGTTTTGGGGCTCCAAGCTGCAATTGAAATGTGCTAACTCACAGACAGCACAGGTTAAGTATGATCAAGATATACAAGTTATGGGCGGATCGGGAGTGCAAAAGTCACGGTAATCCGTGATAAACCAACAAATAGAAGGGTTTCCTGGGCCGTCAAGGCACCGGACTCGCAAGGCAAGGTCGCAGTGTTATGAATAAGCTTTCTCTCCCGAAAGACAGAATAAAAGTTCTTCTTCTTGAGAATGTCCATGAGAACGCAGTGGCTCTTTTCCAGCGCCATGGCTACGAGTACATTGAGCAGCATAAGGGGGCTTTGGATGAAGAGGACCTGATTGAGAAAATAGCTGATGCCCATATGGTCGGCATTCGGTCTCGCACGCAGATTACGGAACGGGTGCTAAAGGCCGCAGAGAAGCTCATGGCCATTGGTTGCTTTTGTATTGGCACCAATCAGGTGGACACCACTGCGGCTAAGATGCGCGGTATTCCTGTTTTTAACGCCCCTTATTCTAACACCCGGTCTGTTGCCGAACTGGTGCTGGCCGAAGCCATTATGTTGTTGCGCGGTATTCCTGAAAAATCTGCGTTGGCCCATGAAGGGGGGTGGCTTAAGTCGGCTGAAGGGTCTTACGAATTACGTGGCAAAATTCTAGGCATTGTTGGCTATGGCCATATCGGAACACAATTGTCCGTGATGGCCGAGGCGCTTGGCATGCGGGTGGTGTTCTATGACATCGTTGAGAAACTGGCACTCGGCAATGCCACAGCGGTGAGGGACTTGACTGAGCTACTGGAGCAGTCTGATGTGGTATCGCTGCATGTACCCGCCACAGAATTAACGGCAGGTATGATTCATGAACAGTGCTTGATGTCGATGAAGAAAGGCGCACATTTAATTAACGCCTCGCGCGGGAACGTGGTCGATATTGATGCCCTGACGAAATATTTGAAAAATGGTCACCTTGCCGGTGCCGCCATCGACGTTTTTCCCAAAGAACCCGCCACACCAGATGAAGAGTTCATGAGCCCCCTGCGGGGTCTTAAGAATGTCATTCTGACGCCTCATATCGGGGGAAGTACGCTCGAGGCCCAAGCCAACATCGGCACAGAGGTGGCCGATAAGCTGGTAAAGTATTCTGACAACGGCTCAACGCTCGGCGCGGTGAACTTTGTTGAAGTCGCGCTGCCGCCCCAAAAGGATGCCGTGCGTTTCATGCATATTCACCGCGATGTGCCCGGTGTTCTGTCAAAAATCAACAACGTCTTTTCCAGCCGGAATATCAATATCGCTGGGCAGTATCTCAGAACCGATGGTCAAATCGGCTATGTGGTCACGGATGTGCTTGGCGACGTCGCTGTGGGTATGGGCATACGCCAGGATGTCGAGGCCATTGAAGGCACCGTGCGCAGCAGGTTTTTATACTAGCGCAGAAGGTTTCCTGTCCTGAGAGGTCTGCGTAGTCTTGCGGCGACCCTATTCTGCTTGTCGTGCAACGGATTTTTTTAGTTTTGACCTGAAACAAAAATGTCATTTTTTCAACACCTTAGGCATTTTTTCGCGTATTAAGCGCATATGTCTGAGTTTAAAACATCACGCGCACGCGGATCAGTTTCGCGGTCACGCGGAATTGCCATGCCGCAGTTGCAGCGGTGGATGCGGTCACATACAAAACGCCGCCGTACCGCAGGCGAGAATATACGTGCTTTGCTTCTAGGGTGTTTTTTAGTCAGTGGCCTGTTTGGCCTGACGACTTATTGGGTTGGCCTCTCAGTTGAAGAACAACGCGCAGACATGAGCGATCAGTTCGATTTTATTAAGGCCACAGTTCTGGCCCACGCGATGTCTACAGCAATGCAGGAAAACGGCTTACCCCGTTTGCCCTGTCCAGACCTGACCGGTAATGGTGTTGCAGAATACAGTTGCGGCCCAGGCGAATTAGAGGGCTATGTTCCTTGGAAAACGCTCGGCCTGGATGCTGAGGAGACGATCAACGCTTGGGGCATCCCTGTCACTTACAAAATTGACCGCCCAAATGCCCATACCTGTGCTGGCCGGTTGCCAAGGTCCGGGAACTTGATCCTGACGCGTCAATTTGATGGGCAAGTCATGCGTTCAACAGTCAACGCGGTCTTCGTCTTGCAAAGCTTTAAGCCAAAAGCCCGTGGGAAAAGCAGTCTCACATATATCGATGCTGGAACGGGGAGCTTGTTTCTCGGGCTATGCCAGAACGCAGACACAATGCGATCTGTAAGTTTTTGAGTTAAAAACTCTGAATTGCTCTAAGCACAGGCATCTAGAATTGGCGGTGTTGGTGTTCCGGTACTCTCAGGCACCGGAAAATTAATGCCAAGGATGTGACGCCACTCCAAAGCGGCTTTTATCTTATCCGTTGCCGCTGTTTGTTCCGCCAGTGTAATCCGCCAATACGCTGCCTTGGCATTGCCATGCCAAGAGTCATCTAAATCAAGGTTTGTTATCGCTCCAGGAGCTGTAATGCGGCCCGTGGGTTTTGATCGGGCCCACGCGAGGAAGGCTTTGAAGGAATCAGCCAAGGTGGTGCAGCGTTTTTGAGTTGCAAGAAATTCCTGAACGAGGATCTCTAACGTCAAAGAGTCTATTGGTGTTTGGGTATGATCGCGCCACGCTTTGAGCACAGTCAGTAACCGTCTCGTTTGCCCGGTATTGAGGCTATCACTCAAACGCAGTGTTGCAGCTTCAGAGACTGGATTTGTAATGCGCCAGCCGGATGCGCGTTGCATGGTTGTTGGACCGGGAATTTTAAACCCATTTCCTTGCTCAAGAGCTGGAATGATCCGAACACTCCGATCCGACATTGTAATTGTAACACCAAGGTCGGCTGCCGTTATAACACTGGCCTCATATTGGTCAGCCAATCCAGCGTGCAGGACTTTAAGCGCATCTGCTGTGCGGCTTACCCTCAGTTTTGAAGGGAGGAGGTAGAGTACATCAACGCAGGTGACAGGTGACAGGGCTGTGCGTTTTCCAACACTGCCGACCACCAGAGAATCTCCAGTCACACTTCCTGCCATGCGCAGTGGATAGAGTGCGCGGCGCAGGGTGTGAACGACATCTTCTGCCTGTAAGCGGCAGTTGGCATAGGTTTGGGGGGTGGGAATCATCACACGTAAAAAGCCGTTGAACAGCTCGTTCAGCCAAGCCTTGTCAGAATCCTGGCGGGCAATTGAACTAATCGGAGCCAGCGGGTCAGCAAGGGCTCTATGCGAAAGAGAAGAGGGAAACGTCATTGCCCGCTGATCCTTATGGTAAGCCGGTGAGCATTTAACACGCCTTGGAACCCCTTGCGTCACTATACTCTTAGTTCCTTATCCCATAGACCTAAGAGCAGCCGTTTGTTGCGCCGCAGGTGTTGCACTTCATGCAGGTGCCGTTACGCACTAAAGTGAAGTTACCACACTCTCCGCAGGCATCTCCTTCGTAACCCTGCATTTTTGCCTTAGTGACGGCCGCCATTTTATCACTATTGGCTGAAGATGGCGGCGGGCCTGCCATCACCGACGCTCTGCTTTCTCGGGCATCGGTTTGTCCAGAACTCCCAGTTCCCATATGCGATGATGCACCTACAGCCGTATCAAGGGTCATAATGGTTTCTGTTGTGGTAACGCTTTCCACTTTGTCTTTGCGCTGGTCGCCTGGGTTCAGGAAATACAGATTGCTCGAACGGATATAGCCTTGCGATACTGTCCGTTCTGCCATCTCCAGTAGTTTTTCTGCTGCTTCACCTTCGCCCATGGCATCTGGTTTAATATCCGCATGCTCTACATGCCCGAGTTCGTAACGTCCCAAATAAGAGACAGCAAGTTCGCGGAAGATGTAATCAAGAATCGACGTAGCCATTTTGATGGAGCTGTTGCCCTCGACCATGCCTGCCGGCTCGAACCGGGTGAAAGTAAAGGCATCAACGTATTCTTCGAGTGGGACGCCGTATTGCAGACCGATTGAGATGGCGATTGCAAAATTGTTCATGAGACTGCGGAACGCAGCCCCTTCTTTATGCATGTCGATGAAGATCTCGCCGATGTTGCCATCGTCATATTCACCCGTTCGCAGATAGACTTTATGGCCACCGACCAACGCCTTTTGCGTATAACCTTTGCGGCGGTCAGGCAGTTTTAGACGCTCTCTGGCAACCACCCGCTCTACAATGCGCTCCGCAATAATTTCAGCGCGGGCAGGGGCTGACTGTGCGGCAACATCTTCAATCCTTGAGGCTGTGTCGTCTTCATCGTCACCCACCTCATCAAAGACAGCGGAGGCAAGGGGTTGCGAGAGTTTAGAGCCGTCACGATAGAGCGCGTTGGCTTTAAGACCAAGCTGCCAGGATTGAATGTAAGCATTGCGGCAGTCGTCTATGCTTGCTGTATTTGGCATATTGATGGTTTTAGAGATCGCACCTGAAATGAAGGGCTGTGCGGCGGCCATCATCCCGATGTGGCTTGCCGCAGACAGAAAACGTGTGCCGGTTCGCCCACAAGGATTGGCGCAATCAAAGACCGGAAGGTGTTCATCCTTCAATCCGGGTGCCCCTTCAAGGGTCATGGCACCACAGGCATAAATGTTGGCCGCTTCAATCTCTTCTGTCTTGAACCCTAGAGCTAGGAGCATATTAAAATCAAGACGGTTCAAGTCTTCTGCGTCTAACCCTAACCGCTCTGTGCAGAACTCTTCGCCAAGTGTGTATTTGTTGAAGACAAACTTAATGTCGAAAGCATTTGCCAGCGCGTCCTCAACAGCCGCAAGTGCATCGCCGTCAAAGCCGCGGTCCATCAGGGATTTGTGGTTTACGCCTGGGGCATCTTCCAAACTGGCGTGACCAACGGCGTATGCCTGAATCTCTTGAATCTGAGTATCTGTGTAGCCCAGGGTTTGAAGCGAAAGCGGGACGATGCGGTTCATGATTTTGAAGTAGCCGCCACCTGCAAGCTTTTTAAATTTCACCAGGGCAAAATCGGGTTCAATGCCCGTCGTGTCGCAGTCCATCACAAGGCCGATGGTGCCCGTAGGCGCAATGACAGACACTTGTGCATTGCGGAAGCCATGTTCATTGCCGGTTTCAAGTGCTGAGTCCCAGGCTTTTTTAGCTGCAGAAGTGATGTCAGCGTTGGGACAGTCTGCACCATTCAGGGGAACGGGCCGAATACTCAGGCCCTCGTATCCATCTTGATGGCCATAGGCGGCCCGCCGATGATTACGGATAACCCGCAGCATGTCGGCTTTGTTGGTTTCATATCCGGGAAAGGCACCAAGTTCTTCCGCCATTTCGGCCGATGTTGCATAGGACACTCCGGTCATAAGGGCTGTGATCGCGCCGCAGAGGGCTCGGCCCTCATTGCTGTCGTAGGCAATGCCATTTGCCATCAACAACCCGCCGATGTTTGCGTAACCCAAACCTAACGTGCGGAACTGATAAGACCGCTTGGCGATTTCCTTAGAGGGAAACTGCGCCATGAGGACCGAGATCTCGAGGCTGATGGTCCAAAGGCGTGTGGCGTGCGCAAAGCCATCGACATCGAAGCCGTTCCCATTCTGTCGGAATGTCAGCAGGTTCAGGGAAGCAAGGTTGCAGGCGGTATCATCGAGGAACATGTACTCGGAACAGGGGTTTGAGCCATTAATCCGTCCTGAGTTGGGGCATGTGTGCCACTCGTTAACTGTTGTATCGAATTGTAAACCCGGATCAGCACACTGCCAGGCGGCTTCAGCGATGCGGTCCCATAATTCTGCGGCGTCAACAGTCTTTGCGATGCTGCCGTCACTTCTGTTTGTGAGGTTCCAGGGTTTGCCGCTCTGCGCCGCTTCTAAGAAAGCATTGGTAACCCGAACGCTGTTGTTTGAATTTTGTCCGGAAACCGTGAGGTAGGCTTCAGAGTCCCAGTCCGTGTCATAGGTCTCGAATTCGATCTCCGCGTACCCTTGCCGGGCAAACTGGATGGCGCGCTGTAGCGCATTGTCCGGCAACATGGCTTTGCGGGCTGCTCTGACAGTTTTTTTGAGGGCGTCGTTTTTGGCGACATCAAAGCGGCTCTCGCCATCGACCCCATCCCAGTTGCGACAGGCTTGGAGGATGGCATTGAGATGAAACTGGCATTGCTTTGATCCCGTGACCAAAGCAGCAACCTTTTGTTCTTCTTTGACCTTCCAGGTAATGAAAGATTCAATATCGGGGTGATCAACATCTACGATCACCATTTTTGCAGCGCGGCGGGTTGTGCCACCTGATTTGATAGCGCCTGCGGCACGATCTCCGATCTTAAGGAAACTCATCAATCCTGATGATTGTCCGCCGCCCGAGAGTTTTTCTCCTGCACCGCGAACGGCCGAGAAGTTTGTTCCAGTCCCGGAGCCATATTTGAACAGGCGGGCCTCTCGCGTCCACAGGTCCATAATTCCACCGTCATTGACCAGATTGTCGCCAACGGACTGGATGAAGCAGGCATGGGGTTGTGGGTGTTCGTAGGCACCAGTCGACTTGGTCAAGCGGCCCGTTTCAAAGTCGACATAAAAGTGGCCCTGTGCCGGACCGTCGATGCCGTAGGCCCAATGCAGGCCGGTGTTAAACCACTGTGGTGAATTCGGCGCTGACATCTGTTTGCATAGCATGTAGCGCATTTCATCGAAATAAGCTTCGGCGTCTGCGTCGCTGTCGAAATAACCACCTTTCCAACCCCAATAGGCCCAAGTGCCAGCAAGGCGGTCGAAGACCTGGCGGGCATCTGTTTCTCCACCGTATCGATGTGTGGTTTTTAAACGGGTGAGGGCCTTTTCATCTGCTTCTTGGCGCCAGAGGAATTTGGGAACGTCGGCTTCTTCGACGGATTTAAGGCGCGCCGGAATACCGGCCTTGCGGAAGTATTTTTGAGCCAGGACATCGCAGGCCACCTGAGACCATTCCTCAGGGACCATAATGGCGTCCTGGGAAAAAACCACAGATCCGTCAGGGTTTTTGATCTCGCTCTTGATCGTTCGAAACGGGATGTTCTTGTAGGGTGAGGTGCCAGCCGTTGTAAACCTGCGTGTAATCCGCATGTCAAATCCCTCTTTGGCCGTTTCGGCCTCAAACTATGTTCTCTGCCGCCTCAACCGGGCGCAGAATCAAAAAAATCCGCACCATATTCTGGTCCGTCGCGACACATCTGCGATTCAAGCAAACCCCTCAGCCCATCGCGCTGGAAATCAACACATAATCAATATGTAGTAGGCTAAAATCCAGCACACACAAGTTACGCCTTGAGGGCCGATCGTTCAACAATATTTTGTGCTTAAGGGCTGAAAAACAACAATATTTCGCTATATATTGTTGTTCTGGGGCTCACACTCCAGTGATCCATTACCAGCCATTTCTATGGTTCACAGTGCTGGACGACACGTCGGAAAACGGCCATATTCCTGGCCTGTTTCGTATCTCAGGAAAGACCCCGTTATGACTTTAGGCACTAGGCTTTACACCAAATTCAGGGGGCAAAAGGTCGGTGAAGACGATCTGGGTAATACCTATTACCGCTCGAATAAAAAGCGGGCTGGTAACCGGGAAGAGCGTTGGGTGATTTTTGCCGGTGATGCTGAGGCCTCTAAAGTCCCGGCAGAGTGGCATGCCTGGCTGCACCACACCACTGATGAGCCGATTCAGGGTCCTAAGAAGTCCTGGCAGCGGCCTCATCTAGAAAATGTGACAGGCACAGAAACCGCCTACCTTCCCCCCGGACATGATCGTAAAGGGGGCGAGCGTGCCAAGGCGACCGGGGATTATGAAGCCTGGACCCCAGATGGTTGATCTGAACCGCAAAGAAGTATCGGTAGGAGCCGTCACTCTTATTTTAGTCTTAGGTATCCTATCTTTGCTTGTCTCTGGTGCACCGGAATCTCAGACTCCTCAAAGCACCGGGCTCAGGCTAACTGCCGAATTTAATCGCATCGATGGTCTTAGCGTTGATAGTCCGATTAGGATGGCTGGAATTGATGTCGGTCGCGTAAGCCAACTCAAGCTTGGAAATGATAAGCAAGCGATGGTGTCGATTGAGATATTTGATCCGAGTTTAGCTATTCCATCGGATACTGCAGCTGTCATTGAAACCGACGGTATTTTTGGCGAAAAATACATTGAACTTCACCCCGGCGGTGAGCTTGAGTCGCTCAAATCAGGGCAAAAGGTTGCGTACACTCAGGACTCGGTTGTCCTAGAGACGCTGCTTAATCAGGTTGTTGCCCGGGCAAAAACTAACCGCCGCAAAGAGAGTGAGGAGTAAGAATGAAGCGGAACCCCATTGAAACAGTTCTTGGTGCTGTGGTGCTTTTCGTTGCAGCGATTTTTTTGTTTTTTGCCTATTCCACAGCACAAGTTGCGACGCGCGATGGTTATGAGGTTGAAGCGACGTTCTTGAAGGTTGGCGGTTTGCAGGTTGGCAGTGATGTTCGGATCAGTGGGATTAATGTTGGCACTGTGGCCTCTCAATCACTTGACCAACAAACATATGAGGCCCGTGTGAAACTTGTGATTGATCCAACAGTATCTCTGCCAAATGATACCGTTGCCTCAATCGTTGGTGATGGGCTGTTGGGCGGTAAATATGTTGATCTCAGACCCGGAAAATCTGCGGATAATCTGGAAGATGGCGGAGTTATAGAAAATAGTCAGGATTTTCAGTCGCTTGAGGATTTAGTTGGGGAGATCATTTTCCTGGCGACAGGAGGCGACTCATGATGCCTATGTGTGCCTTTCTATCGACATGTTGCTGTGTAAGCTTGATGGTTGTTCATATCGATAGATCTTAAGGCGCTTGGTCTTGTTTCTCCGTTTTTCATTTTTCATTTTTATTTTATTGTTTCCAGGAATGGTTAGCGCGACCTACTTACCAACGGATACAGCTGTTTTACGTTGGTTGGATAAAGTCACTGGCCGGGTGAGCACACTAGAAGCCTGGGTTGGTGATGTTGTTCCGATTGGGACAATTTCGATCGAAATTCAGACATGTATGACTCGGCCGCCGGAGGAGACTCCTGAGAGCGCCGCTTTCTTGACAATCAACGATGAGAAATCCGATGGCTCGGTCGTACAAGTGTTTTCAGGCTGGATGTTTGCGTCTAGCCCGGCTTTATCCGCGATGGATCATGCTGTCTACGATGTATGGGTCTTGGACTGCGAGAATAGAAGGCGTTCAATTTCAGACTGATCCGGAATTGGACCAAATCGCGCCATTTTCTTTAGGGCAGCGCCAAGTTGTTGCATGTAATCTTCGTGCGAGATTTCAATAGCGCCAAACTGTTTAAGATGCTCGGTAATGAATTGGGTGTCTAGCAACAGGTATCCGCCAGTTTTCATTAGCGCGACAAGATAGCAAAGCGCAATTTTTGACGCATTATCCCTTCGAGTGAACATGCTTTCACCAAAGAACACTGCCCCCATTGTCAGCCCATACAATCCCCCGACAAGTTCGTCGTCATCCCAAACTTCAACGCTATGGGCAAGGCCAGCTTCGAAAAGATCGGAGAATAATTCTACAATTTTCTGATTGATCCACGTGTCTTCTCTGTCAGAACTGGATTCTGCACAACCGGATATAACTTCATCGAACGCAGTATCTATTCTAACCGTGAATGCAGAGCGCCTAAGAGCTTTGCGTAAAGATTTCGGAATGTGGAAGTCAACTAACGGTATTATGCCGCGTTCTTTGGGTTGCACCCAATATACATCTTGATCATGGCGAGACTTGGCCATTGGAAAAACTCCAAAAGCATAAGCTTTAAGCAGCAATTCTGGGGTGATTTGTGTCACCTGTGCAGCTGTTACTCCTCAGTCTCAAGCACAAACTTTTCTAGCCAACGAATATCGTATGATCCATCGATAAAATCTGGCGCATTTACAAGTTTTTCGTGCAACGGAATTGTTGTCTTGACGCCACCAATCACAAATTCACCTAAAGCACGCCTCAATCTCATAAGGCACTCGTTTCTATTACGTCCATGGACAATCAGTTTTGCAATCATACTATCGTAGTAAGGTGGCACAACTGCACCAGCAAAAAGGCCTGAGTCCACCCGAACTCCCAAGCCACCGGGCATATGATATTCAACAACTTTCCCAGGGGAGGGCGTAAAAGTAACTGGATCTTCTGCGTTTATTCGACACTCAATGGCGTGCCCTGACATAACGATATCTTCTTGCTTGAAATCTAGCGTTGCGCCGTCAGCAATTCTGATTTGTTCTCGTACCAGATCAATACCCGTCACCATTTCTGTAATGGGATGCTCGACCTGTAGTCTGGTGTTCATCTCAATGAAATAGAATTCTCCATTTTCGTATAGGAATTCGACGGTTCCAGCATTGCGATAACCTATCTCGCGCATTGCGTCGCAAACGACTTTTCCAATTCTTTTGCGTTCGCTGTCATTTAGCGCTGGTGATGGAGATTCCTCTAATACCTTTTGGTGTTTTCGTTGCAATGAACAATCGCGTTCGCCCAAGTGAACAACATTTCCAAAAGAGTCTGCAAGAACCTGAATTTCGATATGTCTCGGGTTAGAAAGGTATTTCTCCATGTAGACTTCGCCATTTCCGAACGCAGACTTTGCTTCACTTGAAGCAACCTTAAAGGCTTCGACAACGTCTTTTTCTGTCTCTGCGACTTTCATTCCGCGCCCACCACCACCTGCGGAGGCTTTAATGAGAACGGGGTAACCGATTTCTGCTCCGACCTTGAGTGCGTCATCCGGTGTTTCTACGGCCCCATCTGAGCCTGGTACGACCGGGATACCACTTCTTTTGGCAGCCAGCTTGGCTTCTACTTTATCGCCCATGATCCGAATATGTTCCGGGGTTGGCCCGATAAAAGTTATCCCATGCTCTTCAATCATTTCAGCGAAATCGGCGTTCTCAGATAGAAAACCGTATCCAGGATGAATAGCATCCGCATTAGTTACCATCGCCGCCGATATGATTGCCGCCTTGTTTAGGTAGCTATCAGTTCCCGGCGGTGGACCAATACATACAGATTCATCAGCCAATCTGACATGCATTGCTTCGGCATCGGCAGTTGAATGAACTGCGACGGTGCGAATGCCCATTTCTCGGCAAGCGCGTAAGATGCGGAGAGCTATTTCCCCCCTGTTGGCAATAAGAATTTTTTCGAACATGACGCCTCGCTTGAGTTAGTTAATTACAACAAGCGTCTGATCGAACTCGACAGGTTGACCATCCGTTACGAGAACAGAGGTAACTGTTCCAGCTTTGTTTGCGCGAACCGGATTAAATGTTTTCATAGCTTCGATAAGGAGAAGAGTTTGTCCTTCTTCAACCTTATCTCCAGTTTTTATAAATGGAGGAGTATCTGGTTCTGCAGCCAAGTAAGCGACACCAACCATTGGGGCTTTAATGGCCCCAGGGTGATTTGAAGGGTCTGCAACTGATTGATCACCATTGGCAGGTACCAAGGCTGCAGAAGCCGGAGATGCCATCGGCGCAGTAGGAGCGGCAACCATATACGAAGCCTCTTTGATTTGGCGGGCTACTCGAATTCTAAGCCCACCCATATCATATTCAATTTCCGAGAGGTTGGTTTCGTCCAGGATTTCGGCCAGTTGCCTTACAAGCTGACTATTAAAATCATCGTCTGAATTAGAAACTTCTTTGGTTGCTTTTGTCATCAGATTTGTTCGCTCTTTAATAGTTTTGCCATTGCATTTACTGCTAGGACATAGCCTTGTGATCCGAATCCGCAGATTACGCCGTTAGCAGCTTTAGATATGTATGAGTGGTGCCGGAATTCTTCTCGTTTGTAAATATTGGATAAATGAACCTCAATGATTGGAATTTGAGTTGCCAGTAAGGCATCCATAATTGCAACTGAAGTGTGGGTGTAACCAGCAGCGTTAATAATCAGTCCGTGCCCGTCTCTTTGCGCTTCATGCACCCAATTTACGATAACGCCTTCTTCATTACTTTGGCGGAATACAATATCTATTTCTAATGTCTTCCCTGCCGTAACGGTCACGTCTTCAATGTCTGCAAGAGTGGTGTGGCCATAGACATCAGGTTCTCGGGTTCCCAGCAGGTTTAGGTTGGGTCCGTTTATGACGAATACCTTGTAACTCACTGAAATCGGCCTTTTCGTAGTGTGAAATAAGAGCTTGCAAGCTCATAAATTGAAGGTAGCTATACCATGTTGTTGTTTAGGGTGAAACGATACAAGACCAATTTATATTTGATCTGGCATGTTGAAATAGCAGCTACTGGGACCCATTATTGACCCAATCGAAACAAGTATACTGGGCGCTACAAGGATGAAAATGCAGATTACGCTTAATGGCGAACATAAGGACCTTGCTGATGCCACAACTATCAGGGTGTTGTTGACAGATTTAGGAATAGATCCCAAAAAAGTTGCGGTTGAGAGAAACCTGGAGATCGTCCCAAAGTCGCAGTTTGAGAGCACGGTCGTTCAAAATGGGGACCGGCTCGAGGTTGTTCACTTTATTGGAGGCGGTGACGGTCCAACGCACTCAGATATCCTTGAGGTTGCGGGAAGGCATTTTCGATCTAGATTATTAGTTGGAACAGGAAAGTATAAAGATTTCGAGCAGACCGCAGAGGCTATTGCTGCTTCAGGCGCAGAGATCGTGACCGTTGCAGTTCGTCGCGTAAACATTTCAGATCCGTCTCAACCAATGCTCATCGATTTTGTGGACCCAGCAAAATACACTTTCTTGCCTAATACAGCAGGTTGTTACACCGCATTAGACGCAGTAAGAACATTGCGGCTGGCCAGAGAGGCTGGAGGTTGGGATTTGGTTAAGCTTGAAGTTTTAGGCGACGACAAAACACTTTATCCGAATGTCATTGAGACATTGGAAGCGGCCAAGCAACTCGTCGATGAAGATTTTAAGGTTATGGTTTACACGAATGATGACCCAATAATGGCAAGGAAGCTAGAAGACATTGGATGTTGCGCTATCATGCCCTTAGCTGCGCCAATAGGCTCCGGACTGGGAGTTCAAAACCCTGTGCAAATACGCCTTATCATTGAGCAGTCATCGGTCCCCGTCTTAGTTGATGCAGGTGTTGGTACAGCGTCCGACGCGGCAATCGCGATGGAGTTAGGATGTGATGGTGTTTTGATGAACACAGCAATCGCGCAAGCGAAAGATCCTATTACCATGGCTAAATCAATGAAGTTGGCCGTAGAGGCGGGCAGGCTTGCTTATCTTGCTGGCCGCATGCCTAAAAAACTCTATGCTGACCCTTCATCACCTTTGGCAGGATTGATTTAGTAGTAATCGTATTTCTGGTTCGTTAGGGGAAACCAGCTCCTGCGTTCGACAATGTTATTGCATTAACATGGCTCAGTTGTTCCGCTGATGGCCTAAACTTGGCAGCGCTGACGTTGCCTTTAATTTGCGATGACTTTGTTGCGCCAGCAATAACACTTGATACATTGGCATTTTCTAACAACCAGCCAAACGCTAATTCAAGCAGGCTGTTACCATAGTTGTCACAAATTTCTTGTAACTTTTGAACTTTGTCAAAGCGAGACTCTGACCAGAAGGCTTCTGCCATGGCACCTCTGTCTTTCCAGGCATGCCACCTAGTTCCTTTTTGCGGTGCTTTATCGCGCTTGTACTTTCCAGTTAGCAAACCGCTTTCGAGCGGAAAAAAAGGTAGAATACCAGCACCATATTTTTTAGCTGCTGGCATAAGGTCGTATTCTATATCTCTGCTGAGTAAGCTGTAACGGTTTTGTGCTGATATAAATTCTTCTAACCCTTCAGATTTGGCAATAAGGTTGGCTTCTACTAATTGCCAACCAGAGAAGTTTGAGCATCCGACATACCGAACCTTACCCTGGTGAACCAAGTCTGTAAGCGCTCTCATGGTTTCTTCTATTGGTGTGCTGAGATCGGGTGTGTGTAGCTGGTATAAATCTATATAGTCAGTGTTTAGGCGTTTGAGACTTGCCTCTGCGGCCTGCATAATGTGTCGGCGTGATGCTCCTGTCTCCAACGGTGTATCGCCCATCGGGTTCCCAAATTTAGTGGCAATGATGGCATTTGGGCGGTCTTTTCCGAGCGCTTTACCGAGGAACACTTCTGATTTGCCTCCACCACCGTAAATGTTAGCGGTATCGAATAATGTTATGCCGCTATTCAATGCGGCCTTCACGACGGCCGTCGCTTTTTGTTGATCTATCAGCATGCCAAAGTTGTTGCAGCCGAGCCCGAGGGCAGAAACTTTGAGCCCAGATTTACCAAGATTCCGATATTCCATGCACTGCTGTCCTCAACTGATTGATGCCCACAACTTGAGTCGCAGTACATCCTGAATGACCTTTGATAACCGGGCAATTGTTGCCTATCTGGTGCACTGAATGTGCGTTGATTGCTGATGTTATCGTAGAGTGATCCCGTTTAACCTATTGATATTATTATATAAATAAAATGGCATCAATATTGCTTCTATAGAGGGGAAGATTTGTGTCTGGTTCCTTCGTGGGCTGGCGCTTTGAGGAGCAAGAGCGATGAGTATCCATGGTACGTTTAGTACAGCGACGTTGGCGTTAACTGCGCAGGCGCAGCATTTGTCGAATATCGCGACGAACATCGCCAATGTTCAGACAAACGGATACAAAGAGCAGACCACGAATTTTAAGACATTGGTGAATCACGTATCCGGTGCTGAGCACCGCAGTTTCTTTGCGGTAAACACAGTTGATACGCGTCAAGTTGATAAGCAGGGTCTGATTCTCACGACTCAACGCCAATTGGATTTGGCAATTGACGGCAAAGGTTTATTTGTCACCAATGTTGAGCCAGACGGAACGGGTGATTGGCAGTTTACGAGAGATGGTGGCTTCATTGGTCGCTCTGTTCAGTTTGATACTGATAGTGATGGCGATGGCCAAAATGACCAGGGGTCAGTTCTGAACACCATCGCTGGTAATACGGTGTTTGGCTGGCCAGCAAATCAAGACGGTACATTTGATGAAGTGAATGATGTTAATGCTTTGCAGCCGGTTACGATCAATTCAAATCAAGTCTTCGCCGCCCGCCCGACAACTCAGATTAGTCTACAAGCCAACGTATCGGCAGAAGACACGGGCAGGCAGTCAGTGGGATTGCCTTTTGTTGATGCGGCAGGAGATAGCAGAACATTAACGTTAGGGTTTAATGCTTCCACAACAAATGACTATACTCTGGATGTATCTAGCATCACAAATGGTAATCAGTCGGTTGCCGTAACTGTGGAGCCAGCCACGGCAAGCTTTACGGGTTTCGGCACGCTTGCTGCGCCAGCAGACGGGCTATTCACTGTAACCATCAATGATGCGACCGGCCCGCAAGTCATAACCATTGATTTGTCAAAAACCACGCAGTTTCAATCGACGGGTAATTTGGAAGTTATCAACCTTGAACAGGATGGGCTGCAGGAGGGATTACTGCGATCCACGTTTTTCGATAAAAATGGTGTGTTGTACGGAAGTTTTACTAACACCGGTTTGGTGCCTCTCTTTAAGCTACCAATGGCGACTTTTCCGTCTCCAAATAATCTTGAAGCAATAAATGGTAATTTCTTTAAGGCGGATCCAAGGGCTGGGCAGTTGGAACTACAAGCTTTGGGTTCTGTAAGTGGTTTGGCCCAAGTAGTAGTAGGCGCGCTTGAACAATCGAACGTCGATCTTGCTGACCAGTTTACTAAGATGATTGTTACCCAGAGAGCCTATTCTAGCTCTGCTACTGTACTTAGAACTGCGGATGAAATGTCACAGCAAGCTCGGGACCTTAAACGCTAGAAGGTTTCTAGCTGGCCCGCCTCATTAATAGCTTCTCTTTATAGACTTCATGGACTGAGACACCAGCTGTTGATGCAATCTCATTCGGAGTCATTCGTGTTTCTCTAAGCAGCACTCGTATGAAGTCAGGACGGGAGCGCCATGAGCCTGAGTTGGTCCGCCGAGATGCGGCAGGTTTCTTTGTGGTTTGTTGTTCTTCATCAAGCTGCAGACCTCTTTTGATGGCGTCTGCTAAAGCTTGGTCGTATTTTTTCTTTTCGGCAGCGAGTTTCTCACTCTCGGAGCGATAGGTTTCTCGCGGCGCTGTAAATGTCTCTCCAAATTCGGCAGAATCTTGTTTCTTCTTTCTTCGTTTGCTTATTGGCTTTTCATCGTGACGGTTTCGTCCACGATCACTCATGCCCGCAGCTTCATGCAAGCTCATGCCACGCGATTTTGCCAACCGAGTTGCAGCTGCCAGCGCTGCTTCTTTTTCGCCCTCATAGGACGTTGAATTGGCGACTTCCAAGAGTTTGCGAAACTTGTCGCGTTCGCGTTCAGTAAAAGTTTCAGGTCCAGTCATAATATCTATCCGATAAATCAACCAGGAGACTGTGCTTGTTCAACCAACTGATTGAACTGTTCCGCAGAAACAGCGCCAGGTATTAAGGCTGACCCCACAATAAACGCTGGTGTGCCGCTTATTTCAAGTTGCTGCGCAATAGCCCGGTTTTTTTCGATAATCTCATCTAGGCTTGGATCTTTCATGTCTTTCTGAAGTTGATCTACATTCAATCCCACGCCTCTTGCTAGGGTCATAATTGTGCTTTCAGTCAAACTACCGCGGTGGCTCATCATTGCTTGGTGAAACGGTCCGTAAAGATCCTGTTCGCGTGAAGCAAGAGCCGCTTTAGAGGCTATTACAGAATTTGGACCGAGAATTGGAAACTCGATCAAAACAAGGCGGATCTCTTCATTATCTTGCATGCTGTCAAGTACGGTCTGAAACATGGACTTACAGTATCCGCAGTTGTAGTCAAAAAACTCAACTACGGTTACTTGGCCGTCAGGATTACCAATGACCGTATTTTCTGGAGGATCAATGAGTTCGGCTTGGAGTTGCGCCAGATTTTGCTGTTGCCGTTCCAGCTTTGCTGATTCTTGGTTTGCTTGCAAAAGTGTTATGGCTTCAGCAATTATTTCTGGATTCTCAAGGATGTATTCACGCACTAATTCTTTAATGCGATCTTCCTGAGGCTGGCTGAAGTTATTGACTTGCGCGGCGGCCGTTACGGCCCATAAGGCACAAGCGGCTGCGGCCAAATATGCCAGGGCAATCCTAATAGCCCTGCTAAAGCCAACTTTTTTTGATAGAAACTCCATCGAAATCACCTTAAATCTATACCTGATTAGAGGGTATGGAGGCTTCACAGCCTTAAGTCCAGCTTGATTGTGACAAGTTCCGTTCACAAATCAGAAAGATTAACGACGTCTGTTGCGTTGATCTTCCATATAGTTGCTGGCAACTGACTTAATGTCTTGCAAGCGAACCCAAACAGGCGTCCCAGTTGGCAAGAATTCCTCAGCCTTTCTAGTGTGGCGGATGACGTCTCCAAATTGACCTAGAAGTAAGGCTCTTTCTGCTGCTGCGTATGACGATAAGCCAGGTTGATCGTTAATCGCGTATGACTTTGCCGACAAATTCCAAGCAAAAATATCAGTTGGATCTTCTTGCAGGGCAACTCTCAGGGCGTTCTGGGTCTCTTCAGTTAATGCAGGATCACCAGATTCAACCATCGCGTGGGCCTGTGCGACTAAAATCAGGGGCGCAAATGGAAGTATTCTGGTCGCCTCCCGATAGGCTTCTATGGCTTCAGGAATACGGCCATTTTCAAGAAGCATTTGACCTTTAAGTTCCCAGAAGTACGGATCGTCGGGGCGTTCTTCGATAAGGCCGTCAATGAGAGGCACCGAAAGATCTAGTCTTCCGCGCCGGTAATGAGCGACAGAGCGTGCGTAGCGTGCAGAAAGACTCATATCGGACTCTGGATATTTCTGTAGCGTTAGATTTTGCGGTTTTAAGAACGAATAGAGTTTTGCAACGACTCTACGATGACGTTCTTCTAAATCCTTGTTTGGTGGAACTGATGAATACTCTGATTGCTCAATGTGAGCCCGGATAGAACTCATACGATTGCGCGTTAGTGGGTGGGTGCGAATGTAAGGGTCTTGGCGATCTGTAATGAGAAGTTCTTGGCCGGAAATACGTTCAAAGAAATTATACAAACCTTCCGCTGACTGCTGTGTCCCTTCTAATGCTTTGAGTGCGAATTGATCTGCTGAAGATTCTTGACCACGGCTATAAGCAAGAAATTGGCGTTGGGCAGTCCCTTGGCCACCCAATGCGACAGCCATACCCAAATCCGAGTTTCCTGTCGCCACGCCTGCCGCTACGCCGAGCAAAGTTGTTAATAAGGTCGTGGTTAATGCGGCGTCAATTTGATCGCTAAACATGACAGCATGTCCGCCGACGATATGCCCAGTTTCGTGTGCAATAACCCCAATAACTTCTGATGAGCTATTGGCCGCCATCAGAGTTCCAGTGTTTAAAAACATGCGATTGCCATTAGTTACAAAGGCATTAAGCGAGTTATCTGCAATTATTCTTATCGTCACAGATTCTGGTGGAATACCGGCTTCCTCAAAAATGGGAGTGGAATAGGCTTGGATCGTGTCCTCAATCTCTGTATCCCGGATCAGGCTAAAGCCTTGTGCGAGAGCCAATTGACTCTGCCACGGGAAACTCATGGCCAGCAGAAAGATTATAAGCTTATGTGTAGTAGTGGCTTGGGTCACAGATTCACCAGATTAGCGTTGATAGGCAAGGTTCTGAAGGATAGCCGTTACCGCCTATTAAGATAAGAGAATGCTATCCAACAATACAGGGATTCCAAAGTGACATTGTGGCGTAACGATGGTCGATATAGAAGAGGTTGGTTTTGCAGCTTCATTTTCCTAGGTTTTTTATCCGGCTGTGAAAGTGCCGAATTAGGCTCTCTTTCTGCCATTTCAGGGTCCCCGACACTTGGTGGAATCGTCGTGGCTGATGATCCGCAGGCTGCTGTTATGGCCCAAAAGATTCTAGACGGCGGTGGTGCAGCGGCAGACGCTGCCGTTGCACTGGGTTTTGGTCTAGCTGTCACGCTTCCCTCCAGAGCTGGCCTTGGTGGTGCTGGCGCGTGTATCGTTTATGATTATAAGACCCGCCTTGCAGAGTATCTTGATTTTAGACCAAAACCTGCAGTTAATTTCCAAGAACTTGCTAGATGGCAGATGTCTATTCCTGCGCTTGCAGCGGGATTGTTCGCTTTGCATGCCAAGTATGGAATTCTTTCATGGGCACAGGTTGTCTCGCCTGCCGAGACTTACTCGCTTTTCAACAGGAAAGTTGGAAGAGCACTCGCAATAGATATCGAAGCGCATTCGCGTGTGTTATCTAACGACCCATCTGCCCTAGACGCTTTCATGTCATCTACCCGAACGCTCGCCGGGGAGGGGGCAAGCGTTCTGCAAGTGAATCTCGCTTCAACACTTAGTCGTATTCGTGAGAGAGCCGCTCCAGATTTTTATAATGGAGATCTTGCTCATGATATCGCTCAAGCTTCAAAGTCTGCGGGTGCATCGCTGGGGATCTCGGATTTGAAAGGTTTCAAGCCAAATTGGTTGCCTTTGAGTGGTGAGGCGGGGCATGGAGTTGTGCATTACAATGTTTTTACATCTCAGGTAGTTGAGTCGCTTACAGATAAGAATTTTGAGAAATTAAAAAGTGATGCCACGACTGGGTTTGCGGTCGCGGATGCTGCTGGTAACGCTGTTGTTTGTCAGCTAACGATGACAACACCTTTCGGTTTAGGTTTGATGTTGAACAAAGTAGGTTTTTTAGCCATCCCGGTTGATGAAAAATTAGTCGAGGGAGAAACCATTTTACCGCCAATGGCTATAGCCATCGATGAGTACAACAATCGGCTTTCTTTTGTTGGTGTGTCGAAACAGTCAGAAGATTTCGAGGTACTCAATATTGCGTTGAAGCAGAGCCTTACCTCGAAAAATTCTTCTCAGCCTAATTCAAGGCAAACGGCAATGCAGGCGCTAGCGGGTTATCCGGGTGTAAATATGCTGCACTGTAAGAATGGATTAGTGCCTTCGTTCGCAAACTGCGAGGTATACAAAGACCCTTTAGGGTATGGATACGGAATTATCAGTTATGGGGAGCCTTAATTATGGCTTTTAAGGTCTCTCAACGCGGACGTGTGCCACCATTTTTAGTTATGGATGTTATGAAGGCTGCTTCGAAACAAGAGGCGGCTGGCAGAGATGTTATACATCTCGAAGTTGGTCAGCCTGAAACTGGTCTTCCAAAAATTGCCGCTGGTCCCGTCAAAAGTTTAATCGATCAGTTGTCGCTAGGTTATACAGTTGCTAGCGGCATTCTAGAATTGCGAACCTGCATTGTTGAGCATTATCGAAAAACATATGGAGTTGTCTTAAGTGAAGACTCAGTATTCGTAACTACTGGCTCGTCTGCTGGATTTCAACTCGCGTTTCTAGCGGCATTTGATCCCGGAGACCGGGTAGCTTTGGCATCTCCAGGCTATCCGGCGTATCGCCACATTCTGACCTCGCTGGGATTAGAGCCAGTTTTACTTGATGTTGGTGAAGGCACCCGTTTTCAACCAAGCGTAGACTTAATAAAAGAATTGGATCGTCCAATTGACGGACTGATTATAGCCAGTCCTTCCAATCCTACAGGAACAATCATCCCAAAATCTGAATTCACAGAGTTGGTTGAGTACTGTCACCGTGAGGGCATAAGACTCATATCGGATGAGATTTATCATGGGATTTCTTTTGATACTGAAACGGCAACGGCGGCAAGGCCGGAAGGCTATGAAATTGTCGTTAATAGTTTTTCCAAATACTTTTGCATGACTGGTTGGCGCATAGGGTGGATAATTGTTCCTCCAGACCTAATGAGATCAGTCGAATGCTTGGCACAAAATCATTACATCTCTCCTCCAACGATCTCTCAGTGGGCCGCTGTTCATGCATTTGAAGGTCTTGAAGAGCTTGAGCAGAACGTTGCTCGCTACCGCCGAAACAGAGATATATTAATTGATCAGTTACGCCAATCAGGACTAAAAAAAATCGCGCCGTCAGATGGTGCATTTTACTTGTATCTCGATATTTCTGACTCGCAGATCAAGAGCGATGTCTACTGTCGTAAACTTCTTGAAGATACAGGCGTTGCTATAACACCGGGGTATGATTTTGACCCCTTGAATGGCGACAAAAACGTCAGAATATCTTTTTCTGTTTCAACAGAAAAAGTCATTGAGGCCGCGAATCGAATCAAGCTCTGGTCACGCTCTTTAATCTACTAACAGTAAAAACTTAATTTGAACCGTTATTCCACCACCCTTTTTTGGGAGGGCCGCTTGGAACTTCTACGGGGATGGGCGCAAGTTTCTCTTGAGCAGGTGGCGTGATGCTCTCTTTCGGAGTTGTATTTGTTATGTCCGGCGATTTTTTCTCAACAGAGTGAGTTGATTTTACTTCTGTCTTTATTTCGGAATCAGAAGCACTGTTATTTGAGTCCGACACGGTTGATCTAAATGCTTCAGCACCCTTTTTAAAGACATCAAGGAAGCGGGAACTTGGTTTTGGTGTAACAGTTGGAGAAGGCTGAACAGGAATCGGCTCAGCTGAGGAAACCTCATTACTTGAATCTGAAAAAGTTTTTTGCTCTTCGTTAGGGTGTGGCTGTTGCGAAGAACTTGATTCTGCACTGTCCGTGATGGAGTCTTCCGTCTTTCTACGTCTTCTCCGTCCGCCTCGTCGTCCGCGTCGACGACTCTTAGTCTGACCTTCGTCATCTTCACGCTTTATATCCGAAATACTTGAATCACCTTGAGATGGGTTTTTATCATCACTCGTGAGATTATCAGAAGATTCTGGGCTAGCGCTGTCCTGATTGACGCTGACTGTTTCAACCTCTTCCGTGCGTTTTTTTCTTCTTCTTCTGCGTTTTTTCTTTGGACCTTCACTTGATGAATCATCGACTTCTTTGGTGTCGTTGGACACAAGAACGTCAGCCTGGGTTTCTGTAACTAATTGCTTTGCAGGTTCGGACTGTTTTTGGGTATCGCCTTTGACGCGTTCCATTCTAACATCGGGCGGAATAAGGCTGTCGTCACCAAGGATGTAAACGTTCATTTCATAGCGTTTTTGAATTTCTTCAAGTCCTAAACGCTTATAGTTCAGTATGTATAATGCGACGTTTGGATGAACAGATACAGTTAACTCTGACGTTCGATGCCTGAGACCTTCTTCTTCAATCGCCCGCAGGGTCTGTATAGAAGTGGATTCAATTGACCGAATCATTCCGGTGCCAGCGCAAGATTTGCAAACCTCGAAATTAGCTTCAATCAGGCTTGGACGCAGACGCTGGCGAGATAACTCGAGCAGTCCAAAATGGCTTATGCGACCGACCTGTATTCTAGCGCGGTCACTCTTGAGTGCTTCCTTTAGCCTGCGCTCAACAGCGTGATTGTTTTTGTTTTCATCCATATCGATGAAGTCAATCACAACAAGCCCGGCCAAATCCCTTAGCCTGAGTTGCCTGGCTATCTCGTCCGCTGCCTCCAAGTTTGTCTTCAGCGCAGTTTCTTCAATATGACGTTCTTTTGTTGACCGACCAGAGTTTACATCAATGGCAACTAATGCCTCAGTTTGGCCAAATACGATTGACCCGCCTGATTTGAGTTGAGCGGTCGGGCTATGCATTGCGTCAAGTTGACTTTCAACTTGATAACGATGAAATAATGGAATGGTGTCGTCTTTGTAGCGCTGCACTTTCTTTGCATGGCTAGGGGTCAAAGTTTTCATGAAATCCTTGGCCGCTTTATATCCTTCCTCTCCTTCCACAAGAATTTCCTCGATATCTTTTGAATAGACATCTCGGATTGACCGTTTGATCAAATTCGCTTCTTCGTGAATTAATGCAGGCGCACGGGATTCCATTGTAACTTCACGAATATGATTCCAGGTACGCTGAAGGTACTCATAATCTCTTTTGACTTCAGCTTTGCTTCTTTCGGCGCCGGCAGTTCTAAGGATGACAGCCATGTGTTCTGGGATTTTCAAATCTGAAACAATTGATTTGAGTCTTCTACGATCTTTTACATTTGTTATTTTGCGCGAGACCCCGCCGCCGCGTGCACTGTTAGGCATAAGAACGCAATAACGCCCAGCGAGTGATAGATAAGTTGTTAATGCGGCTCCTTTATTGCCACGCTCTTCTTTGACGACTTGTATAAGCAGGATTTGCTTGCGTTTAATGACCTCTTGAATCTTGTATCGTCTTGAAGCAACGAATTTTCTCCGGTGAGAATCTAAATTCTCTTCCGTTTCGTCTTCTCCTCCTACTTCCTCTACATTTTTATTTTCGGACTCATCACTCTCATGTTGGTCAGGTTTTTCTGAGTCTGATGCCGCTTGTGTTTCATCATTTGAGTCTGCGGGGTTTTCGTTTGATACATCAGAGACTTTTTCGACTTCGTCGCTTGATTGAGAGTTGCCTGTTTCATTTGAAGAAGGGTTGTCCTGAGTGTTCGTGAGAACATCTTCCTTTTTGCTTACATTTCCATCAGCATCCCGCTCTGTTGGGTCTTCACTTGCTGTCATCTCAGTTGCAGAAGCTGTCTCAGAGCCCTGCGGGACGTCCTCATCAAGGGGCCTTTGATCTGTAACTGCATCCTTTACGGTGACAGGTTCTTGTTTCAGAGCTTCTGTTTTATTGTCATCTGACGTGCTTGAAGACAGGCTTTGATCTAGATCATCATCGTCAGCAATTGCTTCATCGTGGGCTTTTGCTTCGGCGAGAAGGGCTTCTCGGTCAGCGACCGGAATTTGATAATAGTCTGGATGAATTTCGCTAAAAGCCAGAAATCCATGTCGATTGCCACCATAATCGACAAATGCTGCTTGTAATGAAGGCTCTACTCTTACGACTTTCGCGAGGTAAATGTTGCCCTTGTTTTGTTCTTTTGTTGAGGTTTCTAGATCAAACGCTTCAAGCCGCGTCCCATCTATAACGACCACTCGGGTCTCCTCCGGGTGGTTTGCGTCCACCAGCATTCTTTTTACCATGTAAGGTATAACTCCGTTGTATCAAAGCGGTCAGCTCTGCGCGCAGGCGCCCGCCTCGGTGTGATTTTGAAATTAGGGAGAAGTGGTCGCGTGCGTCCGGTGTGTTGTTAATTGAATCCAAGGCAGGTGCCTGAAGAACAAAGCAACGTAAGCTATGTAATGTTTTTTCAGCTTGTAGAACTCTTGCGGAGAGCACGGATACCACTTTCAATCAAATATGTGCCGCTTCTTTGTTTATATAGCCAAGAAGGCGGCGTCTATGTTGTTTTAGCCAGTGCCAGAATGTGAAAGGTGAGACCGATCATAACCTGAACGCGTCCTTAAAAAGGTTGCCTAATATACATTAGGTGTTCAGGGCCCGACTAATCGCTTAACACTCCGAACTTACTTTACTTTTTACCATCTTAACAATCTTTTCTTAAATTCACGGTGCTTTCATCCCAGCATTAGTAGCTTCTTCGCAAACACTGTACGGATTCAGCAAGATTCGCTATATTATCTTAGAATTCCTTAAACAAACACTACATGTTGATCAATATGAAGCGTCGCGCTCACCATGACCCCGCAGGACAGTCTCTCTTTATTGGGCCTGAAAATGCTAATCAACCGTCGAGCCGACGACGAGTTCTTGGGCTCCTTGTGGGCGCAATTGGGGTGTCGGCAACCAATAGCGTATCTGCAGCTCGGCCCACAGCCACATCCTTTAGATTGCATGATCACGGTACTCACACGCGGATCGTGCTTGAGTTAACCAGTGGTGCTGACTTCACAATATTCCAATTAACTGATCCTTGGCGGACAGTCATTGACCTACCAGAAGTCATATGGAATTTACCTAAAGACACAGTTGCATTAAACGAAGGGGTGGTGCGAGATATGCGATACGGGCTGTTCCAGCCTGGACATTCGCGTGTTGTTATTGATCTTGTTAGGCCCGCTAACGTGGATCGTGCTTTTGTGCTCGCTCCCACTGCCACGACTCCCTGGCGTTTGGTCATAGATCTGAAATCCGTTCCGGAAGCACTTTTCATTGAAAAACTGGGTCCGGCCAATCGGATTGTGATTGCCCGCCCCGATACGGGCGCGCCTGTTGCTATCACGCCAAACATAGCCTTCTTGGAAAGCTCAACCGACGAGCGCGGAATTCCATTGCCTCAGCGCAAGCCTGCAGTTAAGCCATCAGAGAGAAAGCCAGTCATAGCTATTGATCCAGGTCATGGTGGTGTTGATCCTGGGGCTATTGGTGTAACTGGTGTTAGAGAAAAAGATGTTACTTTAGCTGCTGCACAGCAATTGAAGGCGTCTCTAGAGAAAACCGGGCGGTACAAAGTTGTGCTGACGCGGAACCGAGATATTTCCTTGCAATTGCGGCAAAGGATTACGCTCGCGCGAAGAGCCTCAGCAGACGTTTTTATTTCTATTCATGCAGATTCCATAAGCCGTCCTGATGTCAGGGGACTGTCAGTATACACATTATCTGAAACCGCATCTGATAAGGAAGCTGCGAAATTAGCGGAGAAGGAAAATAAGGCTGATCTCATAATCGGTATGGACCTTACGCATGAGTCCTCTGACGTCAGAAATATTTTGATTGATTTGGCTCAGAGAGAGAGCATGAACTTGGCGGCCCATTTGGCTGCGACACTCATTTCTCAACTAAAGCGACAGGTTACGTTGCTACGCAACACTCACCGTTTTGCTGGTTTTGCAGTATTAAAGGCTCCCGATGTTCCATCAGTTCTTCTTGAGATGGGGTATCTTTCAAATCGGGAAGAGGAACGGTTATTGAAGCAGTCCTCCTATCGTCAGAAATTGGTCGGCTCTATTGTGCAAGGCTTAGATACATATTTCTCAGAGGCTGACGTCGCAAGTCGGACATAATTCAACCTAGCTCGCCTGCAAAAGGACATGATTTTCCTTTCTATTAGCTAAACAACTATAGAGATGCGAATTAAATCAGGTCTGCTATGATTTCACCAACCACGTTTACTGAACCCAAATACGATAACAGGTAATGTCTAGACTCTTATCGATATTTTTCTGCCTAATTATGCTGGCCATTTTTGTGGCGGGCGCGATCATGGTTTGGGTGTTTTATGAGTTTGGTAGGGATTTGCCTGACTATCGGCAACTTGCTGACTACGAGCCTGCTGTCATGTCCCGGGTTTATGCGGGTGATGGACGGTTGATCGAAGAATATGCGGTGGAAGGTCGTGTATTCGTGCCCTTCTCTGCAATACCTAAGAGTTTGGTGAATGCTTTTTTGTCGGCAGAGGATAAAACATTCTACTCGCACCCGGGCTTAGATTTTTTTGGCATCGCAAGAGCGGTTCTAACTAATTTTGAAGCAAGATTTACCGATAGGCGCATGGTCGGCGCCTCGACAATTACGCAGCAGGTTGCAAAGAACTTTCTTTTAACAAATGAATACAGTTTTGACCGTAAAATTAAAGAAGCAATACTTGCGCTAAGGATTGAGCAGGCATTCGAAAAAGATCAAATTCTCGAGCTCTACTTGAATGAAATTTATTTTGGCTCTGGTTCTTATGGTGTCTCTGCAGCGGCAGTAAACTATTTCAATAAGTCGCTGGAAGAGTTGTCTCTATCTGAAATTGCTTTTCTTGCGGGTTTGCCTAAAGCACCAAATAACTATCACCCGGTTAGGCGCCCCAAAGCAGCTGAAGAACGACGTAACTATGTATTATCGCGAATGGTTGATGATGGACACGTCTCAAGATCTGAAGCCAATTTGGCAAGGCAAGAGACAATAATAGTCCGGCAACGGGATAATACCGAGGCTGTCGAAGGAGGGCAGTATTTTGCAGAAGATGTGCGTCGACAGTTAATTGATCAGTACGGATCTACATCACTATATGAGGGTGGTTTAGCGGTCAGGACATCATTGGAGCCAGACCTGCAATCAATCGCCGACAGGGTTTTAAGAGCCGGGCTGCTAGATTATGACCGAAGACATGGTTGGCGCGGCCCAGTAGAACGGATGTCAGTTGGTGCTGGCTGGGCTGAACGATTATCGCGTTTGTCGCTTCCCCCGGGATCATTGGAACAGTGGTCACTTGCTGTTGTTCGGCGGGTTAACCCTCAATCTGCTGAATTGGTTCTCGGTGATGGGAGTGCAGGTCAAATCCAACTCTCTGATGTGTTGTGGGCACGCGAATGGCGTAAAGGCCAGAAACTTGGTCCTCAAGTGGAACGTATGGGTCAAGTTTTTATGGAAGGCGACGTTATCCTCGTTGAGAGTTTAGGTGAAGAGGCATCTGAAGGGGTTGCCTTATATAGTCTTAGGCAGATTCCAGATGTCGGTGGCGCTATAGTTGCTCTAGACCCACATACTGGGCGCGTGTTGGCCGTAACAGGAGGTTTTTCATATGAACTTTCTGAATTTAACAGAGCCACCCAGGCTAAACGTCAGCCAGGTTCTTCGTTTAAACCTTTCGTTTACTTGGCCGCATTGGATAACGGCTATACACCCTCAACACTGATTTTAGATGCGCCATTTGTTATTGATCAGGGGCCGGGTTTGCCTAAATGGAAGCCAAAAAATTATAGCGGCAGGTATTACGGTGAATCGACAATACGCACTGGAATTGAACAGTCTCAAAATTTAATGACTGTACGTTTGGCGCAGGCCATTGGTATGGATACTATCGCTGACTATGCTAAACGGTTTGGGTTAGTAGAAGAAATGCCTGCTAATTTATCGGCAGCATTAGGGTCGCAAGAAACAACTCTTCTTAATCTCACTGCAGCGTATGCAATGCTTGTGAACGGCGGTAAAAAAATTACGCCAAGTCTAATTGACCGTGTACAAGATCGAAACGGCAAAACGATAACCAGAATTGACAACCGTGATTGTGAGAAGTGCAACCAATTGGACTGGGCGACAGGAGCACCTCCTGAATTGCCGGATTTAAGACAGCCACTAACTGACCCTGCTAGCGCATACCAAATGGTTTCGATTCTACAAGGTGCTGTTGAGAGAGGGACTGGCCGCCGCGTGTCTGCTGTTGGTAAGCCAATTGCGGGTAAAACAGGGACGACAAATGATAGTTTTGACTCATGGTTTTTGGGCTTTTCTCCTGATTTGGCTGTTGGGGTTTTTGTAGGGTTTGATGAACCCAAAACACTTGGTTCTAACGAAACGGGTGGAACAGTTGCGGCGCCAATTTTTCGCGATTTCATGGCAGATGCACTGGCTGATGAACCAGCAACACCATTTAGAATACCACCTGGCATCATAATGGTCAGAGTTACCCCTGAGACAGGCTTGGTGGCACCATCTGGTACAAGAAATGCAATTTTGGAAGCTTTCAAACCAGGAACTGTGCCCGCCCAGCGTACTGCTGTAGTTGGTTCTGACTCCTTTCCCAATTTTGGAAATTCAACATCAGATCAGCCAAGTGCTGGCGGGCTTTATTAGGAAATAGAATGACGGCAACCAAGAGGGATTTTAAGGTTATCTACGATATGTTTTCAGCAGCGATAGCGACCAAGTTAGATTGTGGTCGTATATGCGCACCATTGAATGATGGAGTTCCTGTCTGTTGCTCAACCGAGAATGCCATTCCAATCGTAGAAAATGAAGAGTGGAAGTTACTTCAATCAAGAACTGATCTGTGGAAACCTTTTAAGCCTTTTGACAAAGTTTCTAAAAAGATCGTCAAAGAGCTTCCAGATACGGCTTGTGCGGTTGAATGCAAAGGGGCAGCTTTTTGCGAGCGCGACAATAGATCCTTGGCTTGCAGATCATTTCCGTTCTTTCCTTATTTCACTAAAGATGGTGAGTTAATTGGGCTAGCATACTACTGGAGCTTTGAGGACCGCTGCTGGGTTATATCCAATGTACACGTTGCCGATAAGAAGTTTGTTACCGAGATGATTTCTGCCTACGAGTACCTTTTTGAGAAAGATGACGAGCAGTATGAAGCTTACTATGAAGAATCTGCTAAAATGAGGCGCGTCTTTTCCAAAAGAAATCAGCCGATACAGATTGTTGGGCGCAACATGGAATACTTTCTTATTTTACCAAAATCAGGTGGGCGTGTGGTTCCGACAAAGAAGTCTGCTTTTCTACCTACGAAACCATTCACATCTGATAAAGCTTATAAAAAGGCCATAATGGAAGCTGGCGGGGACCCAAGAGGACATCATTTACCAAAGTAATTATTGCAAGTGAATGATGTATACTTTGTAGTTCTCATATTGAGAGAAATCCTTAAAATTTCATTTTTTTGGCCTTTTCTAAAATAGAAGAAATATAAATGCGCGCAGATATTGAAAATGTTGTAACCGAAATTAAGCAGTCAATGATCCTGCTGAGGAGGCATCTTTGACTGGGACAATGCACTACTACGACTAGAGGAGCTTAATGCCAAAGCGGAAGACCCCGAGCTTTGGTCTGACCAGGCTTCGGCTCAAAAAATAATGCGCGAGCGCACACTACTGGATACTTCAATAAAGCAGTATCAAGAGCTTGAGTTAGGGATAGAAGATGCCGCAACCCTCATCGAGCTTGGGGAAGCTGAAGGTGACGACACAGCTATAAAAGACGGCGAGAATTCTCTTGAGAGTCTAAGGTTATTAGCACGTAAACTGGAACTAGAAAGTCTGCTTTCAGGTGAAGCAGATAGTAATGATAGCTACATTGAGATTCATGCCGGTGCTGGAGGCACTGAGGCCCAAGACTGGGCTGAGATGATCTCTAGAATGTACGTTCGTTGGTCAGAGTCTCATGGTTATAAAGTTGAACTCGTTGAAGAAAGTCCCGGAGAAGAAGCTGGCATTAAATCGGCAACATATAAAGTTAGCGGGTTAAATGCGTATGGTTGGCTTAAAACTGAGAGCGGAGTTCACCGGTTGGTCAGAATCTCACCTTACGATTCTTCAGCACGACGACATACAAGCTTTGCATCTGTTTGGGTCTTTCCAGTTATCGACGATACAATTGAGATTGAAATTGATGAAAAAGACTGCCGAATTGATACCTACCGTTCTTCTGGGGCTGGTGGTCAGCATGTTAATAAGACAGACAGCGCTGTCCGCATAACGCACATTCCAACCGGAATCGCTGTTCAGTGCCAGAGCGAGAGGTCACAGCATCAAAACCGCGCGAAGTGCTGGGATATGCTCAGAGCTCGGTTGTATGAGCGCGAACTTAAAGAAAGAGAAGATAAGGCTCAGGCAACGGAGGACTCTAAGTCTGATATAGGATGGGGGCACCAAATAAGATCTTATGTATTGCAGCCATACCAAATGATTAAAGACCTAAGAACAAATGTCGAGACATCTGATACTCAGGGTGTTTTGGATGGTGACTTAGATCAGTTCATGTCTGCTTCGTTAGCAGCTAAAGTTCAGCCGCAGTCTGATAGTCCTTGATTTTTTTAGAAATCCAGCTACGACAACGCTTAAATTTCACTACAGGCACTTAGAACTTCTTCCACATGACCGGGCACTTTTACTTTGCGCCATTCGGCACGGAGGATACCTTTTTCGTCAATGAGAAAGGTGGATCTCTCGATGCCCATATATTTTCGACCATACATATTTTTTTCTTTCCAAACACCATAGTCCTCGCATGTGGCAGTTTCTTCATCAGAAGCGAGTGGAAAGTTTAAATCATATTTAGCGGAAAATTTCTCATGCTTGGAAATTGTATCCTTTGATATACCGATAACTTCTGCACCTGATTTTTTAAACGCACTGATGTTATCCCTGAACCCACACGATTCTTTTGTGCAACCCGGTGTGTCATCTTTGGGATAGAAATATATTATTACCTTCTTTCCGCGTAAGGATTTAAGGCTGATTTTTTTCTTCCCAGTCGCAGGCAGGTTAAAGTCCGGCGCTTTTTTACCAATTTCTGTGGTCATAATTATCACCTCAATTTTTATTCATTTTCGGACGAGCGTGTTTCTTTTATAAAAAAGACATCATTGAAAATAGCTAGTACACCTTCTCTGGTGATGTCGATAAACTTTTCAAGTGCTTCCATTGATGTTTGGTCGGTTTCTTTAAGAAGCCTACGTTGTAAACCGAGAGGCACATCCGACGGACTTGAGGTTGAGCTTAAAGTTAGCCTTAAAAGCCATAGTACTGTGCTCCATAATTTAATAGCTTGGGACAAAGTTATTGTGGCTTTACTATCAAGGAAACCGTGTTTCTCTAATACTGATATGGCTTGAAGAGTTCCGGTTAGCTGTTGGTTACTTAAGTCCTGATAATGTTCCAACACGAGAAATTGCACAATAAACTCGGTATCCATTAATCCACCTGGCATATGTTTTATGTCCCAGGCTCCCTGGTAGGTGTATTTGTCGCGCAAGCGGTTGCGAATGCTTAGAATTTCTTTTGCACGTGTAATCGTGTCTTTGTTATCACTAAGTGCACGGTTTCTAATCTCATTAAATTTTTCTCTGATATGCGATGAGCCATAAATTGCTCGGGTTTTCGTGAGGGCTAGGTGCTCCCAAGTCCAGGCATCATCTAATTGGTATTTTTCAAATGCTTCAATGCTGCTGGCCAAGGGACCTTGATCACCGGACGGTCGAAGGCGGACGTCAATTTCGTAGAGTTGCCCTTCTGACGTTTGTACGGATAGGGATGAGAGAATACGTTGAACCAGCCGAGTGTAGTATGAACTGGCGGGCAGGGTGCGTTCTCCTTTTTTTGAAGCAGACTCATTTGGACATTCATAAAGAAAAACAAGATCTAAATCTGACGTGGGAGTTAACTCCATGCTGGCCAGTTTGCCGTAGGCAATAATAGCGATCTCACCGTGTTCTATAATCCCGAACTTGGGTTCAAATTCGGAGAGTACCTGTGGTGTAAGGCTGCTGATTGTTGCTTCCGCAATATTACTAAGAACAACTGCGCCGTTCATTGGACTTAAAGTGCCACGCAACACTTGAATACCAACACGAAATCTCATGTCGTTTGTCCAACGCCGGCATGTATCTAGTTTTTGCTCAAAGTCGGTGACCGAATTCAGGAGATTGTCTATATCAAGCCCCAGCTCCGTGCGACTAGGAAGAACATCATAGAACTCAGGGTCGAGCACATATTCGAGCCGACTGCTTGATGCCGTAAGATAATCGGCTAACCGAGGAGCATTCCCCATTATTTCAGCAACGAGGTCTAATATTTCTGGGTTTGAGAAAAATACTGAAAATAATTGTACGCCAGATGGCAGCTTCTCTAAAAATTGATCGAACTTGATAAGAGCGCGATCCGGCTGGCTGGTTTTGCTGAACGCAGATATAATGCTTGGAATGAGTTCAGTTAAGATTTGTCTAGCACGGGTGCTCTTTGTTGCTCTATGCCTACCGTGGTGCCATGACCTAACTATTTGTGACACAGCCTCAGTGTTTTTATAGCCTAACTTATCTAGCGTCTCGAGCGTATCTGGATCGTGATCCGTGCCAGTGAACACCAGATTACCATCAATCGTTAAACTCGGCGTCTCTTCAAAAAGTTCAGCATAATGGTGTTCAACGTTTTGCATGTGATATTTAAGATGTTCGACGAAATCGGAATACTCTTGAAAACCAGAAAACGCGGCTAGGCTCTGAGCTTTTACTTTTTCTTTCGGAAGAGTTTGAGTTTGCTCGTCGTTTAACATCTGTAAACGATGCTCTAAATTTCTGAGAAATATATAGGCTTCAGAAAGTTGTTGTGCAGGCTCCACCTGTATTAAATTGCACTCGCGTAGAGCTTCTAAACCATCAAGGGTGCGGGCGCAGCGAACTTCGTGAAGGCGACCGCCCCAAATTAACTGTTGAATTTGCACATAGAATTCAATTTCTCTAATGCCGCCTCGGCCTAGTTTAATGTTGTGGCCTAGAACATCTATGCGCTCACCACCTTTTGTGGCGTATATCTGGCGTTTAATTGAGTGAATGTCTTGAATGGCATAGAAGTCTAGAGATTTCCGCCAGATAAACGGTTCCAACCTGCGTAAAAAATTCTCGCCGGCGACCCTGTCGCCCGCGATAACTCTTGCCTTAATATACGCTGAGCGTTCCCAGTTTTGCCCTAAGCTTTCGTAATATATTTCTGCTGCTTCGGTAGATACTGCAATTGAGGTTGAGGATGGGTCAGGCCGCAAGCGAAGGTCCGTTCTGAACACATAGCCATCTGCAGTGCGTTCATCGAGTATCTTGATTAGTGTTTTGGTGAGCTTGACGATACATTCTTGTATTGATTTCGTGCCCCGATAAGGAACGCCATCAAGGTCGTAAAATACAATCAAGTCTATATCAGACGAGTAGTTTAGTTCACCAGCTCCTAGCTTGCCGAGAGCAAGTACGAATACTCCAGTCTCTTCTGAGGACATTATCGGATTGGAAAGCTCGATGTTTCCATTGCTTTGTTCTGAACGGAGCAAAAAATCAAGGGCATTGGATACGCAAGAATCGGCAAATTCCGATAGAGCTTTTGTGACGTCTTGGAGGCCCCAAAGCGTTGCAATATCACATATACCTATATGCAGCGCAGCCCTGACTTTTTGCGTTCTTAAATAAGTCATCAACGAGCCGATACTGCCTTCATAGGTGTGCAGTTCATTCTGGAGATCAGCCATAAAATGCAGCCATGCTTGATCAGGACCCAGGTCAAGTATTCGATTTATGCACACTGGGTGGTTTATGGCAGCATTTGATAGGTAAGGGCTATGGCTGAATAAACTTACGAAGAGGTCAGAAAGCGTGATATCTGATCCGAATCCTATGATATGATCTTCTCTGAAATTTATTTTTGGCTTTGCCTCTGTTGCCCATTTATTAAGAAATCTCTCTCCCATGCTATTATTTACGGGAACAGGCAAACCCATGCTGTTTGTGTGCGCTAACAATGAACTCTTGCTCATTTCTCCTAACCTGCTTTCAACTTACATTTAGATGGATAGCTGATTATAATCTATTCATCAGCCCGAATACTCGCGCTTAGAGCAATCAGATAATAAGCGTTTCTCGAATAACTATGGAATCGTGAATTGGTCCACGGCGCAGTCCATTCGCTTCTAAAGGCGATTGTAGCAATTTTCAGCATACTACTGTGCGGCCTCGCGTTCCTTGTTTGGCGTTTGTCGGTTGGTCCGGTTGAAATAGATTTTATAGCACCCTATTTGGCTGAAGCTTTAAGTTCTGAGCAGCGCGGTTACATATTCGATGTTCGCGGTGCCTATGTCGAGTGGGATGGATTCAACTCTCCCCCGCTGGTCACAATCCTCAATGTTACAGCAGCACAAAGTGATGGCTCAATATTAGCTTCGTTTCCAGAGATGAAAGTGGCTTTGAGTATAAAGTCTATTCTCGACGGAACACCTTACCCGAAAGAAGTGATTTTGGAGAAACCTACTCTTAGGTTTTCTCGCCAAGATGATGGACAGGTTCTACTTGGCTTAGAACCCTTGAATTTCAGTAATAGCGTGCAAGGTGAAAGCGATAGTGTAGACGCAGATAGTAAATCCAAAGCGCCTATAGACTCAGAAAGCGAGCTGCTAAATGCTGTCGTAATTGCACTCTCGGACCCAGCGCTTTCTAACAGTCGTGTAGTGTACTTAAGTCGCGTGCAGATACGTGATGCGACTATAGAGTTCGTAGATCAGGCATCCGGGACAGAGTGGATTATTCCGTCGGGAATGCTGGCGATCGAGCGTAGCGATGATGGACTGCAACTCGAAATAGAATTGCCTTATACGACTGACGGTAGAGCATCTGCACTTAACGGTAGCGGAACGTTTAATAAGGCTAAGGAATTATTGTCTCTGAAATTAGATTTTGATGGGATTCGACCGTCAGCTTTTTCAACGCTCACACCATTGTTAAGTGTGCTAAACGGCGCTGATCTGAATATTGATGGAACGTTAGAGTTAGACGTTGAGATCAGGAAAGCCTTACCCGTGCTGGTAGAAGCTAGGCTGGCGGTGGCACGAGGTCAGGGGGAACTCGCTCTTCCTTTACCGATCGGGAGATCCTACCCCGTAAATGAATTCAGTCTGCGGGCGTTCGCTGGTAGTGGTTTAAGATCATTCTCTATAGAGGATTTCGCGGTGTCTATAGCAAATGATGGGCCAACTGCTAAAGGATCACTTCAGGGAGGCTGGGTTGAGGATGCGCCGAAGATTTCTGCGAATCTGCAGATTAACGAAGTGACCTTGAAAGATATTCAGCGTTACTGGCCACAAGATATTAAACCGAATACACGCAGTTGGATTGCGACTAATCTTAATGGTGGAACAGTGAGCGCAGCCAATTTTGATATAGAGGCCGGTGGAACTTCGTTAGAGACTGTCGCAGTAAAGGAATTGTTCGGTACGGCGGATATTAAAGATGTAGATGTCACATATCTTCGGCAAATGCCTGCTGTTCGTAAAGTTTCTGGAGCAATGACACTCACGACATCCGAAGTTACGATCGATATCGCTTCGGGGTATGTGAACGAAACTATTACAGGAGAAAATCTCGAAGTTAATGATGGACGTGTGAGGCTTCACGGACTTGATAGCGAAGCTCATGCTGCAGATATTGACATCAGAGTAAGCGGTCAAATCTCAGATGCCGTGTCACTTATTGATAACCCGCCCCTAAAATACGCGAAACGTCTAGGACTAGCAGCTGAGGTCGTTTCTGGAAGCACAGAACTCCTGTTGAGTATTGATTTTCCTTTAATAAAGGAAGTCACTCTCGCGGATGTTGAAGTGAATGCGACTGCATCACTACAAAATATAAAAATAGAGAAGTCGGCATTTGGTATAGCTGTTGAATCCGGACAATTTACTTTAGCCGTTGATAACTTGGGCATGGATATTGTTGGTACTGGATCGTTAAATGGTGTTCGTTCTGGCGTTACTTGGCGTGAGAATTTCAGTGGTGAGAGTTTCCGGCGGCAGTACGCTCTAGATGCGATTATGGAAAGCCAGCAGTTGTCTGTTACGGGGCTTGCTCCAACTCTTATTGCACCACAATTTATCAATGGTCCTATCAGAACGGAGGTTATTTATACGGTTAACCGGGACGAAAGAGAGACACTTATCATTGAGGCTGATTTGGGACTAGCAGAGTTGCATATCCCATATCTAAATTGGAGCAAGGCTCCAAACATACCAGCCTTATTTAACGCTGAAGCAAACATTTCTGATGGCAAATTGATTTCAATTCAACGCTTTCAAGTTAGGTCTGACGAATCAGATTTGGCGTTGAGCGGTCGTTTAGATTTTCAGAACAATGGAGTAATTCAATCGTTACGGCTTGATCGCAGCAAGATTGGCCTAAGCGAGCTCGAGCTGATCGCTAACAATTTGGACAATGAAGTTATTGAAATTGAAGCGCGCGGTCCATTTTTAGATGGTCGTGCTTTTTGGCAGTCATTTACGCAAAGTAACCGCACGAGAAGTCTCGCAGGCTCAAGTGTTAAGGAAGCAAAAACCGCATTCAGGTTTAGAGGGCAAATTGAAAACGTGTTGCTCTCAGAAAACAGCCCGATTTCTAATGTGACCTCGGAGATTGAACAGTCAGTTACAGGGTTGACGATCATAAAAATTGAAGGTGTTTTGGAGAACAATAAAAATTTTGTATTTGATCTATCTCCTTCTGGGCAAGAGAGAGTATTTACCACCAGCAGTACTGATAGTGGTGCTCTATTTAAGGCTCTAGGCTTAAGTCAGAATGTTGTAGGTGGTGATCTTTCGCTTGCTGGGACCATACAAGTAAATGGTTCTATTAATGGAACTCTGGGCATTAAGACCTTCAAAATTAAAGATGCCCCTATACTTGCGAGACTTCTTTCAGTTGCATCACTAACGGGTATTGTTGATGAGCTACAGGGAGATGGCTTATCTTTTTCCAGATTGAACGCTCCCTTCAACTACTCCGACCAGAAATTGGAAATTAACAATGGTGCGATGTATGGAACTTCTATTGGCCTCACAACTGCAGGACAATACGATGTTGCCAATAATACGCTTACCGCTAATGGAACTATAGTTCCAGCTTATGCCCTTAACAGTGCGCTTGGATCAATACCATTGATCGGACCAATGCTAACTGGAGGAGAAGAGGACGGAGGAATATTCGCTGCTACCTACGCGATACGCGGGCAAGCCGATGGTACAGAGATTACCGTTAATCCACTTGCCACTTTAACGCCTGGGTTTTTAAGGGGGATTTTCTCAGTATTCGATCCGCCGCAAGCTGCAAATAACTAGATAATGCTCTCCTAATTGACGTGCAGCAGTCGTCAACAAATTAACTCAAGTTGATTAATTGAGGATAATAACGGCATGGCGCTTTTTTCCGGCTGATAGTTTTATTGATCCGTCGACTAGATCTTCTTGAGTAAGTAACCTTGTATCGTCATCAATGGGTTGCCCATTTATCCTTGCGCCGCCGCCTTGTATGAGTCGTCTGGCCTCTCCGTTTGAAATGCATAGGCCAGATTTTTTCAAAGCGTCGATAAGCGATACTTTTTCAGATAGCTCTTCATTGGATAAGGTTACAGTAGGAAGTTCTCTTCCTGTGCCGCCAGATTCGAACGTCTCTTGAGAGGTGTTTTGCGCTAATTCGGCAGCGTCTTTTCCATGAAGTATAAGCGTGGTTTCGTAGGCGAGAATTTTTTTTGCTTCGTTTATTTCTCCACCTTTAAGTTTCTCAAGGCGCTCTATCTCTTCTAGCGGAAGCTCAGTGAAGAGTCTCAAGAATCGTCCTACATCTGGGTCTTCGGTATTACGCCAATACTGATAGTATTCATATGAACTCAGTTTCTCATCGTTCAGCCAAACAGCTCCAGCAGCTGTTTTCCCCATTTTTGCTCCGGATGAAGTTGTGATCAAAGGGCACGTCAGACCAAAGAGTTCAGCACCAAGTGTTCTGCGGCCCAGGTCAACGCCATTTACGATATTGCCCCATTGGTCAGAACCACCCGTTTGCAGTAGGCAGCCATATTTCCGATGCAATTCTGTAAAGTCATAGGACTGCAAAATCATGTAATTGAATTCTAAAAAAGTAAGTGGTTGTTCTCTGTCAAGGCGAAGGCGCACGCTGTCCATCGTTAACATGCGGTTGATTGTAAAATGTGGTCCTATATCGCGTAAAAACGGAATATACTCAAGCTTATCCAGCCACTCTGCATTATTGACAAGAATGGCATCCGTTTCGCCAGTTCCAAAAGATATCAGTCGTTCAAATGTTTTCTTAATTGAAGCAATGTTGCTATTGATCTCTATTTCAGTAAGCAACTGGCGGGTTTCATCTTTACCGGACGGGTCTCCAACTTTTGTCGTTCCCCCACCAACCAAAGCTATGGGTTTATGACCTGTTTTCTGGATCCACCTCAGAATCATAATTGGCAATAGGTGGCCGACATGCAAACTATCAGCTGTTGCATCAAACCCATTATAGGCAGTTACAACTTGCTTAGCGGCGAGTTCGTCTAATTTGTTAATGTCCGTGCACTGATGAATAAAACCTCGTGACTGCAAGACACTAAGGAGTTCCGAACGGCTTGATGAATCGGACGTCATGGCCGAATATCCATTGAGTAATTAGTATGAATGAAGCAGTAAATGTAGCCTAATCGCTATTCGCCGTGGATATCACGGGCTTTCTAAGAGGGCAACGATGAACCTTAAAAGCACGACACGCCCACTTGTTGCGATTGGACTGATGAGCGGAACTTCTTTGGATGGAGTTGATGCTGCGCTTATTGAAACGGATGGAGAATCAATCACAACCATTGGGCCTGCCCTGACAGTACCCTATCTTGATCCCTTTCGAAAGAAGTTGAAAGAGGCAGTTGAAATTGCTGGTGCCACTAACACGGAATCCGGGGACGACGCGCTTGCAGGTGAACTGACCCGTATCCACATAGATATTATTCGAGAGCTGTTAAGCTATGAGCAGCCTTCAAGTAAGTGGGCTCGGCCTGACCTGATTGGTTTTCATGGCCATACTGTTCTTCATCGGCCTGAGCAAAAAATAACGCAACAAATCGGCAACCCAGCAAAACTCGCGAATGATATTGGAGTCCCAGTAGTCTACGATTTTAGAAGTAACGATGTTGTCAATGGGGGGCAGGGGGCACCGCTTGCCCCGGTCTATCACGCAGCTTTATTGCATAATGAGGAAAAACCTATTGCAGTCGTTAATATTGGTGGGATCGCAAATGTAACATGGTTAGGGGAGTCTAATCATGAAGTCATTGCGTTTGATACTGGACCTGGCAATGCTCTGATGGACGCTTGGGTGGAGAAATGCACTGGTGAACGCTTCGATAATAATGGCTCTCTTGCTGCAAACGGGGCAATTGATCAGAAAGCCTTAACTCAACTTCTTGAAAATTCTTATTTCAAGTTAGGATATCCAAAGAGTCTGGATAGGTCTGACTTTTCTATAAAACCAATAATTGGTTTAAGCCCTGCTGATGGAACGGCGACTCTCTGTGCATTTACAGCGCAGTCTATTATTTCTTCTTTTAGCCTTTGCCCCAAACTTCCAAAAAAGCTTTATGTGACAGGAGGCGGTCGCCACAATGAAACCCTCATGGCGGGGATATCTGCCAGAAGCCATTGCTCTGTAGAAAAAATCGACTCAGTCGGAGTCAATGGTGATGATCTAGAAGCGCAGGCTTTCGCATTCATGGCTGTTAGATCGGTAAGAGGTCTACCCCTCTCATTTAAGGGGACGACAGGCGTGAGTGAACCGCTTACGGGAGGGAAATTGATTGAGCCCGATTTACCAACGGGTAAACTTTGTTAAACTTAGGTATTTCCCTGTGCCTTTAAGGCGTCTCTCGCATCTAAATAGGTGTCAACTGACGTTGATAATTGATCCATATGATCTTTGAAGAAGTGGTTTGCGCCCTTTATCAAGTTGTAGTCGACGGTAATATTCTTTTGCAATGCTAGTTTATTGCAGAGTTTCTCTACCGAGGGTTCAGGAACAACATCATCATTTGTGCCCTGCACAATTAGTCCGGATGATGGACAAGGTGCTAAGAAGGAAAAGTCATACATGTTGGCGGGCGGTGCTATTGATATGAAACCTTCTACTTCTGGGCGTCTCATCAGCAACTGCATCCCAATCCATGCACCGAATGAAAAACCAGCGACCCAGCATGCACTGGCGTTGGGCTTAATGGATTGCATCCAATCAAGAGCACCAGCAGCGTCAGATAATTCGCCGGTTCCGTTGTCAAACTCGCCTTGAGATCGACCAACACCTCGGAAGTTAAATCTCAGTACCGAATAACCACGTCGCACAAATATGTAATACAGATTGTATACGATCTTGTTATTCATCGTCCCGCCGTGTTGTGGATGGGGGTGAAGAATAATGGCTAAGGGGGATTTTGGATCTTCAGCATGATGGTATCGCCCTTCAAGACGACCTTCTGGCCCGTTGATAATAATTTCTGGCATTTTTAATCCGTTGATTTGCTGACTTCCTGGTCAGCGAAAGAAAGGGTGTTAGACCTTATTTACGTAAAACTATACCCAGATGCAAAAGCGATTTCGCATCAAAGCCGATAAATAACTTATGACAGAACACCTAACCGATTGGAATTAAAATATAAAAATCGATGATCCGAAGTAAAATCTAAGCCGTACAAATGTTAATTGTAACGCAAAATCGGATTTTTGACGTGAAACCAACTACAAAAGCTGAATTAGCACTGAATGGCATGGTCGAGTTGGCTCTTAGACGCCCACAAAAGCCGTTAGCTCTGGCTGTTTTGGCAGAAAAACAGTCTATCTCGCTATCATATCTTGAACAGGTTTTTGCATCTCTTCGCAAGAGTGGTTTAGTTGTAAGTGTGCGTGGTCCTGGTGGAGGATACCTTCTATCCCGTTCTGCGGACAGCATTTCAACAGGAGAGATTATTTCTGCTTTGGATGAGAAACAGCCTTATGTTTCTCCCGATGTAATGCCTCTTGGGAGCTCATCAGACTCTACCAAGGCTTTCTGGGATGCAATGAGCGCTAAAGTTTTAACAGTCTTTAATGGGGTGTCTCTTCAAGACGTTGTGGATGGCAGAGTCGGTTATGATCAAATACCTGCTGAATCTGCACCACGAGCTGCTGAGTAGGTGCTAGAAGTGGGATTGTTATGGCAATCCCAAATCAAAGAAAATACCTAGATTACAACGCGACTGCTCCGGTACGTCCTGAAGTAATAGAATCTATATCCATGGCGCTTGCCATTACGGGTAATCCTTCTTCTATCCATCAAGATGGTCGCTTATCCAAGGCGATAATAGAAGATGCAAGAGATCAGGTGGGGCAAATGATCGGCGTGGCCCCTTCTGCAGTTACGTTTTGCTCTGGTGCTACAGAAGCAAATTCAACGATTATACTAGGGCTTAAATATGCTGGCCTTGTTAAGGAAATTTTTTGTTCATCAATAGAGCATCCCTCGATTCTTGAACTCGTTCCTACAAGAAATCATATTCCAGTGCACCCGACAGGAGAGCTTTCACTCGAGGCACTCCGGGAGACACTTTCATCTATTAATTCACCATTTCTATTTTGCTTAATGACTGCAAACAATGAAACTGGTGTGATCCAGCCAACACGCGAGGCGATTGATATCGTCCATTATCGCGGCGGTTTGATATTATGTGATTCTGTACAGGGGCCAGGAAAACTGAGCCAGAACAGTTTGCCAATAGAGGCAGATTTTTTAACTTTTTCAGCACATAAAATCGGTGGGCCTCAAGGGGTTGGCTGTTTTGTTAGTAATGTGTCCCAGCAGCTCAAGCCGCTCATTATCGGGGGCGGACAAGAACGCTCTATGCGCGCAGGAACTGAGAACGTTTCCGGCATTGCCGGGTTTGGAACAGCCGCTCAGCTTGTGAACGCACAGTCCAATTTGATGGCGATTGAAGATTTACGTAACAGGTTAGAAGCCAAAATCCGCGAGATGCGCCCTGATGCAGTGATTTTTGGCGAAGATAGACCGCGGTTACCAAATACCACATGTGTGGCCCTTGAGGGGATGAGTAACGAGCGGCAGATTATTAAACTTGATCTTAGCGGTTATTCAGTAAGCGCCGGAGCGGCTTGCTCGTCCGGAAAAGTTGCGACAAGTCACGTTCTAAAGGCGATGTCAGTCAATGAAAGTCTCGCTGGGTCTGCTATCCGTATCAGCATTGGTCAAAATACTGCCTGGTCTGAGTTAGAGGCGTTTTTAAACGTTTGGGCAGAGCTCTGAACGTCTAGAGTTGTACTTTCATTATATCTGCTCGTGGAGTTTTTTAGTGATTGAAGTTACTTTTATTTTTTCATCAGGAGAAAAAGCAGCTTTACAATGTGAAGTGGGGCAAACTTTGTTAGATGTTGCCCGAGCAAATGACCTTTCTATTGAAGGTGCGTGCGAAGGTGCGATGGCTTGCTCCACATGCCATGTCATCGTATCAGCTGAATGGTTTGATGCGCTCCAAGACCCATCAGAGGAAGAGCAGGATATGCTGGACTTGACACACGGATTAACAAGAACTTCCCGGCTAGGATGCCAAATCAGGTTAACTCCAAACCTTAATGGGTTGCTCGTTTCACTCCCTAATGAAACACACAATATGCTAGGATAAAGGGGTCTCATGATATCAATGTGGTGTTGCAGTTATTTGAGTGCTGGGATATATGCCGCCTGTTATGAATAACCTTCTTACAAATTCTCTCAAGTCTAAAAAAAGAGTTGCTGTCGCGATGTCTGGCGGAGTGGATAGCTCGGTTGCTGCGGCACTTTTGGTTGAGCAGGGTTATGATGTTATTGGGCTGACCATGCAACTGTATGATCATGGGCTGGCTACCTCAAAATCCAAAACCTGCTGTGCCGGCCAAGACATTCATGATGCGAGACGGGTCGCACAAAAGCTAGGCATTCCTCATTACGTATTAGACTATGAAAAGCGCTTTGAGGCCGATGTCATTGTTCCGTTTGCTGAGGCTTATCAGAAAGGTGAGACACCTATACCCTGTGTCCTTTGTAATCAGACCGTTAAGTTTAGGGATTTAATTGCAGCAGCAAAAGATATTGGCGCTGAAGCCCTGGCGACGGGCCATTATATTCGAAGAGTTGACCAAGAGCGTGCCATTATCATGCGTCGTGCGATTGATCTAAGCAAAGATCAATCTTACTTTTTGTTCGCAACAACAAAGGATCAACTCGAGTATCTCAGGTTTCCGATAGGTGAGTTGACGAAAGCTGAGACGCGACGACTAGCGGAAAAATATGACCTCAGTATTGCTTCAAAACCGGATAGCCAGGATATTTGTTTCGTGCCGACTGGTAGTTACACAGATATTATTGAGAAATTCGTTCCGAGTGAGCCCTCAAAAGGTCGATTCAAGCATATTGATGGTCGTGATTTAGGACCGCATGACGGCATTGGTCACTACACAGTTGGTCAACGCAGAGGGTTGAGGCTCGGCGGAGAAGAGACCCCTATTTACGTTATCTCGATCAGTCCTGAAGACAGCACCGTTGTCGTTGGACCAAGAGAGGCTCTTGCCAAAACAGAGGTGACGCTCCGAGATTTAAACTGGTTATCCATAGAAGGTGGACATTTACAGACTTCACAAGACATTTTAGCTCGAGTCAGGAATACCCATGAACCTGTTCCAGCAACGTTAGATTTCAATATGTTAGAGAAATCAGCGACGGTTAAGTTTAAGGAACCGCTCTATGGTGTTTCTCCTGGTCAGGCTTGCGTAATTTATGACGGAGACCAGATTCTGGGGGGCGGATGGATTAAAGCAGACCAAAAAACTGACTTTCTTCCACTCAACAAGCGCTTAGAAGTCGGGGCGCTGCCCGCCTAGGTGGCTGCAATAAACGGCTGATTTTGCACCAGTGTTTGACAATAGACCAGGTCAACGCTAATAAATCGCCGCCTCAAAGGGTGTGGCGGAGTAGCTCAGTTGGTTAGAGCAGTGGAATCATAATCCATGTGTCGGGAGTTCAAATCTCTCCTCCGCTACCACTTTTCTGCAAATTTATGGGCGGTTTATTTGGGACCGTCTTGGTCTATTTGAGCCCATTT